>NZ_CACSIG010000075.1:0-240227 GCF_902705815.1 Alteromonas infernus
CGGTGCCAGGCTTCCCCAGTTACTGTGCTGGCTCCCTGTTAGAAATCCCACCCCTCAAACACAAAACAGGACTGACTGAGTATCGGGCTTCACGCTATTTTGCACGCTTACCCTCCTGTCTTGCCGAATCAGGTTCACTTGCGTTGTGTACCTCTAACTTCCTATGGCTTCCTTCAGACCCTGCCGTTGGCCAACAACGCCCTTGCCATTCGGATTATCTTCCCCTCAGTCAGGGTGATTCAGGTTTCTTTCAACCTGACGGGTTTGCCAGCTTCGCTGGGCAAACAAAAAAGGCCAGTATCTTAAACGATACTGGCCTTTAACGTTTCTTGGTGTTATCCCACGCTCGTTAGTTAAGTGTGGGATAAGACTTTACAGTGCTTCAGAGATTGTTACTTCAGCGTTCGCGCGTAGTGCGTCAATGTACTGTTGATAAACTCGCTGTCCTTGCACCTGTGCTAAGCGTTGCTTCAGGTTTTCACCTAACTCGCTTTCAAGCGCTGGCGCAGGGTTTACGCCTTCTAGCATAACAACAGCAACGTCGCCATTTACGGTAGTCGCTACGTCAACCTGATCATCCCCTTCAAGGGCTAATGAGAACAGTGTGTCTACTAGTGCACGCGCTAGCGTACCGCCCGCTCGTTGCACGTTAGCAGCCGTTTCCCACTCAACCGATTTCGCTGCTAGTTCATCTTCAACGCTTTCGCCTGCACGAACTTTCTGCGCGACATCAAACGCCCAAGATTCAGCAGCTTCTTTCGATTTCTCAGCTTTCACTGATGCTTCAATACCTTCACGCACTTCATCTAGAGACTGGGTACGCTGAGGCTGGTGCTCGACAACACGTGCTACTACTACGGTCTCATCATCTAACTCAATAATGTCGCTATTAAGTCCTTCTTCAACAAGCTCTGAAGAGAAAGCAACGTCTAATAAACCAGGAGTACTTAATTCAGCAGGCGCAGTATTTCGACTGAAAAGCACTGACTCTTGAATAGGTAAATCAACTGCATTAGCCGCGTCTTCAAGCGTATCGGGAACCTCAAACGCTATTTCCGCCAACGTATTTTGAAGTTCAAAGTACTTTTCCATAGCGGCATCATAAAGAAGTGTATCGCGAATTTCGCCCGCCACTTCATCGAAGGATTTCACCTGCGCTTCTTTTACTTCAGTAAGCTTAATAATGTGGTAACCGAACTCGGTTTCAACGACGTCAGACACATCACCTACATTTTCTAAACTAAATGCGGCTTCATCGAACGCGGGGTCCATCATTTCAGGCGTTATAAAATCTAGGTCACCGCCATTTTCAGCAGAAAATGTATCGTCTGAGTTCGCTTCTGCTAACGCCGCAAAGTCAGCACCGCTATCAATCTCGGCTTTTAGCGATTCGGCTTTTGCTTTTGCTGCATCTGTGTCATCCCCTGCCTCTATAAGAATATGCGAAACACGGCGCTGCTCTTCGGTACCATAACTCCCAAGGTTGTTATCGTAATACGTACGCACTGAATCTTCATCTACAGAAACGCGGCCTTTAAGGTCTTCTACGCTAAGCTTAACGTAAGCAAGTTTAACCTGCTCCTCTGTATCAAACGACGCGATGTTATTGTTATAAAACGCTTCAATGTCCGCGTCTGTCACTTCAATAGAATCTGCAAACTCATCTGAGCTTACAAGCACATACTTGGCGTTGCGTGTTTGGCGCTGAAGCGCATTGGCTTGTTCAACTTCACCGTCAAGCGCAAATGATGAATTAGTTAGCGCAGCCGCCAGCTGATTCTGTGTCATTTGAGTGCGAAGGTAATCACGGAAATCTGCTACTTGGAACCCATTTTGACGAAGAATAGCTTGAAAGCGTTCATTGTCGAATTGACCACCAAACTGAAACTCTGGCATTTGAACGATGGTTTCGCGAATTTGCTCATCGCTTACGCGCAATCCCATGTTAGTGGCTTGTTGCTGAATAAGCTTTTCAGCGATAAGTCTGTCCAACACATTTTTTCTAAAATCCGCGAGGTACTGTTCACTAGAGAAAAGCTGCGCAATGCTTTCGCCGTATTGTGATTCCATTTGTGCACGTTGATTTTGATATGCACGCTCTAGTTCTTGTGCCGAAATCTCTTCGCCGTTTACGGTGGCTACTGCGGTAGTACCATTTGATGTAAGGTAACTACCCACACCTGCGAATACGAAACTCAAAACGATAAGCGCAATAATCGCCATCGCCCATGGGCCTTGAGAACCTTCTCTGATTCTTTCTAGCATGATTGTTCTTCAACTCCGTTGCTTACTACAGTTACCAGTAACCCTTCGTTTTGTCGGGTACCCAGTAAAATAAGCGCTGATTATAACCCAATGCCGCTGAATATAAACGCCAAAACGCACTATTTATGCTGTCTTTCGTTTAACCGCAACGGCGCGAGAACAAGTACAAAACTTGGCAAGCCATTGAGATATAAATTTGCTGTTTAATAATGGGCTCAGTGACAAGACTCTGCCCCCAATATTCAATTCTTTGTTTCACAAATAAAAAACGGCGATGGACTAGCCATCGCCTTTTTCTATAATTTTTTTGCTTAGTTACAAGCGTCTTTCAGTGCTTTACCAGCTTTGAAAGATGGAACTTTCGCTGCTGAAATCTGAATAGTCTCACCAGTTTGTGGGTTGCGGCCACTGCGAGCTGAACGTTCGCGAACTGAGAAAGTACCAAAGCCTACTAGTGCTACTTGGTCGCCGTCTTTAAGCGCAGCAGTTACTGAGTCAGTGAATGCGTCAAGAGCGCGGCCAGCGGCTGCTTTAGAAATGTCTGCACCAGCAGCGATTTGGTCGATAAGTTGAGACTTGTTCACAATTATGATCCCCTTCGATTGTTATTATACTGTTTGTCCAAAACGATTTTGCTTGAACGTTATAGCAAGCTTGTTTGTTAACATCAAGCTTCAGTCACAAATAATTAACTTTTTATATGAATCGCTGCAATCCCTTTTGTGGCAAGGCTTCAAGCGAATACCAGTTAAAGGTAACACAACTTTTGCGACTTGAAAGCCCTATTTTTAAAAAAATGGGCTTTTCTTTCGCTCAATGCACGTTTTTTAGTCAATTATTGCAAATTTATAAAAAAAATATGGCTACACGCCTTTAAAATTAAAGGCTTGCAGCCAATATGACGAGTTACTTTTTAACCACTTCGAAGCTTTCGACGGGTTCCTGAAGTGCAATATCAAGAACATCATCAATCCATTTAACGGGGTGAATTGATAAATCTTTCTTCACATTATCTGGAATTTCTTCCAGATCTCGCTCATTGTCTTTTGGAATTACTACGGTTTTTATGCCACCACGATGGGCCGCAAGTAATTTCTCCTTTAGGCCACCTATGGCTAACACTTCACCCCGTAGCGTAATTTCACCGGTCATGGCAACATCGCACTTCACTGGATTACCCGTTAGTGAAGAAACCAAAGCCGTACACATGGCGATACCCGCACTCGGGCCATCTTTAGGCGTTGCTCCCTCCGGTACGTGAACGTGAATATCACGCTTTTCGTAGAAGTCGTCGTTGATACGAAGCTTTTCTGCACGGCTTCGTACTACTGTCATAGCAGCCTTAATTGACTCCTGCATCACATCACCTAACGACCCCGTAGAGGTCATTTTGCCCTTACCAGGCACCGATGTTGTTTCAATGGTCAGTAAGTCACCGCCCACTTGAGTCCATGCAAGACCCGTAACCTGACCGATTTGATTGTCTTTGTCCGCTTTTCCGTAATCAAAACGCTGTACACCAAGGTAATCTTTTAGATTGTCTTGCGTTACAACTACTTTATCTTTGCTCTTCTTAAGCAAGATATCTTTCACGGCCTTACGACAGACTTTAGACACTTCGCGTTCTAAACTACGCACACCTGCTTCTCGGGTGTAGTAGCGAATCATACCAATAACAGCAGAGTCAGTAATTTCTAGCTCTTTTGCTTTGAGCCCGTTACGCTCCATTTGCTTACCAATTAAGTGGTTCTTCGCAATGTTTAGCTTCTCGTCTTCGGTGTAACCAGAGAGACGAATCACTTCCATACGATCAAGTAGCGGCCCAGGAATGTTCATACTATTTGAAGTGGCGACGAACATAACGTCAGACAAGTCGTAATCCACTTCTAAGTAGTGATCGCTGAAACTGTTGTTTTGTTCAGGGTCTAGTACTTCAAGTAGTGCCGAAGCTGGGTCACCGCGCATATCCGAAGACATCTTGTCGATTTCATCTAACAAGAACAGCGGATTTTTTACGCCAACCTTTGCCATTTTCTGCACCAGTTTACCCGGCAAAGAGCCGATATAAGTACGTCTATGACCGCGAATCTCAGCTTCATCGCGCACGCCACCTAGGGCCATACGCACATATTTGCGTCCTGTCGCTTTAGCAATAGATTGCCCTAACGAGGTTTTACCTACACCTGGAGGACCTACAAGGCACAGAATTGGGCCTTTAAGCTTTTTAACACGCTGTTGAACCGCTAAGTATTCAAGAATACGCTCTTTTACCTTTTCAAGACCGTAGTGATCTTCATTAAGCACGCCTTCTGCACGAGAAAGATCTTTCTTAACCGGCGAACGCTTGTTCCAAGGCACGTTGGTCAGCCATTCGATGTAACTACGAAGTACGGTAGCTTCCGCCGACATGGGCGACATCATCTTAAGCTTTTGAAGCTCTGCTTTCGCTTTGTCTTCCGCTTCTTTTGGCATCTTCGCGTCGGTAATTTTTTTAGACAGCGCTTCGAACTCATCTGGCGCGTCATCTAACTCACCGAGTTCTTTTTGAATCGCCTTCATTTGTTCATTCAAATAATATTCGCGCTGGCTTTTTTCCATTTGCTTCTTAACGCGGGTTCGAATTTTCTTTTCGACCTGCAGCAAATCAATCTCACCTTCCATCAGTGCCATGAGGTATTCTAAACGCTCATTTACGCCCTGCATCTCAAGCACTTTTTGTTTTTCGGTAAGTTTCAGCGGCATGTGCGCTGCCATGGTGTCAGCTAAACGCGCTGCATCTTCAATACCATTAAGCGAAGTCAGTACTTCTGGCGGTATTTTCTTATTAAGCTTAACGTAGCCTTCAAACTGCGAAACCGCCGAGCGAATTAACACTTCTTGCTCGCTTTCATCAATGCCTTCGTCTTCTAACTTATCGACATTAGCGACAAAGAAAGGATCGGACTGCTTATAGCTTTCTATTTCGCCACGCACGCTTCCTTCAACCAGTACCTTAACCGTACCGTCAGGCAGCTTTAATAACTGCAAAATAGTAGCAATAGTCCCTACGGTATAAATATCGTCGGCTTCAGGCTCATCTACGCCGGCATCTTTTTGTGCTACTAAGAAGATTTGTTTGTCATTATCCATCGCCGCTTCTAGGCAACGGATTGATTTCTCACGCCCAACAAATAGGGGTATGACCATATGCGGGTAAACAACTACGTCCCGCAAGGCAAGCACAGGAATTTCAATGCGATTTTCACGCTCAACTGTCATACTTGTTCTCAATTAGTTTGAAATGTCATTTTTATATGGGGATGCAAGAGCAAAGTTCAATCGAAACTTATTAAAGTGCGTTAATTCCTTAACCTTACCTTCCCTGCTCTAGGGCCTGTTGACCTTAGTATAACCATTATCGATTTTCTCGCGTATAGCAATACCTAACTGGAAAATCTAGTAGAAAGGATAGACTACGCGCCCACGACCGTTCAAATTTCAACCAAATCTGGCAGGGAGCATCGAAATTTCAATTCTTTTTGCGAGCATAAACAATAAGGTCAGGCCAGTTAAACATGAACAAAAAGTAAGTTTTATCTATTAGGCCGAGGAAGCACGCGATCAAAAAAGGTCCCGAAGGACCTTTTAAAAACAATATAAAAAACGCGCTCAATTATTCAGAGGCAGCTTTCTTTTCGTTGCTATCGTAAATCAAAATGGGTTTTGACTCACCGCGAATAACCGTCTCATCAATAACAACTTTACTCACGTCATCCATTGATGGAAGGTCATACATAGTGTCAAGTAGCACTGCCTCAACGATTGAGCGAAGACCACGAGCACCCGTTTTACGCTCCATTGCTTTCTTAGCAATCGCGTTTAGTGCGTCATCTCTAAACTCAAGCTCTACATCTTCCATCGAGAACAATGCACCATATTGCTTGGTAATTGCGTTCTTAGGCTCACGTAGAATTTGAATTAGTGCGTCTTCATTTAACTCTTCAAGGCTGGTTACAACAGGTAAACGGCCAATGAACTCTGGTATCAAGCCATATTTAACCAAATCTTCGGGCTCAACCTGCTTAAAGAGTTCGCTGATTTGTTTGCTGTTGTCTTTCGACTTGACCGTAGCGCCAAAACCGATGCCTGTGTCTTTTTGTGCGCGTTGCTCGATAACTTTATCAAGCCCTGCAAATGCACCACCACAGATAAATAGGATCTTAGAGGTATCAACCTGCAAAAACTCCTGCTGTGGATGCTTACGGCCGCCTTGCGGAGGCACTGAAGCCACGGTACCTTCTATTAGCTTAAGTAGCGCCTGCTGCACACCTTCACCCGATACATCTCGAGTAATAGAAGGATTGTCAGACTTACGAGAAATCTTGTCGATTTCATCGATGTAAACAATACCCCTTTGGGCTTTTTCTACATCGTAGTCGCACTTCTGAAGCAGCTTCTGAATAATGTTCTCAACATCTTCACCTACATAACCCGCTTCGGTAAGCGTGGTGGCGTCAGCCATAGTAAATGGAACGTCAAGTAAACGCGCTAAGGTTTCAGCAAGCAGCGTTTTACCGCTGCCTGTTGGGCCTATAAGCAAAATATTACTTTTGCCTAATTCAACGCCTTCGTGAACATCGCCATTGCGCAAACGCTTGTAGTGGTTGTAAACCGCTACTGATAGTACCTTCTTCGCATGTTCTTGCCCAATTACGTAATCGTCAAGATGTGCATGAATTTCGGTTGGTTTGGGTAAAGCGTCCTGCTTTTGCTTAGGCGCGATTTCCTTAATTTCTTCGCGAATGATATCGTTACATAACTCAACACACTCGTCGCAAATAAATACCGACGGGCCTGCTATTAACTTTCTTACTTCGTGTTGGCTTTTGCCACAAAACGAACAGTACAGTAGCTTATTATCACCGTCACCGCTTTGCTTATCACTCATTACTTTTGCCTCTGCCTTGCCCGAGCCGAAACCAAAACGTGCGTTGCACTGGCTCAGGTCTACTATAACTATACTACTTAGTTGCAGCTACGTCAGATCGATTTGCTAAAACTTGGTCAACAAGGCCATATTCTTTTGCCTCAGTTGCGCTCAAGAAATTATCACGGTCTGTATCGCGCGCGACTTTTTCATAGTCTTGACCAGTATGGTCTGCCAATAGGCGATTCAATTTCTCTTTAATAGACAGAATTTCTTTCGCATGTATTTCAAAGTCAGACGCCTGACCTTGGAATCCACCAAGTGGTTGGTGAATCATTACGCGCGAGTTAGGTAGACAATAACGCTTACCTTTTGCTCCTGCAGATAGTAGAAATGCACCCATGCTGGCAGCTTGGCCCATACATACCGTGCTCACATCTGGCTTGATAAATCTCATCGTATCATAAATTGCCATACCAGCAGTTACTGAACCGCCTGGTGAGTTGATGTATAGGAAAATGTCTTTCTCTGGGTTTTCAGCTTCTAAGAACAACATTTGAGCAACGATGAGGTTGGCCATGTGATCTTCAACTTGCCCTACTAAGAAAATAACGTTTTCTTTTAATAGTCGCGAATAAATGTCGTATGAGCGCTCACCTTTAGAGGTTTGCTCAACAACCATAGGAACAAGTGCATTCATTGGGTCAAACGGGGTATTAGTCATAGCTACCTTGATTATCTAGCGTTAAAAACAAAAATGCTCGGAAGGCTCCGAGCATTTAAGCAGTTGCTGACAAGTATTGTCAATCAGACAGTAAAAAATTACGCCTGTTTGTTCATAACCTCGTCAAAAGCTTTAGTTACTTCGGTAACTTTTGCTTGCTCAAGAACCCACTCAATAGCTTGCTCTTCTAGTGCAACGTTTTGCATTTGCTGCATAAGCTCTTGGTTATTGTTGTAGTAATCAACAACTTCTTGAGGATCTTCATACGCTGAAGCAGCAGTTTCGATCATCTCGTTAACTTTAGCTTCGTCTGCTTTAAGTTCGTTCTCTTTGATCACTTCACCTAGAAGTAGACCAATAGATACGCGGCGCTTAGCGTTGTCAGTGAACAACTCAGCCGGTAGATCTGGAAGGTTCTGACCACCGCCTTGCTGGCTGAAACGTTGCTTAGCTTGCTCGCGAAGTGCGTTAACTTCTTGGTCGATAAGCGCTTGAGGAATATCAATCTCGTTAGCGTCTACCAATTTAGAGATAACGTCTTCTTTAACTTGTGCTTTAAGCGTTTGGTCTAGTTCACGCTGCATGTTCTTGCGAACTTCTGCTTTAAGCGCATCTACACCGCCTTCTTCAACACCGAATAGTTTAGCAAACTCTTCGTCAACTTTTGGAAGATCTAAACCTTCAACTTTCTTAACGGTAGCTTGGAAAACCGCGTCTTTACCTTTTAGGTTTTCAGCGTGGTAATCTTCTGGGAAAGTAACTTCGATAGTTACTTCTTCACCTGCTTTCGCGCCAACTAGTGGCTTTTCGAAACCAGGGATCATGCGATCTTTACCAAGCTCTAGCGCGAAGTCTTCAGCTTTACCACCTTCGAACTCTTCACCGTCAATAGAACCAACAAAGTCGATAATTACTTTATCGTCTTTCTTCGCTTTACGCTTAACTTCTTTCCAAGTGGCGTGCTGCTTCTGAAGTGTTTCCATCATGTTATCAAGATCTTCGTCAGTAATTTCCACTACTGGCTTTTCGATTTCGATATCGCTAACACCTTTCACTTCTACTTCTGGGTAAACTTCAAAAGATGCTGTAAATTCTAGGTCCTGACCGTCTTCGTCTTTAGTCAGCTCAAACTTAGGCATACCTGCAGGCTGAATTTTTTCTTGAATGACCGCTTGGTAGAAGTTTTGCTGCATAACATCGCCAGCAACTTCTTGGCGAACTGCCTGGCCGAAACGCTTCTTGATTACGCTCACAGGTACTTTACCTGGACGGAAGCCGTTGATGCGTTGCGTTTTTGCCAACTGCTGTAGGCGTGACTTAACTGCTGAATCAACCGTGTCAGATGGAACGGTGATTGTAAGACGGCGTTCTAAACCCTGGGTCGTCTCGACTGAAACTTGCATTATGTTACCTCAACTATACGCCTCTACAGGCGTTTTGTTCTCAATCCCCTCACCCGTCATGCATTATTTGCACATCACTCCGGGGTAGAGGTCGTTATTCGACGTTTGAAAATTCATGATTAGGACACAATTATCGTGTCAATGTGCTAACCCGAATCAAACATACTGGTTAAAAAAAGACGCGGTAGTATACAGCCGCACACCACAAGAGTCGAGAGGCAAACACAAGTTTGTAACACGCAATTGAACGCAATTTAAACAAACAGCGAAGCTAAGCGTAAAAATATGCAAAGAAACGGGGGAAATCGTATAAGTACTAAGGAGAATAGCGTGTGTAGATGTAAGATAATGGTCGGTGAGACAGGATTTGAACCTGCGACCCCTTGTACCCAAAACAAGTGCGCTACCAAGCTGCGCCACTCACCGACAGAGATATCTTTAAAGATAAGCTTTTAATAAAGCTTGAAAACATGGTGCGGAAGGAGAGACTTGAACTCTCACGCCGTGAAGCACTGGAACCTAAATCCAGCGTGTCTACCAATTCCACCACTTCCGCGAAAAAGTGGGGTGGACGATGGGACTTGAACCCACGACAACCGGAATCACAATCCGGGGCTCTACCAACTGAGCTACGCCCACCACAGTAGTCCTGTATCTGTTTATGTGTGAATTGAACACATAAACATCGCTCGAGCCGTCAGGACCTAACTTACACGCTCGATAATCGATTCAAATCTGCCATGCGCTAGGCGATTGCATAGTGAACTCTGGGAATTCGATGAATCGAAAAAGCAAAAATGGTCGGTGAGACAGGATTTGAACCTGCGACCCCTTGTACCCAAAACAAGTGCGCTACCAAGCTGCGCCACTCACCGACTGGAATGCTTTGTTAAGCTTTTAATAAAGCTTGAAAATATGGTGCGGAAGGAGAGACTTGAACTCTCACGCCGTGAAGCACTGGAACCTAAATCCAGCGTGTCTACCAATTCCACCACTTCCGCGAAAAAGTGGGGTGGACGATGGGACTTGAACCCACGACAACCGGAATCACAATCCGGGGCTCTACCAACTGAGCTACGCCCACCATAGGGTGTGTTTGCAACTTACACGCTTTATCTTAGCAGTGTAAAATAAAAAATTCAGCCTTGCTGTCAGGACCTACCTGACTCGCATGGCGCGCCCGGCAGGATTCGAACCTGCGACCCACGGCTTAGAAGGCCGTTGCTCTATCCAGCTGAGCTACGGGCGCTTGGCGAATCTTCGCTGCAAAAATGGTCGGTGAGACAGGATTTGAACCTGCGACCCCTTGTACCCAAAACAAGTGCGCTACCAAGCTGCGCCACTCACCGACTGTTGTACCGACCTGAAGCGCTAGCCTCTGTGCCGTTACGGGGTGCGAATATTACTGACATCCCCCCACCTCGTCAAACACTTTTTTAAATAAAATAATCAACCGCTCACAAAGCACGCATTCTCACGTTTTTTTGAACAATAGCGCCTTAATTCGGGCCTTCTTTGAAATGATTTTTCTGTTAATGAAGAGGATGTGGGCCCCCTTGTAACCGTGAATTAATTTATTTGATATACAAAGACGTGTAATCGTAGGGGCAAAACCCTGTTAAATGAATTTTTAACTTACCATAACGCTTATGCTAACGCGTAATAACCTCCAATAATTGCTAGAGTATTAGCCCTGTTTTATGAAACAATATAGCCCACTTGTTGACCACTCAACCATATAAGAATCGTACAAGACTATGACCGCTCACCTTATTGACGGCAAATTAATTGCCAAACAAGTTCGCCAACACGTTACTTCCTACGTTGACTCGTTAACTCAAGCAGGTAAAAGACAGCCAGGCCTTGCGGTTGTCTTAGTGGGTAGCGATGCCGCCTCACAAGTGTATGTATCTAACAAGAGAAAAGCTTGTGATGAAGTAGGTTTCGTTTCTCGTTCATTCGACCTTCCGTCTGATACGACTGAAGAGACACTGCTTAACTTAGTGGATCAGCTT
This sequence comes from Alteromonas infernus, assembly GCF_902705815.1. Lineage (NCBI taxonomy): Bacteria > Pseudomonadati > Pseudomonadota > Gammaproteobacteria > Alteromonadales > Alteromonadaceae > Alteromonas > Alteromonas infernus. The sequence goes on from NZ_CACSIG010000075.1 coordinate 11,314, forward strand.
AACGAAGATAGAGAAATAGACGGAATTTTAGTGCAGCTTCCGCTTCCCGCAGGTTTAAATGCGGAAAAGGTGCTAGAACGTATCCATCCGCATAAAGATGTAGACGGGTTCCACCCTTATAATATTGGTCGCCTTGCACAGCGTATCCCTGCATTACGCCCGTGTACGCCTAAAGGCATCATGACAATGATAGAGTCGACTAAGCGCCCTGTGAAAGGTTTGGACGCGGTTATTGTAGGCGCTTCAAATATTGTAGGCCGCCCAATGAGCCTTGAGCTATTGTTAGCAGGCTGCACAGTGACCACTTGCCACAAGTTCACTCAAGACTTAAAAAGCCATGTTCAACGTGCGGACTTGCTGGTTGTTGCTGTAGGTAAGCCGAATTTCATTCCAGGAGACTGGGTGAAGCCTGGTGCTATTGTTATTGATGTCGGCATTAACCGGGTTAACGATGGCTCTTTGGTGGGAGATGTAGACTTTGATAAAGCGAAGGAACGGGCCGGTTGGATCACGCCGGTTCCTGGCGGTGTAGGGCCAATGACCGTAGCGAGCCTTATTGAAAATACGTTAGAAGCGTATGTTAAGTATCACTCTTAATAGTCCATCTTCATTTTACATCAATAAGCAACCTTAATAGCGTAACAAACAAAGGCAGAGAGTGATGTCTGCCTTTTTGATAAGCCCACGCTACAACACAACATACAACCCTACTTATTTTATTCCTACTATGGCTAATTTAACTTCCCCCTTACTCGAACAGCACGTTATTGATGCAACGCTAAAATGGGTTGATGATATTGTTATAGAGCACAATTTCTGCCCCTTCGCCCGCTATGTAAGAACACCAAGCGGTATTCGATGCGTAGTTATAGGCGGTGATGTGGGCGACGTTATCCGATCGCTCTATGATGAAGTCAGGCATTTAGAAGAGAACGAAGACACTGCTACTACGCTAATTGCACTTACTCACACAACCCTTGGGGACTTCGACGAATACCTTGATGTCTTAGCCATCGCGGATAATATGCTTCATGACTGGGGCTATAGCGGAACCTATCAACTCGCGAGTTTCCACCCTGATTATATATTTGATGGCAGTGAGGCGAGTGACGCTGAAAACTTTACTAATCGCTCTCCCTATCCCCTTCTACACCTTATTCGCGAAGCCGATATTACGCGCTATATGAAAAAAGAAGAAGATGCAGAGAAGATTTTCAGTCACAACATTGAAAAAGCACAGTCACTAGGCTGTCCGTACTTCGAAAAAGTGCTAAAAGAAATTAAAAAAGACAAGCCCGCCGAGTAAGGCAAGAATAGCGATGCGTTTGATTAGAGATAGGTTAATCTGAAAACACTACACTACTATTTAGCACCGTTTTAACCGTTACTCAGGCAGGCTTAAAGCATTGGATTACTCCAGGGAATCCAAACAAACCCGCTAACGACACAAATAGTCGGCGTTTAATTTGGACCAAGTTTTCACTTGAAGGGCTACCTTACCTTCAATATATGAGAGTAATATGACAAATAATATTTTCTTTAACTGCGTTAGGAACAAAGCGTGACCGCCCCTTCTTCTTTCGACATAGCCAGTATTGCCACTATCGCCACCCCGTTCAAACAAAAATTCGCCATTCCTAGGCAGCCAAACCTAGCAAAAGCACAAGGTGTTATTACGTTCGGGGAAGGGTTTAACGACATCAATATGCTAAAAGGAATAGAGCACTACAGTCATTTATGGCTTTTGTTCATTTTTCACCAAAATCTAGAGCGTGGCTGGAAAAGTACCGTAAAAGCCCCTCGGTTAGGTGGTAATGCAACAATGGGCGTACTAGCAAGCAGAAGTACGCATAGACCTAACGGCATTGGAATGTCGGTCGTAGTTAATAAGGGCATTACCAGCAGAAACGGGCAAACGCAGCTTTGTGTTGAAGGCGTAGACCTTGTAGACGGCACGCCGCTCATCGATGTTAAGCCTTATATTTCATATGCCGATAGTGTTGATAACGCAAAAGACAAGCTAGACGACATTAACCCTATCCCCCACCGGGATGTTTTTTTCGCTCCTAGTCTCTCGTCTATGCTGGAGAAAATAGAAACGAAACATAGCGATTTTTCAGCCCTAGTAACTGCAGTTCTCGCCCAAGACCCCCGCCCTGCGTATAAACAACATCTTGATAATGATGAAAAAATCTATCGCGTCACGCTATATGATATCGATGTGGGGTTCACTATTAAAAATGCTGCGGTGTGCGTGACTGAGCTTGTTCAACTAGGATAAATCACCGATAAGTGGTAACCGTCTGTGGCGTAATTGCTCACAGTTAATTAGAATACGCCAAAATAAGTGATGCCACGCCCTTCTTACTCGCGTTTTGTGACATAAAAAGTTGAGCGTATTGCCTTCACACTCACTATTTATATTATAAATTTAACAGGAAACCTGCTTTACATGCGCACTAGTCAATATTTGCTTGCCACGCAGAAAGAAACACCTGCAGACGCAGAGGTTATTAGCCACCAGCTTATGCTTAGAGCTGGCATGATCAGAAAGCTAGCTTCAGGTCTTTACACTTGGCTACCTTCTGGTCTTCGTGTACTAAACAAAGTAGCCAATATTGTTCGCGAAGAAATGAACAAAGCAGGTGCTATTGAGGTGCTAATGCCCGTTGTTCAGCCCGCGGATTTGTGGGAAGAATCAGGCCGTTGGGAAGAATACGGCCCTGAACTACTTCGCGTTAAAGACCGCCACCAGCGAGATTTCGTGCTAGGTCCAACCCATGAAGAGGTGATCACGGCGCTTGTACGCAATGAAATTAGCAGCTATAAGCAGCTTCCTTTGAATCTGTATCAGGTTCAAACCAAATTCCGAGACGAAGTTCGCCCTCGTTTCGGTATTATGCGCGGTCGCGAATTTACAATGAAAGACGCCTACAGCTTTCACTTGGAAGATAGCTGCTTAGAAGAGACCTACCAGAAAATGTACGACGCCTACTGTGCGATTTTCTCTCGCATGGGGCTCGATTTCAGAGCGGTTATTGCTGACTCTGGCTCTATTGGTGGTAACCACTCGCACGAATTCCACGTACTTGCTGAATCAGGTGAAGATGCTATCGCGTTTTCAAGCGACAGCGATTACGCCGCTAATGTTGAAATGGCTGCGGCCGTTGCGCCTGAAAAAGCAGCGCCTTCCGGCGCCGATGTTAAAACCAAAGATGCCAAAGGCAAAGACTTTAATGCGATTTTAAAGAGTGTCGATGCCAACGCTACTAACGCCGTTAAAGTCGTATTAGTAAAAGGGGCTAATGAACTCAATGATAAAGGCGAAGACGTTGTTGCTGATAAATGGGTAGCGCTCGTACTACGTGCAGATCATGAGCTAAACGACATTAAGGCTGAAAAAATAGACGGCGTTGCTATTCCTCTTGTTGAAGCGTCATTTGAACAAGCAAAAGATGTGCTTGGTGTATCGCCTTTCTTTGCAGATGCAACTAACCTGCCCGTACCTGCTTACGTTGACGCAAGTGCAGCAGCCCTTGCTGATTTCACAACAGGTGCTGGCGCAGGCGGAAAAGTTAACGTCAACGTTAACTGGCCAAATGGTATCAATACCGTTGATATCCGCAATGTCGTTGCCGGCGACGCATCACCTGATGGCCAAGGTACGCTCGATATCAAACGCGGTATTGAAGTAGGTCATATCTTCCAGCTTGGTAGAAAATATTCAGAAGCAATGAACTGCGGTGTATTGAGCGAAACAGGCAAGCACCAAACCCTTACTATGGGCTGTTACGGTATTGGTGTATCACGTATTGTGGCGGCGGCCATTGAGCAAAATCACGATAAATTTGGCATAAAGTGGCCAGATCCTATCGCACCGTTTAAAATTGCATTAATACCAATGAATATGCATAAGTCTCACCGTATCAAAGAAGCAGCCGAAGCCCTTTATGAAGAGCTTGTTGCATTAGGCATAGAAGTGCTATTTGACGATAGAAAAGAGCGCCCGGGTGTTATGTTCAATGACATGGAATTAATTGGCATACCTCATAGTATTGTTATTGGTGAAAGAAACCTAGATAATCAACAGGTTGAGTATAAAAATAGACGTACTGGCGAGAAGCAGTTATTAGACCTCAGCGCAGCAAAAGAATTTGTAGCCGCACTCTAACATCTGAACTTGCCCATAAGTTAAGTATAAAGAGGGCGTATGCGGTTAACATTCTATGGCGTTAGAGGGTCTATACCCACTCCGGGAGCAGCTTTCGTCCGCTATGGTGGCAATACAGCATGCGTTCATATCGAGCTTGAGGACGGTACCGATATCGTCCTCGACTCTGGAACGGGTATTCGCCTTCTTGGTGAGCACTTAGCGAAAAAGAACACCCCTATCCATCTTTTGCTGAGCCATAATCATTGGGACCACATACAAGGTTTCCCCTTCTTTCCTCCCATATATCAAGCCGAACGCGAAATAAATATCTATCCAGGACAAACTCTGTTTGAAGAACCAGACCAAATTTTAAAACAAATGGAAGGATCGTTATTTCCCGTACCAAGAAGTGCGCTCAGAGCAAACATCTCGCTTATTGAAATACCGAAAGCGGACAACACCTTTGCAATAGGAAGCGCAAAGATCACGCGACTTGCAATGAATCATCCGGGAAGCGGCAGCGCCTATTGCATAAACGCTGATGGTGTGAAGGTTACTTACATTACAGATAATGAGCTTTACCCTCCTTATAAGAAAGAAACCGACTTTATTGATTTTGCTAAATTTGCTGAGAATGCAGACTTACTTATTCACGATGCACAGTATATGCTGTCTGATATGCCTGCTAAAAACGGGTGGGGCCACTCTGTGGCTGAGGAGGCGGTTAAACTGGCTATGGCGTCCAATGCAAAAAAATTAGCACTATACAGTCATGATCCAGAACGCACAGATGACGATATAGATGATGTTGTAAAACATTGTAATGAATATGTCACAGTGGCAGAGTCTACTTTACACGTATTTGCTTCCTCAGAAGGCCTCACACTGGACTTCAGTTAAGCATAAAAATAACCCCATGTTACGGAGAATTAAAGGTGTCAGTGTTAAAGCCTTTCGTATTTTTGGCAGCGTTTGCTGCTAGCACAAGTGTGTGTGGACAAGAAACATCCTCAGATGTTGTTAGCACTCAACCTCAAATCGTTGATAGCAGCGAGCAACAAATAAGCAATCAAAACGAAACCAACGATCCCTCTCAAGATGAAGAAGGTATCGAAGTCATTGACATTATAAAGCGTGATACCACCTCAGAAAGCGCGTTAGATGACCGTTTAGAAGGTGATAAAGAAGCGCTGGATAACGTGTTTGCTATTACGCAACATCGACAAAATTACCTGCTTCCCATTACTTACGTTTCCAACCCCAATACCACTGGAAACGAAGACTTGACGGACGAAAACGTCGATAATAAAGAAGCAAAATTCCAAGTCAGTGCCAAACTCCCCCTTTACTTAGAAGATACAGGATTCGACGGGGTGTATTTTGGCTTTACGCTGACATCATTTTGGCAGCTGTATAATAGCGAGGCATCTAAGCCGTTTCGCGAGACCAACTACGAGCCAGAAATTTTTTGGCAGGAAACCGCTGATTATTCCGTACTGGGGTATAAATTTAATACATTTCAAGTAGGCTTCAATCACATGTCTAATGGTCAAAGCGGCCTACAATCAAGAAGCTGGAACCGCTTATTTGCCTCTATTGTATTCAGTGATAACGACGACATTTATTACCTAAAAACCTGGTATCGTATTCCTGAAGACGAAAAAGAAGATCCATTAGATCCTACGGGCGATGATAACCCTGATATAGAGGACTATTACGGGCGAATGGAGTTCGGATATGGTAGAAAAATTGGAGCATTCAAAGTACTCGCCCTACTTAGAAACAATTTAGATTTCGATGAAAACCGAGGCAGTATTCAACTAGATTTGACTTACCCCATTTCTGATAGGTACGAAATCTTACTGCAATATTTCAACGGCTATGGTGATTCACTTATCGACTATAACCGGTCGCAAGAGCGCATTGGTTTGGGTTTCCAGCTGCTTTTCTTATAGGCTGATACCCCTCACCCTATGAAGTAAATCAAGCGCGCTACGCTTACATGTTTAGCGCGCTTTTTATTTAGCTACTCGCTTTTTACAGCGCCTAACTTATTACCCCCGCGGCGCGATATAGCTGAATATGTACATCCACCAGCGCTGCAATATCTCGCTGATACCCTCCACCAATAACGGCTGCAATAGGCACACCTAATTGTTCGGCCAGCGCGAATACGATTTTGTCTCTTTCGTACACCCCTTCGGTGGAGATATGTAAATGCCCTAAATCGTCATTCACGTGCACATCAACACCGGCATCATAAATAATAGCATCGAGCATCGGGCTGAAATTGCCTTTTTGCTAGTGCCAGCGCTTGTTCAAGTGTTTGTAGGTACTCATCATCTTCGGTACCTTTGGCAAGCCCAATATCGATGTCTGATTGCTGCTTTCTATAAGGAAAGTTCTTTTCTCCATGTATAGACAAGGTAAAGATATCTCTATCATTTTCAGCAAGCTTTGCCGTTCCATCGCCTTGGTGCACGTCTAAATCAACGATAAGTACATTATCAATAGCGGACGATTTTTGCATGGTTTTCGCCGCAAGATATAAATCGTTAAATAAACAAAACCCTGAGCCGAAATCAGCAAAAGCATGATGATACCCACCGGTTAAGTTAAGCGCTTTGCCGTGCTGTAATGCTAATGAGGCAGTTAAGCATGTGCCAGCAACCGCGGTTCGGGTGCGCTCGATGAGCTGCTGTGACCACGGAAAACCAATGCGCCGCATGGCTTTCTTATCTAAATTGCCGGATGTGAGCGCCTCTACATATTGACGGTCGTAGTTGTCTGTCAACACAGAGAAATCTAAAGGCGACGGAGTAATAAAACGCGCCTTGTCTATTCCTCGCCTTATTAATTCATCTCGAATACCCACATATTTCTCTATGGGAAAGCGATGCCGTTCGGGAAGGTCTAGCTGACTGTATATGGGGTGAAAGACTAATGGCGTTGTCATCAATTTCGGTACACTCTTCACTTCACGTACTGGTTTTAATTACTTGCGGCTTGGCAACGAAAAAAGGAGCATGACTGCTCCTTTTTCAATAAATAGCGTTTGATACTGACAAAGGGACGCTAGCGGGTCAAACTGTTCACCACTTTTTCTACGTTTTCTGACATACTTTTCATAGAGTGAGACATATCGTCGCGCTGTGCGAGCTGGTGATACTTCTCTGAAGAGTTAACCACATTGCTTATTATCATCTCAACTTGATGCAATACGGCCTCTTGTTCATCTGCAGCCTCGTTAAGCGCAACCACTACACTCGCAGTCTCTTGAATATCTTTTACCACGTTATTTAACGTTTCAAGCGCTGTAGCAGCCTCCGCTGCGTTAGTATCAGATAACTGTTTGCCTGATGACATAGCCGCAACAGCCCCTTTTGCTTCGGCTTCAAAGCTGCTTAATATATCGTTAATTTCTTTCGTCGATTGCTGCGTTTTAGCGGCGAGGGCGCGCACCTCATCAGCGACCACCGCAAAACCTCGCCCGTGCTCCCCTGCTCTCGCGGCTTCAATTGCTGCGTTAAGCGCTAAAAGATTGGTTTGGTCCGCTATTTCATTGATGACATTCACAACTTTTAAAATATTCGTACTGCGGGTTTGTAAATCTGAAACAATGTCGCTTGATTCAGTCACCGTTTTAGCTAATTGTTTAAACCCGGCATTGGCGCTTTCGAATGTGGCATAACAGCTTGCCACATTTTTTTCAGAATTATTGGTTGCTACCGCTACCTGGTCGGTTATCGCCACCAAGTTTTGTACGATTTCTTTAAGCTTGTCAGTACTACTATCTAAAGAGCGGGACGCGTCGCGTTGATCATTAGCGCCTTCCATAATCGACTGACTGACATTCCCAAGGGTACCAAACGCTTTATCAATTTCTCTCTCTGCCTGCTGGAGCTGCGCAACAGACTCTTTTAGCTTGTACTGTAAAGCCCGTGCAGAGTTCGCCAGCATACCAAGCTCATGATCGCTTGTATAAGTAAGCGCATAGTCATAATGACTGTTCGCTAGGTTTGATATACATGCAGCAACCTCTTTAGTAGGCTTAATGACCTGCAAACGCAAGCGGGCGATGACATAAACTACAGACAATACAGACAATACGATTGCTGCCAGTATTATCACCCAAAGCATACTTCGCGTATTCGCTTTAAGTGCAGCAATTGCACTGGCTGAATCCGACGCTATATCTGAGGCAATGCCGCTTAAAAGCTTCGCCGGCTCTCTATCAATACCACGAACATAACTATCGCCTACTTTTGGATCAAACCCCGAATCGACAAATGCGTTATAACCTTCGCGGTATTTTTCAGCCATGACGGCGTGAGCCTGTTGAAACTGCCTAATGTTCGATTTAACGCTATCGTTGATAACCGCACTTGATAACATCTTGTCGAATTGGCGAGTAATATCCGCTTCACGTTGTTTGAAGCGCTCCCAATATTTTACTCTATCCTCTTTTTTATGGCCGCGAAGCAGTACGTTTTTCCATTCCTGAACCTGTGTTTTGAATGTACTTAGCGTGGTATTTACGTCACGCTCTGACTGTACTAGAGTATTTTCTAGTTCATCAAAAGCATTAAGCAGTGAAAACGATTTTAAAATAGACGCACCGTTTAACAATACGAGGATAAAGAAGCTGGCTAGAACGGGCGTCATAACCAAACGGCTGATGCTAGTGTAGTTGAACACGGCTTAACCTTTAGTATAAATTCAAAGAAGGACGTCGCCATTAAATGATATTTTTATGACGGTATGGTTACATGGTACGTATAAATAAGCATACGTTTATATAACGACTCATACGAATATTGTTCGCAGTAGCTCTCACAAAAAAAGAGCCCGAAAGCTCTTTTTTGTTTATTGCATTAAAGCAGGTTATTCCCACTCAATGGTAGCAGGCGGTTTACCTGAAATATCATAGACCACACGGCTGATGCCGTCGATTTCATTGATAATGCGGTTCGACACTTTACCTAAGAAGTCGTATGGCAGGTGCGCCCAGTGTGCTGTCATAAAGTCGATGGTTTCTACCGCTCGAAGGCTTACCACCCAGTCGTATTTGCGGGCATCACCCATTACGCCAACTGAGCGCACGGGTAAGAATACCGTGAACGCTTGACTTACTTTCTGGTAAAGATCGGCGGCATACAATTCTTCGATAAAGATAGCATCGGCACGACGAAGTAAATCGCAATACTCTTTCTTTATCTCGCCTAACACACGTACGCCTAGACCCGGACCAGGAAACGGGTGACGGTAAAGCATGTCGTATGGCAAGCCTAGTTCTAAGCCAATTTTACGTACTTCGTCTTTGAATAGCTCACGCAGTGGCTCAACTAGCCCTAGTTCCATATCTTCTGGAAGGCCGCCTACGTTATGGTGAGACTTAATTACGTGTGCTTTACCTGTTGCAGAGCCCGCTGACTCGATCACGTCTGGGTAGATAGTACCCTGTGCTAGCCACTTGGCATTTTCTAACTTACTCGCCTCTTCATCGAATACGCGAACAAACTCGTTACCGATGGCTTTGCGCTTAAGCTCTGGGTCTTCAATGCCTTTAAGGCGGTCTAAGAAACGCCCTTCTGCATCGACACGGATAATGTTTAACCCAAAGTGGTCGCCAAACATTTCCATTACCTGGTCAGCTTCATTTAGGCGTAACAGCCCGTTATCTACAAATACACAGGTGAGGTTTTTGCCTATAGCACGGTGAAGCAGCATGGCAGTAACTGAAGAGTCTACGCCACCTGAAAGACCAAGAATAACTCTCTCATCACCTACTTTTTCTTTAATGCGCTCAATGGCATCTTCTATTATCGCTCCTGCCGTCCACAGCTTTTCACACTTACAAATATCCATTACGAATTGGGTAAGTAAGCGCATACCTTGGCGGGTGTGAGTCACTTCTGGGTGGAATTGAACACCGTAGAATTGCTTCTCTTCGTTATACATTGCAGCGTGAGGGCATGACGCCGTTTGCGCAATAGTTTCAAAGCCTTCAGGAATAGCGGCCACTTTGTCCCCATGACTCATCCATACATCAAGCAGGGCTGCGCCGTTATCACCAATGGCATCTTCAATTTTATCAAGTAGCGGGCTTGGTTTAATCACTTCAACCTGCGCGTAGCCAAACTCGCGCTTATCAGAACCTAATACACCACCGCCTAATTGGTGAGCCATTGTTTGCATGCCGTAGCACACGCCTAATACAGGCACACCAGCTTCAAATACATAATCTGGCGCTCGCGGAGAGCCTTCTTCTGTGACCGACTCAGGCCCACCAGATAAAATGATACCTTGCGGATTGAATTCGCGAATTTGCTCTTCCGTGACATCCCAAGCCCATAGCTCACAGTAAACACCAATTTCGCGAACGCGACGTGCAATTAACTGCGTGTATTGCGAGCCAAAATCCAAAATGAGTATGCGTTGGTCGTGGATATTTGTGGTCATGTTTTGTTTTTACCCGTTAAATAAAAGAACAAAGGCTGGTGTAGTACCAGCCTCGCAGTCGTCGGTCGCCTTAACCTAAACGGTAATTTGGCGCTTCTTTGGTTATGCTTACATCGTGTACGTGACTCTCGCCCATTCCGGCAGACGTAACGCGCACGAATTGCGCTTTGGTGTTCATCTCTTCAATAGTAGCACAGCCAGTTAAGCCCATAGCTGAACGTAAACCGCCCATTTGCTGATGAATAATGTTCGCAATCGGCCCTTTATAGGCGACGCGACCTTCGATACCTTCTGGTACCAATTTTTCAGCGTTGTTAGACTCTTGGAAGTAACGATCTGATGAACCATGGCTTTGGTTCATTGCACCTAGCGAGCCCATACCGCGGTACGACTTGTAGTAGCGGCCTTGGAACAGCTCTACTTCACCTGGTGATTCTTCGGTGCCCGCTAGCATACTGCCAACCATTACACAGCTTGCGCCGGCAGCCAGTGCCTTGGCAATATCACCAGAGAAACGAATACCGCCGTCAGCAATAACGGGAATATCGGTATCTTTAAGTGCTTCAACAGCATCAGATACCGCAGTAATTTGAGGTACACCGCACCCGGTTACGATACGGGTAGTACAAATTGAACCAGGGCCAATACCTACTTTAACCGCATCTACGCCCGCATCAGCTAGTGCTTTTGCGCCGTCGCCCGTTGCAACGTTACCCGCAATAATTTGGATGTCTGGGAAATCTGCGCGTACTTTCTTAACGCGGTCAATAACGCCCTGTGAGTGGCCGTGTGAAGTATCGATAAGCAGAACGTCAACGCCAGCGTCAACCAATAGTGCAATACGCTCATCAGTACCTGGCCCTACACTCACTGCAGCGCCAACACGAAGGCGGCCTAATTCATCTTTACATGCATTAGGTTTATTTTCAGCTTTTTGAAAGTCTTTAACGGTGATGAGGCCGGTTAGCTTGAATGCATCATCAACCACGAGAATTTTTTCAATACGGTGTTCGTGCATAAGGTCTAACACCACGTCAGAGCTTGCACCCTCTTTAACCGTAACCAAATCATCTTTGCCGGTCATCACATTGCTAATAGGTAGCTCTAAGCGCTTTTCAAAGCGAAGGTCTCGACCAGTAACAATACCAATAAGGTTATTGTCTTTATCTGTTACAGGGAAACCCGAGTAACCAAGGCGTTTAGAAAGGGAAATAACGTCACCGATAGTCGCATCTTTATCTACCGTTACCGGGTCAGATACCACACCGCTTTCATATTTTTTAACTTCGCGTACGTGTTTAGCTTGCTCTTCTGGCTTCATGTTCTTGTGAATGAAACCAATACCACCCTCTTGTGCTAGCGCGATTGCTAGGCGGGCTTCAGAAACCGTGTCCATGGCAGCTGACACCATTGGGATATTAAGCGTTACATTACGCGTAAGGCGCGTTTGTAAGTTTGCAGTGTGAGGGAGGACGGTCGAGTGGCCGGGAACCAGCAACACATCGTCGAACGTCAGGGCTTCTTGGATGATACGTAGCATGCAACAACACCTATTCAGTTGAGGGTTAATTGCGGCGCAATTGTAGTGTTTTTTGTTTTTCAGGTAAACTCTAAATGTATTAAACCTTGTGATTTTTTTTATGTTTACAAATTCGCCATCTACCTCTCGACAAATTTTAACAGTTACTAAGCTAAATCGCCTCGCCAGAACCGTACTAGAGGGCGAAATTGGTCTTATTTGGCTATCTGCAGAAATATCAAACTTTGTGGCCGCCGCTTCAGGGCATTGGTACTTCACCCTGAAAGACAATAAAGCGCAAGTTCGCGCCGCCATGTTTAAAGGCGCTAATCGCAATGTACGCCTTCGCCCAAAAGAAGGCGATAAAATTTTAGTGCGCGCTTCGGTAGGACTATATGAAGCCCGCGGTGACTATCAACTTGTTGTTGAGCACATGGAAAGCGACGGTGAAGGTGCGCTTAAGCAAGCGTTTGAAGCATTAAAATTCAAGCTTAATAATGAAGGGCTATTTGATGCAACGAATAAGCGGCCACTGCCTGAACGTATAAATCGCATTGGAGTGATCACTTCATCAAGCGGCGCAGCGCTTCACGATGTCTTAAGCGTATTGAAACGCAGAAGCCCGCAAACTGAGGTTATTGTTTACCCATCTATGGTACAGGGTGAAGCCGCACCGCTTCAGCTAATTAATGCGCTGCGTAAAGCTAACCAACGTTCAGAGGTCGACGTGCTTCTACTCACCAGAGGCGGAGGCTCGCTGGAAGATTTATGGTGCTTTAACGATGAAAGCTTGGCCAGAGAAATAGCCGCCAGTACCCTTCCCATCGTGAGCGCCGTTGGCCACGAAGTAGACTTTACCATTAGCGACTTTGTGGCTGATGTACGCTCTCCCACCCCATCTGCTGCGGCAGAAATTTTAAGTCAAGACTCTACAGCGCTCTATCAAACCATAAACCAGCAGAAGCAGCGTTTGGCCCGCGCGATGAACCATTGTATTCAGGCGAATAAGCAACAACTGACCCTTAAAAAGCAGCGCTTAGATGCTCTGCACCCGCAAAGTCGTATACAGTCTCAGTGGCAAACCTTAGACAGGTTACAGCTGCGCTTAGTACACGCAATGCAAAGGGATATGTCCACTGCGGAAAAGCGCGTTCATGCGCTTAACTACCGATTAAATCAACAATCGCCTGCGGCGCGTGTAGCCCGAGCGAAAGACAAACTTAGTTACGCAAACGCTAAGTTGATCGCTACTATGACTGCCTTGCTCAAAAACAAGAAAAGTGAACTCGGTGGTTCCGTAACACTCTTACAATCTGTAAGCCCGCTCTCTACGTTGGCTCGAGGCTACAGCATTACCCTTACTGATAGCACTACGGTTAATAACGTTAGCAAGGTTAATGTAGGCGATGAGATAAAAACACGAGTGACTGATGGCGAAATAACCAGTACAGTGACAAATATTCAACGGCAATAGGTAGCCTTTAGTTTTATGCCCGTTAAGGTAAACCCGAATTCTTTTTTCACATTACACCGACGGGCGCTTTTTCCTGCTCCCGTTATACAGGGGTTTGTGCTGCTTTTTACCCTGTATTTTTCCCTCTCACTTTTACCCAGTTTGGCCTGGGGAGCCGAAGTTAACCTACCGGTATCCGTTTTCTCTACCTATCCCAGCGACGCCCTGCAACAATCCTGTCAAACCCAACGCCAAATAGATGTTGAAACGAAAACGGTCACTTCTTTTAAACCTCAACATGAAAGTATTGATGGCTACGTCAATGAAAGTGCCTTATTTGCTAACAACGAATTATGTATCGAAGATGCCATATCCCCCGATGCCTTTATTGAGCAAATAATAAAATCTGGCGTTTTTACTAACCTTCGCCCTTTTGGCGAGGGTAACGATTACGAATTGCTTATAGCAAATGTCGGCCCAGCACCAAGGACTACACATGATAATTTAATGCCAAAAGACGCTAAACAATATGCTGAATTTACAATACAGTGGCGCGGCATTGAAATAGACTCAGCGTCGTTTAGTGCGTCATTAAATAACGATACTAATAAAATAAAAAGTAAAAGGCAGGGTTCACAAGAAGGTATAGCTAACGCCCAACAACAAGCCCCACAAACACTTGTTTCAAAATGGCTTGACTATGCAGAACGTACGGGGCTATTCACAAGCCAATATTTATTTACCGCGCTAGAGGCAAGCAATTATGAAAGCGCGTTACAGGTACCTAGTGCGGTGGGTGAATTTACCAAATTAGCTACTCAGCTTTACGCTGACCCCTTTAGCGGCGCGATAACCCGTTATACGCATCCGGCATACGAAGATGCATTAATTGACGTTACCGTTTACCCCTTTTTAGAACAACTTACTCTCGACGAAAATGAGTTGCTGCCAAAGCAGTTAGAGGAAGACCTAAAGCGAGCCAAGAGTAACGCACAAATACAAAAACTCACCTTGTCCCAAGTAAAGCCCGCTGCTCGCTACGAGGTTAATAACCAAATTTTTGGATGGCGATTAGGCCTTAGCGCGACTTCTGAATCATCACCATCCATCTATGCCACCACCTACGTTTTTCGACGACAAGATAAAATTATTAAAGTATCTACCACTTTCCCGCCCGACTATTCGGACAATATAGTGGATAAGCTCATTGTAAAAATAGAAGTACCAGAAGAATCTAAAATGATGAAAAACGTGCGCGCACTGCTGTTGCAGCGGCCTCAACAGTAAGTACATTTGCCATTGGGTAGCTTACATTGATATTCAGGCAATTAACCGAGGTCGCTATTTCGCGGAAAGACGCTTGATAAAAGAGGTTTTAGGCGTTGCTTTTGGCTTCACATTATCGCTAAGTACATAAGTTTTTAACTGTTGTTTTGGTTTATATCTGTCATACCAGTTATACACCTGGTTTTTTTGAAGTGATGAGGTGTGGTTATATGATTTCACTACTGACACAGTAACTCCCTAATGCTGCTTGCCAATGTCATTTATAAATGATGTTTATTGCTGTTTAGCAAGCCCTCGCCATAGACAGAAGAACATGCGTAGCAACTAGGTAGAGCAAAAAGAACACCAGTATTCAATTATTTACGCATATTTCTACGCATGCGCTTTTCTATTGATAGCGCGTCCGGTACACGTCGTAAACATAAGTAATGAAGCCTCTCTTGCCTCGACTCGGCCCACCCATTCCTGCAAGGTTTACACGCGCCATGTAATTCTGATACATCAAGACTTCGTGCCCTATATATCCTGCACGTACTGCTTAGGACGCTGGAATAAGCGAAATACCCATCAAAGGCAAAAAGGTTTAGATTATATGGCGGCGTAAGCGAGTTTTACTCACAATATAGCGAGGGGCGGCAGCTTAAAAGCACGCAAATAAAGGAAGGGGTTGCTACCTAGATACAACTAGGTAGCTATTTAAATCGACGCTTACTTTTTCTCTTTGTAGTAAGACATCATACGACGGCGCTTGCGCTGCTGCGCCAAAGTAAGGTTGTTCTTTTTACCTTCAAAAGGGTTGTTACCCTCTCTGAACTCAATCTTGATAGGCGTGCCCATTATTTCTAACGCTTTTCTGAAGTAGTTCATTAAGAAGCGTTTATACGAGCTCGGTAAATCATCTACCTGATTACCATGAATAACGATAACAGGTGGGTTGTACCCGCCTGCATGGGCGTATTTCATTTTCACCCTGCGACCGCGCACAAGTGGCGGTTGGTGGTCATCTTGCGCCATTTCCATAATTTGAGTAAGCAGCGCAGTATTAATACGCTTCGTCGCGCTCATGTAAGCTTCTTGTACCGACTCAAATAAGTTTCCAACGCCTGAACCGTGCAAAGCAGAAATAAAGTGAATACGCGCGAAGTCAATAAAGCCTAAACGACGGTCCATCTCGCGCTTTATATCATCTTTAATATCGGTACTTAACCCATCCCACTTATTTACCGCCACCACCAGTGAGCGTCCAGAATTGAGTACAAAACCCAATAAACTCAAATCTTGATCGGTGATGCCTTCTCTTGCATCGATAACCAGCAGCACGACGTTGGCTTCTTCGATAGCCTGTAGCGTTTTTACAATTGAAAATTTTTCTACCGCTTCGCTGATTTTTTTACGCTTTCTAACACCTGCGGTGTCAATCAAAATATATTCTCGTTCGTCCCTTTCCATTGGGATGTAAACGCTGTCGCGTGTGGTACCAGGCATGTCGTAAACGACCACGCGCTCTTCACCAAGAATACGGTTTGTTAACGTAGACTTACCCACATTTGGCTTACCCACAATAGCCAGTTTAATAGGCAACTCTTGTAAGCGCTGACGCTGACTTTCTGCATCTTCCTCTTCTTCAGGCGCTTCGTCGATGATCTCCATATCAGGGAAGTCTGACTCAAGGGGTTTTAGCGCATCTTGCAGTAACTGGCTAACACCGCGACCATGTGCCGCAGCAATTTGCTTTATTGCACCAAGTCCAAGGGAGTAAAACTCTGCACTTTCACTGTCACCGTCAATACCGTCAACTTTGTTAGCAACGACAAAGATCTGTTTATTAATACGGCGTAAGTGATCGGCAATACCTTGATCTGCAGGAAGTAAACCCGCTCGTGCGTCAACCAAAAACAGTACAACGTCTGCTTCTTCTATGGCTAAAAGCGACTGCTGTGCCATTTCTGCATCAATGCCCTCTTCGTCGCCTGTAATACCGCCGGTATCCACTACAATAAACTGACGCTTTTCAAATTTCGCTTGACCGTATTTACGGTCACGAGTTAGCCCCGGGTAGTCAGCAACAAGTGCGTCACGAGTATTTGTAAGGCGATTAAACAAGGTTGACTTACCTACATTCGGGCGGCCAACCAAAGCAACAACGGGTAACATTTATCAGATCCTAAGGGTCATGAAAGCTAAAAAAGCACAAGCCACACACCAAATACAACTAACTTGGTTTTGAGATTGCGTCTCTAAATACGTGGTGTTTTACAAGAGGCTTTTGAGAATGGCCGCATTATACCTTGTTCACTACCTAATACCAATGCAGTTCGCTGCGAGTTTAATCGTGAGCTTTTCGAGAATGCCTAGGGTTTATTTAATCGGTTGATGGGTTTTCGCCCGCCAAAAGAAAAGGCGCTTCAAGTATGCCTTGAAGCGCCTTAGTTAAGCTTATTTACTGTAGCGTATCTACATCGATTAATTAGGTACTTGTACCGATGCCACTACACCATTTCGCGTAACAGCAACAACACTGTCGTCAACTTTTAGCGGTGCTGCGAAAATAGCGTCGTCTTCGTCATCGCCACCCACATCCAGTCGCGCTACCACTTCGCCAGTTTCTTGCTCAATCCAATGCAAGAATCCCCAGTTGTCGCCAACCACAATGTGATCGCCAACCGGTGTAGCCGCAGTTAATGAGCGCTTCTTGAGCAAACCCTGAGACCATAGCTCTACGCCATTTCGTCTATCCAGCGCGTATACATTTGAGTTGTTATCAACAACAAAAATCTTATTGCCGTCGATGTTCAAGTTACGAAACGATGCGTATTCACGCTTCCAAATAACCCGGCCCGAGCGCAATTCAACGGCTGCTAGCGTGCCGTTATACGAAACCGTGTAAACTGTTCCACCAAATAAAACAGGTGTTGTATCAATATCGACAATACGCTCAAGTTCTGTTGCACCTGATGGTGTTGCTATAACCGTTTCCCACGCCAACACACCGGTTTCGATAAGGTTTACCTGAATTTTTCCGGTGGGTGTTCCAACTATGACACCACCGTTTGAGGCGATAGGACCTGAAATACCACGAAGTGTTAACGGGGGCGTGTCACCTTCATGTCTCCACACCTCTTCGCCAGTACGGGTATTGAAGCCAAAAAGGCTACCTGCACCTGTGTTTACCACAAGGATACCCTCATCGGCAGCTGGCGCCGCTAAGATTTCACCTGGCACGGTTGCATCCCACGCCAGTTCGCCGGTTTCTGCGTCCATCGCGGCGATATAGCCATTTTCAGTACCAATAAATACGTGTCTATCTGCTACTGAAATACCACCGATCCGTGCTGTTTCACCGCTGCGCCATAATTTGGTTACTGCGCTCATCATGCTTTCAGAGCGAAATTGCGCGAAATCTTTTTCCCACAACACTTTACCCGTTTCCGGCTCCATCGCCACTACTGCGCCGTGACGGTCTGCTGCGTAGAGCTTATTATAAGCATAGACAGGACGAAGGCGAGAAAAGTAATGATCAACACCATCACCAATATCACGCTCCCAAGCTAGCGTTGGAGAGAATTTGGCTTCAATTGGTTTTAAACGACGAATTTCGATTTCTTCTTCGTCAGCAAACCAGTCTGAAATTGTAGAGCAGCCAGACATTGTGATAGACACTGCTAATGCCATACCTATCGTGCGAGCAAATCGACCTTTACGGCCACACGTGTTGTGAAACAAATTGCGTACCTCTTTATTTTTTATACCAGCCCAAAGGCTAACGCTTACTGTGATGCTGAAACCGATAAGTTATCTAGCTTCATTTGTAAAAGCGGGTTATTGGCATTTTTTTCTAACGCATTTGAATAAGCTAAACGAGCATCATCAAACTTACCTTGTTTTTGATACACATCGCCTTTTAATTCAGAAACCTCTGCTGAAAATGCGTCGTTAGTTACGTTGCTAAGCGTAGACAACGCCGCGTCCAGCTGGTTCATTTCAATTTGCACTCGAGACAAACGAAGTGACGCAAGTACCTTAAGCTCGTCATTTTCAGCAAAGGTGACTACGCTATTTAAATGAGACGCAGCGGCATCTAAATCGCCAGTATCTACCGCTTGTTTCGCGGCAAGAAGACCGGCAATGCTGGCATAGCCACTGTCTTTGTTTTCTTCAATGAACGCATTCACTTTAGCATCGCTACCTTCGCTTCCGAAGGTTTCAACCGCATTTTGATAAGCAACTGATGCTGCTTCTTTACTCTCAATTTGTGTTTCTGAATAGTAGCGCCAGCCCCAAAGGCCGCCTAAACCTAGCGCTGCGCCCACAATGATGGCAGTACCGTGCTCTTTCCAAAAACGCTTTATCGCTTCTACTTGTTGTTCTTCTGTTGCGAACTGTTCCATGATGTCCTCTTCTTATTTTGCGCTCAGCATCTCAGCAACCTTATCCGCTAAGGTGTCAAAGCTTACTGTAACTTGTTCTTGACCGTCGCGTAGCGGTTTTACACCCACTTCACGAGACTGCATTTCGTCACTACCTAACAACAGCGCCAAACGTGCACCGGTTTTGTCTGCACGCTTCAATTGCTTTTTAAAGTTGCCGCCACCGCAGTGCATCATAATGCGGATATTAGGCAGCGCGTTACGAAGCGCTTCTGACACTTCTATGGCATAAGGCTGGGCATCGTCACCCATAGCTGTCACGTAAACATCGGCAAAGCTTGTATCTTGGCCTTCTTCGGTTAGCGTGGTCAGTAACAGTACCAAACGTTCAATACCCATGGCAAAACCAACCGCTGGAGTCGCTTTACCACCTAACTGTTCGACTAGACCATCATAACGACCGCCAGCACACACTGTGCCCTGCGCACCCAAGCTATCGGTTACCCATTCAAACACTGTTCTGTTGTAGTAGTCTAACCCACGCACTAAGCGCGGGTTAATTTCAAATTCGATACCGGCTTGTGTAAGTCGCGCACACAATGTGTCGAAATGTGCCTTAGACTCATCATCTAAGTGATCGATAAGGGCCGGCGCGTCTGCAATGGCAGCCTGAACATCTGGGTTCTTCGAATCAAGCACGCGAAGCGGGTTGGTTTCAAGGCGACGCAGCGAATCGTCATCAAGCTGGTCAGCTCTTTCTTTTAAAAACGCCACAAGAGTATCGCGGTACGCCGCACGTGCCTCGTTCGAGCCTAGCGTGTTGATTTGTAGTTTTACATGCTGCTCTATGCCAAAGGATTTCCAGAAGCGTGCACTAAGGAGGATCACTTCTAAATCTATGTCAGGTCCATCCATGCCATAGGTTTCAACACCAAATTGGTGAAACTGGCGATAGCGACCTTTTTGTGGGCGCTCGTGGCGAAACATTGGGCCCATGTACCATAGTCGCTGTTGCTGGTTATACAGTAAACCATGCTCGTTACCCGCACGCACGCAACTTGCTGTACCCTCTGGACGCAGCGTCAAGCTATCGCCATTTCTATCTTCAAAGGTATACATTTCCTTTTCAACGATATCGGTAACTTCACCAATAGAGCGCTTAAATAGATCGGTGCTTTCAACGATGGGGGTGCGTATTTCCTGGTAGCCATAACTCGCCACAACCTGACGAAGTACAGATTCTACCTTTTGCCATGTGCCGGAAATCTCCGGTAGGCAGTCATTCATGCCTCGAATTGCCTGAATAGTCTTAGCCACGTGAAATTCTCATACTGCTAAATAGTGAAAAGCCCCGCATTATAGGGGCTTTGGGAGTAAACAACAACGAACAAAAAGGTCTCTTAGTCTTTCACCGAAACCTGAATTTTATTTTGCTCGCTTAGGCGCGCTGCTTTAGCACGGATTTTCGCTTCTAGCTTGTCAACGAGATCGTCATTTGGAAGGCGTTCTTTAACCCGTTTCCCGTCCTCGTAAAGGCCGCTCATATTGCGTGCGCCGGTAAGCCCTAAGTCAGATACTTCAGCTTCCCCAGGGCCGTTAACCACACACCCGATAATGGAAACATCCATTGGGGTTAGAATATCTTCTAGCCTTTGTTCTAAGGCGTTTACCGTGCCGATAACATCAAACTCTTGTCTTGAGCAGCTAGGGCATGCAATAAAGTTGATACCGCGAGAGCGAATGCGCAGCGACTTTAAGATATCGAAGCCAACTTTGATTTCTTCGACCGGGTCAGCAGCAAGTGAAACACGTACTGTATCACCTATGCCTTCGGCCAGAAGCATACCCAAACCGACGGCGCTTTTAACCGCCCCAGCTCGTTGCCCACCGGCTTCGGTAATACCTAAATGAAGGGGTTGGTCGATTTTTTGTGCCAATAAGCGATAGGCGCCAACAGCCAAAAATACATCAGAAGCTTTAACACTGACTTTAAACTGGTCAAAATTGAGCTTATCTAGAATATCTACATGGCGCATGGCTGACTCAACCAGCGCTTCTGGCGTGGGCTCACCATACTTTTCTTGTAAGTCTTTCTCTAGCGAGCCGCCATTAACACCAATCCGAATAGGAATATTTTTGTCTTTCGCGCAGTCAACCACAGAGCGAACGCGCTCCATATTGCCAATGTTGCCCGGATTTATGCGCAAGCAGTCTACGCCGTACTCTGCCACTTTCAGCGCTATACGATAGTCAAAGTGAATATCGGCGACCAAGGGTACGCTTACTTGCTTCTTTATTTCCTTGAATGCTTCTGCCGCTTCCATGGTAGGTACAGATACACGAACTATCTCACCACCGACAGCTACAATTCGGTTTATCTGATCAACTGTCGCTGCCACATCTGTGGTGCGAGTATTTGTCATGGATTGAACAGCAATGGGAGCACCATCGCCAATGGGAACATTACCTACATTAATACGCGTAGACTTTCTGCGTTTAATAGGGCTTTCTGCAAACATCTAATTACCTATAAAGGAAGTGCGAACCGAGCTGTTTTACCATTTTGGTATGAAGAAATATCAACAGACTCGCCGTTAACTGATATGCGCACATTATCCGGTGCACCGAGCGTAACTTCAACAGGAGGTACGCCTTGAATTTCCATAACGCGCCCTTTTTGCTTAACCCCATAGGCTATTGCTTCACCAGACGCGTCTTTAATATTTACCCAGCAATCATCGTCAAAGGTAAAAGTCATTGAGATAGGTGCTGCACTACTTTGTGTATTGATTTTCAGGCTAGACTGTTGAGCTTCATTGTCGCCGCTAACTAGCGCCGTTAGATTATTGCTATCATCGACGGTTGTATCTGGGGCCGAGATAGCCCCATCGTTTAAACTACCGTCTTGAGCAAAGTCATCATCTTGTGGGCCGGTGTCTTCACCAGACTGCGACTCGCCCACTTCAGCGCTACGCGACGTTAACGTGTCATTACCTAAGGTTGATGCTTGCGAGGCAGTATTGTCTGATGAAATACGCTTTTCGGCCTGTGAACTACTCGTTCCACGTTCGGTTGATGAAATAGGCGTATTAGCAGCTTCACGCTTAACCGCTTCGGTAAGGGGTAACTCGGCAACTGACTCGTCATTAGGTTGTTGATACCACCAGACCACTACACCGGCTATAATAAGAAGCAGAATAATGTAAGTAACCATCATCCATCTGTCATCGTGTGTCTGTTTTGCGACACGCTTTGAAAAACTTTGTAGCTTTTCAGAAGACGGAACAGATGTTTGGTTGTGAAACCGCTCAAACGCTTCAATAACCTCATGAGAATTCATGCCTAATTGCTTAGCATAATTTCTTACGTATCCCTTCGTAAACGTAACCGACGATTTCTCATCAATAACGTCACTTTCTAAATCATTGATTTGAAATGATTTTAGAAATAATTTATCGGCAATGTCTTGTTGGGACAAACCTAGCGTTTCACGGCGCGCTTTTAGCATTGCCCCCGGGCTTGGCGTATTTTCTTGTTGTTGCGAAGTTACTTCTTGATTCGCTTTTTCTTCTGACACCATTAAACCTTATTCCTCCTGCATATTCGGTGGTACTAACCAAAGCGTCTGACCAGCAATAATAGCGCCAGTATTTTCTAGGTTATTCCACTTTAGCAGTGTTGCCATTTTGATATTGTGCAATAAAGAAATACGATATAAGTTTTCACCTTCTTTTACTACATGGAATTTGTCACTTTGCTCAGATAATTCAATATTTTGCTTTTGTTCGTTATCTGAAGGGGATGTTGAAGTTGTGGTTTGCTCATCGTCATTGGGCTCAACACGCTGGCTTTGCTCCCCCGCATCATCAAGTTCTGCCTCTGAAGTGGTTGATTGCTCTGCGTTTTCGCCCTGTTTTTGCTTTTCCACTTGAGCGCCTGCCTGCTGGCTTTCTACTTCGTTTACAGGCGAAGACTTAACAGTTCTAACGACCCTATTTTGCAAACTATCTCGTTGAACAAGGTAGCGTTTCGTCAGTTCACTTTCGGGAAACACCGAAACCATCATTTCGCCATAGTCTCTAGCCGCTTCGAGATCCCCTTGGCCTTTGGCAACTTCATACGCTAACCATAAATAGTCAGGTGTGATTTTTGCGACGCGCTCGTATTTACTCAATGAAGACTCAGCAAGGCCCCACTGCTCAGACACAGCGTAGAGCTCGCTTAATAGAAAGAGGGTTTTTCCTCGGGCTGGTTGGTGTTTCAAGGCGTCTTGAAGGTAGCCTATCGCCTCATCCACTTTTCCTTGGCTTTGTGCACATAGCGCAAGGTTTTCGTAAGTTTGCGCTGCATTTGCATAAAGGCGGTTGTTGATAGCATCAAAGAAATAGGCTTTAGCTTTATCGTATTCCCCGTTTTGACACTTAAACGCACCATAGCTGTTTGCAATGTCACCATTCTCAGGCGCTAAGTCTATCGCTGATTTGTAGAACTCTTCGGCACGGCGGTTGTCGCCTACTAGTTGATAGTAGTAGGCCATGGCGAACTGAACATCGGCAGAGCGAGGGTCAAAAGCCAGCGCTTTGTCTAAATTCTTTTTCGCTTGCGTGTAGTTGTTGTTTTGAAGGTAGGTAAGACCAAGGGACGTTCTCGTTTTAGCGGCTTCCTCATGATCGAAGTTACCCCCGTATAAATCAGGCTGGTTGTTGCTTACACAGCCAGTCACCATTATAACGGCACTCAATAAACTAACCCGAAGTGAAGTACGCAATCCCGCAACCATAGTCTTACCCTATTATCTTAATGATTATTGGGCCATTTTTACCGAAATCGCTTCGCCCTTCACCTGTTTTTTTAACAATCTTTTCGTTCTATCAACTACATCGCCTACTAATTGACCGCACGCAGCATCAATATCATCGCCGCGGGTCTTGCGAACAACCGTGGTAAACCCGTATTCCATAAGCACTTTCGAGAATCTATCGATACGGGAGTTACTCGAGCAGGTGTACGGTGACCCCGGGTATGGGTTGAACGGTATTAAATTAATTTTACTCGGCGTATCTTTTAATACTTTCGCCAGCTGGTGCGCTTGTTCAGTACTGTCGTTGATATTTGAAAGCATCACGTACTCAACCGTTACACGGCCCTGGTTTGCCTTTGATTTCGCTAGATAACGACGTACGCCTGCTAAGAATGCTTCTATATTGTATTTCTTATTCACCGGCACGATTTCGTTGCGTAGTTCATCCGTTGGCGCGTGAAGCGATATCGCGAGGGCTACATCTATTTGGTCGCCCAGCATATCAAGCGCTGGCACCACTCCAGAGGTACTTAACGTTACGCGACGTTTTGACAAACCAAACCCAAAATCATCTAGCATGATATCCATAGCCGGTACAACGTTTTTAAGGTTAAGTAATGGCTCACCCATGCCCATCATTACCACGTTGGTGATGGGGCGTTTACTTGAGTCTTTCGACAGACCAAGGAATGTAGCAACACGCCATACCTGACCAATAATTTCGCTGACGCTGAGGTTTCGGTTAAAACCCTGCTGCGCTGTCGAGCAGAACGTACACTCTAGTGCACAACCTACTTGTGATGAGACACACAAGGTTGCGCGATCGGTTTCGGGGATCCACACCGATTCCACTTCCTGTCCACCTTCAAGGGTCAATGCGAACTTGATAGTACCGTCACTGGCTTCTTGAAAATACGCAATTTCAGGTGCTTTAATTTCACAGTTCTCAATAAGCATGGCACGAAGGTTTTTATTGAGGTTACTCATTTCCTCGAAATCGCTAACACCGTGCTGGTAAATCCATTTCATTACCTGATCGGCACGAAACGGTTTCTCGCCCATTTCCTTGAAGAAATTGCGCAAGCCTTCGCGATTTAGGTTTAATAAGTTAGTTTTTGCCATGAATAAGATGACCCTTTTACCTTCGAGGGTTCCCCCTCTTACTGCTGAAATTGATGTAATAACCAGCGTTCTGACTACCTAATGAGCAGCGGACGTGTGCTGATTAAAATTTGCGCGGATTCTACCACAGATGAGAAATGAGAAAAAGTCGATTTAGCGCAGAGGATGGTTAAGATTGCCGTGCCAGCGAGGTTGCTTCCACTTGGCAAATAGATGATATCCCCAAGCACCTTAGTTAGTGATTTTCGTTGTTACTTTCAAGCGCGGCTGAGAAAAAAGCGAATAGGTGAAGAGAAGATGAGGGTAAGCGACGATTTAATTAGGCTGTAAGAAACCGTTGCAAACGCCGAAAACAAAAAAACGAGGCGCTAAGGCCTCGTTTTTTCCTACCAGCGTATTCTTAGCGAGTACGTGGGCAGATTTCTTCTTCAGAGAAGAAGTAAGCAATTTCGCGTGCTGCTGACTCAGGCGCGTCAGAACCGTGAACTGCGTTTTCGTCGATTGACGCAGCGTAGTCTGAACGTAATGTACCTGCAGCTGCATCAGCTGGGTTAGTTGCGCCCATGATTTCACGGTTAGCTAGAACAGCGTTTTCGCCTTCTAGTACTTGAACCATAACTGGACCAGACGTCATGAAGTCAACAAGTGCGCCGAAGAAAGGACGCTCTTTGTGTTCTGCATAAAAGCCTTCTGCTTGCTCTTTGCTCATGTGGATCATCTTAGATGCCACAATGCGAAGACCTGCAGATTCGAAACGGTTGTAAATTGCACCGATAACGTTTTTAGCTACCGCATCAGGCTTGATAATCGAAAAAGTACGCTCAAGAGCCATGTTATCTCTCCAAACAAATAATAGTGTATGTATCTTAAAATTTTGGCCGCGAATTATAGGCAATAAATAGCAGCTTGACCAGAGCCTTTATCAAATCAGGCTTAACGCATTGTTTTTACTTGCAAATGTAATATCAGAATAGCGCACTAGCTATGACAATATGATGACAACGTATACATTATTTTGCGAAGGCAGATGTTCAGTTGCAACACAACCTGCCCTATCGACTCAGCGACGACCGAATAAAACGATGTCGGAAAAGCGATGAGCCACCAAATACTAAGCGTTAGCTTTGGCTAGTTCTTGGATTTTACCCACAATAGCGCGCAAGCCATTACCCCGCGTTGGGGTAATATGACGCTCCAGATCTAACGCTTCGAAGTACC
The DNA here is from genome assembly GCF_902705815.1 of Alteromonas infernus. Lineage (NCBI taxonomy): Bacteria > Pseudomonadati > Pseudomonadota > Gammaproteobacteria > Alteromonadales > Alteromonadaceae > Alteromonas > Alteromonas infernus. Next base: position 37,696 of record NZ_CACSIG010000075.1, read on the forward strand.
CGTCGATATCAAACGCTACGATATCTGCTGGGGTTTTATCGTTGTAGGCGGCAAGCACTAGTGCTAATAAACCTTGAACGATAACCGCGTCGCTATCTACGTCAAAGGTAATTTTGTTCCCGTCATAAGATTCGACTAACCACACGCTGCTTTGACAGCCTTTCACTAGGCGCTCAGGGGTTTTCGCGTCTTCGGGTAAACCTGGAATAGATTTGCCTAAGTCAATGATGTACTGATATCGCTGTTCCCAATCGTCGAAGAACGCTAAATCATCAATAATCTCTTCACTACTTGGTAATTGCATTTCTATTTCCGCTTTTAAAATCTGTAATAAGGTTAAACGACAAGGCGATAAACGATGGCTAGTGTGCTTAGAAGAAAAGGCCCGCTTCAAGCTGCGCTTCTTCACTCATCATGTCTCGTGACCATGCTGGGTCGAACACTAGCTCAACATTGACGTTTTTCACATGGGGCACCATGGCTACACGATACTCCACGTCACCGACCAGAACCGGTCCCATGCCACAACCCGGTGCGGTAAGCGTCATATCAATATTGACGTCACCGGATGCTTGATCAATTTCGACTTTATATATAAGCCCCAATGAAACCAGATTAATTGGAATTTCGGGGTCAAAAATAGTCTCTAAGGCATCCCACACTTGCTGTTCGCTAATGTTACCATCTTCTGGCGCATCAAAGGTCAACGTCATCGCTTTGCGACCGATAGCGCCCGCGTCAGTACCGTCAATGCGGTACATATTACCGCGCCACGTTACCGTGTAGTTACCACCGAGCTCTTGGGTGATATTCACAAACTCGCCTTCAGGGATAACAGTTGGGTTACCCGCTGGCACCAAACGCGCTTTACAATCGCGCTCGGTGGTCACCATTTTTTGTTTCATAAACGACTTAGTACTCTTTAATTCTACAACTGAAGTGCTTTTGCGCGGCAATTAACCTACGTTAAAACTCTCGCCACACCCACATTCATCAACAACATTAGGGTTGTTGTACTTGATAATGCCGTTTACGCCTTCCATAACATAGTCAATCTCGGTGTTACGCAAAAGATCGGTTGCATCTGCGGCAACCGCTACATTAACAAGGGGAGAAATTTCAATAATTTCATCATCTGCTTGGGCGCTGTCAGCGAAATCAAGCACGTAAGCATAGCCCGTACAGCCGCTTACTTTTGTTGATAAACGAATTAACTGACCAGGCTTGTCTTTAAGCTTACTTTCGAAATGCTTAACGGCACTGTCAGTTAGCGTAATGAGTTTTGTACTAGGTACAAACGTTTCAACACTCATAATGCCTCCTTAGGCCAACATCATTTTTGCTTTTTTAAGCGCAGCAAATAAGCTGTCTACTTCTTCAAGCGTATTGTAAATTGAAAACGACGCACGAGCGGTACCCGGTATGCCGAATCGCTTCATCAGTGGTTGCGCACAGTTATCACCTGTGCGAATAGCCACGCCTTGTCTATCTAAAATAAAGCCCACATCGGCTGGATGCGCACCTTCAAGCAAAAAGCTTAACACGCCAACCTTGTTTGGTGCTGTACCAATAATACGCATCCCTTCAAAGGCTTCAGCCTGCTCGGTGGCATAGGCCAGCAGCTTTTGCTCATGTTCGTGTAATGCGTTTAAATCAAGGGCGCTAAACCAGTCAACTGCCGCCCCCATTCCGATAGCGCCGGCGATATTTGGGGTACCGGCTTCTAAGCGGTTAGGTAAAGGGCCCCACGTCGCTTCGTGATAGGTGACATCCTTGATCATCTCGCCACCAACCTGCCAAACTGGCCAGGTTTCTAGGACCTCTTTTTTACCCCACAAGCAGCCAATGCCTGTTGGGCCAAAAAGCTTATGCCCTGAAAATGCGTAAAAGTCGCAGCCGATGTCTTGTACGTCTACACCGCCATGGGCTATACCCTGCGCACCATCAACCAAAACCCAGGCCCCTAATGCTTTGGCTTTTTGCGTTAGCAGTTTAATTGGGTTTACCGTTCCCAAGGCATTTGACACGTGCGGGAAGGCGACCATTTTGGTGTTACTTGAAAGCAGTCTATCAAAGGCTTCTACATCAAGCTCACCAGTATCGAAAATAGGTACAATGTTGAGCGTAGCGCCAGCGCGACGACAGGCCTGTTGCCACGTAACCAAGTTAGCATGGTGCTCAAGCTCGGTGACCATCACTTCATCACCTTCACCGAGAAGCTGACCTAGGCCATTGGCCACGATGTTAATGGCCTCAGTGGTGCCCGACGTCCAAATAACTTCTTCGCGGGCGTTGGCATTAATGAAACTCGCGACGCTGCTACGTGCATTTTCATATCGACGGGTGGCTTCATCAGACAAGTGATGAGCACCGCGATGCACGTTCGCGTTCGTGCCCGTATAAAAGTCTACCAACGCGTCTATTACCGCTTGCGGTTTTTGCGTGGTCGCTGCGTTATCTAGGTAGACTAGCGGTTTGCCGTCTACCGTCTTTGATAAAATAGGAAACTGGGCACGAAGTGCTGCAACGTCTAGGCTCATTTCACCTCCATTTGGGCGAAGCGTTCACTTAACAGTGGCGCAAGCCATTCACGGATTGCCCCATTTGGTACATCGTTTATCAGCTCTTGAATGAAGCCGAAGTTAAGCATAACAAGTGCTTTACTACGCGGAATGCCACGAGTCAGCATGTAGTACAAGGCTTCTTCTTCAATTTCAGCTACGGTTGCTCCGTGGGCACACTTTACGTCATCTGCGTAAATTTCAAGCTCAGGCTTGGTATTAATTACGCCGCGGCGTGACAATAACAAATTGCGGTTGTTCAGTTCAGCCAGCGTTTTCTGTGCGTCTCGGTGAATATGAATACGACCGTTAAACACAGCGCGCGCTTTATCACCCACAATACCGCGCGCATTTTCCTCGGTAGTACCGTTAGGCATAGCGTGCTCAATGGTAGAGTGCAGGTCGAACAACTCGCCTTCTGCCAACAAATAAACAGCATTCATTTTCGCGTCAGCAAACTCGCCCGCATGGTGAATGTCTACGTCTAAGCGCGACAGTTCGCTGCCATAACCCACCATGGTGCTATTGAGCGTGGTGCGGTTGTGTAGCTTGAAGTGGCTACCGCCTAGTTGCTTTGCTTTGCCAGTAAACATAGCGAAACGATAGTGCTCTAGATGAGCATCATCCGCCAAATCGTATTCAGCAAACGCCGTGGTTAAGCTTTCAGTATCACCAAAGCCTTGCTCGATAACAGTGGCGCTTGCGCCTTCTGCTACTTTTACTACCACGCGCGTGTGGGCATCTACATTTTGCGACGCCATGTTCACAATGCGCACTGGTGTGTCGATTTTCACGCCTGCTTCAACATTAATAAAAATACCATGTTGGCATAGCGCATCGTTTACCAAACCAAACATATGACGGCTAGGCTTAACTTTGCCATACACGCTGCTAATCGCCTGTTGCGTAGCAGCATCATCACTGTTTAGTGACGTAATACTCATGCCAGTTGGCACATCAAGCGTATTAACCTGTGTAACCAGCACGCCATCGACAAAAATAAGATCGATAGCATTTAAATTATCAATAGCCGGTACTGGCAAGTTGTCAGCTTGCACTGCTTGCTTTGCTTCACGCTTTTCAATTGGCGTAAGCGGCGTAAAGCGCCAGCTTTCGTTTCTGCGCGCTGGCCAGCCGTCGGCTTTTAGTTGTGCTAAGGCCTGTTGACGCACGGGCGATAGATAATCGTCGCGCTGTGCTGTATCAATGACCTGTTCTAGCCATTGACTCATGCCTCGGCCTCCTCATACGCCTTACCTAGGAAAGCGTAACCACTCTTTTCAACTTCTAGTGCCAGTGACGCATCACCACTTTTCACAATTTTACCGTCGGCAAGAATGTGTACAAAGTCAGGCTTGATGTAGTCGAGAAGACGCTGGTAGTGGGTAACAACAATGAAGCTACGCTCACCGTCGCGCTGGCTGTTTACGCCATCGGCAACCACTTGTAGTGCATCAACGTCAAGGCCAGAGTCTGATTCGTCCAGAATACAAAGCTTTGGCTCAAGCAAAATCATTTGCATGATTTCGTTACGTTTTTTCTCACCACCAGAGAAGCCTTCGTTAACGCCACGCTTTAAGAAATCCAGGGGAAGTTGAACTTGCTTACAGGCTTCTTTCGCTTTTTTAAGAAACTCAGCAGCCGTCAGTGGCGCTTCGCCGCGCTCTTCACGCATGGCGTTAACCGACTCTTTCATAAATTCCATGTTGCTTACGCCAGGAATTTCAACTGGGTACTGAAACGCTAAAAACAGGCCTTCTCGAGCGCGCTCTTCAACGTCAAGCTCAAGTAAGTCTTTACCGTTAAGCGTGGCTTCACCATCACTCACTTCGTAGCCATCACGGCCAGATAGTACGTAACCTAGTGTACTTTTACCGGCACCGTTGGGGCCCATGATAGCGTGTACTTCACCAGGTTTAACTTCAAGGTTAAGACCTTTAATGATGTTTTTCTCTTCCACGCTGGCATGTAAATTCTTGATACTAAGCATTGATTACCCCACTGAACCTTCAAGACTAATTTCGAGCAGTTTGCCGGCTTCTACGGCAAATTCCATTGGTAGCTCTTTGAATACTTCTTTACAGAAACCGTTAACAATCATAGAAACGGCTTTCTCTGTGTCTAAGCCACGTTGCTGACACAAAAATAATTGTTCGTCGCTCACCTTCGATGTTGTCGCTTCGTGCTCAACAATGGCTGAAGGATTGCGGCTTTCGATATACGGGAACGTGTGTGCACCACACTTGTCGCCAATCAGCAGCGAGTCGCACTCGGTAAAGTTACGTGCACCGTCTGCCCGCGGGCCCATTTGAACCAGTCCACGATAGGCATTGTTACTATTCCCTGCTGAGATACCTTTAGAGATGATGGTCGACTTGGTGTTTTTACCCACGTGAATCATCTTAGTACCGGTATCTGCCTGCTGACGACCACGTGTTAGGGCTACTGAGTAGAACTCACCTACGCTATTGTCGCCTTTAAGTACACAGCTTGGGTACTTCCACGTTACCGCAGAGCCCGTTTCAACCTGCGTCCAAGAGATTTTAGCGTTCGTGTGTGCAACACCGCGCTTGGTCACGAAGTTGTAAATACCGCCTTTACCGTTTTCATCGCCCGGGTACCAGTTTTGTACCGTCGAGTATTTGATTTGCGCATCGTCCATCGCGACCAGTTCAACCACAGCGGCATGCAGCTGGTTTTCATCGCGCTGAGGCGCGGTACAGCCTTCTAGGTAGCTCACGTAGCTGCCTTCATCGGCAACAATAAGCGTACGTTCGAACTGACCGGTATTCATTTCGTTAATACGGAAATAGGTTGATAGCTCCATAGGGCAGCGGGTGCCTTTTGGAATATAAACGAATGAACCGTCAGTAAATACTGCACTGTTTAGTGCCGCAAAGTAGTTGTCCGTGCGAGGAACCACAGAACCGATATATTTTTTCACAAGGTCTGGGTACTTCTGAACCGCTTCAGAAATCGGGCAAAAAATTACCCCTGCATCTTCCAGCTTTTCGCGGAATGTCGTCACAACGGAAACCGAGTCGAATACCGCATCTACAGCTACACCCGCCAGCATTTCTTGCTCATGAAGCGGAATACCAAGCTTTTCGTAGGTACGCAGTAACTCTGGGTCCACCTCGTCTAGCGACTGAGGCTTGTCTTTCATACTCTTTGGTGCCGAGTAGTAAGAAATGGACTGATAGTCGATTTTTGGATAATCCACATGCGCCCAGTCTGGCTCTTCCATTTCAAGCCATGCACGGTACGACTTCAAGCGCCATTCAAGCATCCATTCAGGCTCGTTTTTCATTGCTGATATGCGGCGGATAACCGACTCGTCCAGGCCGCTTTCAAACGTTTCTGACTCGATTTCTGAATAGAAACCTGCATCGTACTTTCTTTCTAACGCCTGTTCGATCTGTTCACTCATGTTGGGATCTCACTTGTTTGCCTGCATTTGCTGCCACTAAATTCGTTACTTAACTGGCAAATAAATTACCCCACGGTCTTGGTAATTTATCGCATAACCTCTGCTCAACCTGAACGCGGCTCGTTGTAAAAACGTTGCGTAGCGCAGTTGAAGCTGCCAGTTACATTGAGGACAGCCTAAAATTTTGGTGCCGTAGTATATAATACCCGACTATTTCACTCAAATATTCAGCCACTAATTTACGGCGGTAAATACTTATTTAACGGAGCCTACGGCTTCGTCACCGCCGTATGGCCATTAATTTTTGTTCATCGTCTTCGCTTTGGCTCAGATTCGTAGAAGATTTAAGCCGTTACGGCTTCACGTAATCGTGTAGTTACGTCTACTACTTTCTTTACTACGTAATCTATGTCGTCTTGGGTTGTAAAACGCCCAACACTAAAACGGATACCGGCGTGCGCTAATTCATTACTTCGCCCAATAGCCTTTAACACATAAGAGGGTTCAAGGCTTGCCGATGTACATGCTGAGCCCGATGACACAGCAATATCGTTCAGTCCCATCATCAAGCTTTCACCGTCAACACCGGCGAAACTGACGTTTAAGATGCCAGGGATTCGCTGAGTGGCATGGCCATTTAGATAAACGCCGTCAAGCTGCTGTAAACCTTGCCAAAGCGACTCCCTCAGTGAGAGTATGCGAGCGCTGTCATCTTTCATTTTCGACGCGGCTAACGCGAGTGCTTCCCCCATCCCTACAATTTGGTGAGTGGCCAGCGTCCCAGAGCGCATACCGCGTTCATGCCCGCCACCGTGAATTTGTGCAACCAAATTAATTTTAGGGCGGCGACGCACATACAAAGCTCCCATTCCCTTCGGCCCGTAAATCTTATGCGCCGAGATAGAAAGCAAGTCGATAGGCACTTGGGCTAAATCGATAGCAATCTTGCCTACACTTTGTGCACCATCCACGTGAAAGAGCACTCCATGTTCACGGCAAAGCTCGCCAATAGCTTGCATATCTTGAATTACACCAAGCTCGTTGTTGACATGCATGACCGACACTAAAATGGTGTCGTCGCGCATGGCGCCTTTCAAATCATTAATATCAAGTAAGCCGTCTTGCTTGACGCTTAAATAAGTCACCTCAAAGCCATGGCTTTCGAGGTACTCACAGGTATCTAACACCGCTTTATGCTCGGTGTTCACCGTGATGATATGTCTTCCTTTTTCCTGATATCCTTGTGCTACGCCTTTAATCGCAAGGTTGTTTGATTCCGTTGCACCTGAGGTAAACACGACCTCTCTAGGGTCGCAATTAAGTACGTCGCTAATTTGATTTCTGGCAACGTCGACGGCCTCTTCTGCCATCCAGCCGAAACGGTAACTGCGAGAAGCAGGATTGCCGAAGTTGCCATCTAGGGTTAGGCACTTCGACATCGCATCAGCGACGTGAGGGTCGACCGGCGTTGTTGCCGCGTAATCTAAGTAAATGGGTGTTGATAAAGCCATGCGATGCTCAAAACCTATTTAAAGTTGAATACTTACTTCAATATCTTTGGTGATATGACGAAGTGATGCATTGCCGTCTTGACGACCCGCTACTTCTTGTACATCCCGCTTTGCCATTAATTCACCTAAGGTAATTGAATTTAAAAACGCCGCAATGCGGTCACTTAAATCTTGCCACAGACTATGGGTTAGACAACGATCACCGCCTTGGCAATCGGCCTGCCCTTGGCAGCGCGTCGCATCGATAGACTCATCTACTGCGCGGATCACCTCACCTATGGCTATCTCGCTCGCTTCTCGACCCAATAGGTAGCCGCCGCCGGGGCCGCGAACACTGTCGACTAACTGCTCTTTGCGCAAGCGAGAAAACAGCTGCTCAAGATAAGATAAAGAGATTTCTTGTCGTTCTGAAATGTCGGCAAGAGGCACTGGACCACGCTTTGAATGCAAAGCGACATCAAGCATTGCGGTAACCGCATAGCGCCCTTTAGAAGTGAGTTTCATTGGATTCTCCCGCCGTTATATAATGGCGAAATTCTCACATACCTGACTAAAATGGTCAAGTATAAAACCCAGTAAATTAGTCAAGTATTATTGATTTAATCAATCGCTTTTTTTTATGAAAATACCTTGGGCGTGTGCGACCTTGTCAGGCCCTTTTTTCATGACGTTTTTCAAATTTCAACGCTGGGTCGTCAACACGTCCCTTTCTGAAAATTTTCACGTCTTCGGCATAATTAAATGACATCGACCAAGGATAACGCGTACCCTGCCGGGGTAACTTATCGAGTGAACGCTGAATATAACCCGCGCCAAAGTTAAGCAGTGGTTGTGTTTCCATATCCGGTTCTGCAATAGGGGTGCACTGCGTAAAGCCTCGTTTATTCATATGATTAAGCAAACGGGTAAAATGCTCACATAGAAGGCCAATTTTTAGTGTCCAAGAAGATGCCGTATAGCCCACCGCAATGGCAAAATTAGGGACGCCACTGAGTAACATCCCCTTATAGGTGATGCACTCAGGTAGTTTAACAGCCTCGCCATCTATTTTAGGAATTACCCCCCCTAGCGGAAGAAGGTTCAAACCCGTGGCCGTTACAATAATATCGGCCTCTATATGCTTACCTGAATCAAGCTTAATGCCTGTTTCGGTAAACGTAGCAATAGTATCCGTTTCAATGGACGCCTTTTCTTTAGAAATAGACTCGAATAAATCACCGCCCGGGACGGCACAAAGTCGCTGTTCCCACGGATTATAAGGCGGGTTGAAGTGCGTATCGACAGGGTACCCCTCGGGCAGCATCTTAACGTTTAGGCTGCGTATTATCTTTCGAGCTCGCTTCGGGAAGCGCTGACAAAATGCGTATACCCAGCGCTGTTTCGCGATGTTAAAGCGCCTGGCGGCATTAAATGCAATATTGTCGTTAAACCACGCACGTAAATACTTTGCGACAGGATCCTCTACGGGTACAGGCAATACGTAAGATGGCGTTCTTTGGAGCATAGTAACGTGTGCAGCAGTTTGAGCCAGTGCTGGCACCAAAGTAACTGCCGTTGCTCCGCTGCCTATGACCACCACGCGCTTACCCTGATATTCTAGGTCTTCTGGCCAGTGCTGAGGGTGGACAATTTTACCTTTAAACGCCGACTGTCCCTTAAAATCAGGCGTATAGCCTTTGTCGTAACGGTAATAGCCTGAGGCATTAAACACCCACCTCGTAGCGACCTGCTCGGTGTGCTCGCTCTGTTCTGATTTTAACGTGACAAGCCAATACTGCTTGTCACCTTGCCAATCGATATCAATAACGCGTGTGCGAAATCGTATATTCTCTTTTATGCCGTTCTCGTTTACCGTTTCCTCGACATAAGCTTTTATCGAGCGGCCATCTGCAATGGCCTTTTTCTCTTTCCAAGGCTTGAAGTCGTAGCCAAAGGTGAATAAATCAGAGTCGGAGCGAATGCCTGGGTATTTAAATAAGTCCCATGTTCCACCGAGGTCGGCACGCGCTTCTATAATAGTGTATGACAAGTCAGGGCATTTCTTTTGAATATGGTACGCACAGCCAACACCCGAGATACCGGCCCCTACGATTAAAACGTCTAGAAATGGCAACGTGTTTTGCATAACCGCCCTGAAACGTGACAACTAACATTTTGATTTCAATGTATGTTGGAGTTACGGGGGAGTCAACACGTACGTTAACAATTTGTAAAACACACCTTAATCCAGACGTGGAACTAAGGCGTTAAATTGCCGGGTCGAAAGACGAATGCGCTTTCTCTCGTTCATGGGCCTCCGTCAAGTCAAAGCCCGTATCCGCGAAATCTTCAGCACTGATGTTGTGTAAATTATCGGTACACACATCACCACCTAATGACTGAATGACCTTGCACATTTCCTCAACTTTGGTATCCATCTGATGCATGTGCTCAAGCATTACTCCCATGGCATTGGCCACAGGATCTGGGTTATCGGGCGCTACAGCGTACGCATCAAAACCGTATTTTTGCGCTATTTTGTCACGCTGGGGGTTAACCGTCGCTTTCCCATCATCCTGCTTTGAGATAATAATACGACCGGGGATACCCACCGCAGTGGCGCCGTCTGGAATATCTTTCACCACTACGGAATTTGAGCCGACTTTGGCATTTTCACCAATGATAATAGGCCCTAACACTTTAGCGCCAGCGCCTACTACCGCCCCTTTTTTAAGGGTTGGATGACGTTTACCGGCTTTCCAGCTAGTACCACCAAGCGTAACGCCATGATATAGCGTAACATCGTCACCAATCTCTGCGGTTTCGCCAATGACCACGCCCATACCATGGTCTATAAATACCCGCCTGCCCAGTGTTGCTCCAGGGTGAATTTCTATGCCCGTCAGCCAGCGACTAAAGGTTGATAACGTGCGTGCCAACCACTTCCATTCAGCCTTCCACAACTTGTGGCTTACGCGGTGTAGCCATACTGCATGTAGACCGGGGTAATTAGTTAGCACTTCAAAGGTATTTCTTGCCGCTGGGTCGCGATGGAAAACCCCTTTAATGTCATCTTTGATACGGGCAAACATAATGCTTACTCTTGCTCTTCTTTCGACGTGTTTTCGTTAACCGGCGCTTCAGTTGAGTCACTTTGACTTACACTTGCTGACTTAACCGATTTATCGATAGACGCCAAAATACCGCGCAAGATATTCAACTCTTGCGACTCTGGGCGTGCTCGATTGAACAAACGACGAAGCTTAGTCATAACCACACCAGGGTGACTCTTGCGTATAAACGATGTCCCCTCTAGTGTCGTTTCAAGGTGCGCGTAAAAACGCTCTAAATCTTCGTTTAATGGGTACGTTTCCTCTACGCTTGGGTAGGTTTCACGATTTAGGAAGGCCATGCGAATTTCATAACATAAGGTTTGAACCGCAGCAGCTAGGTTAAGCGAGCTGTATTCAGGGTTCGCCGGAATACACATATGGAAATGACACTGCTGTAATTCTTCATTTGTTAAGCCACTATTTTCACGGCCAAAGACCAATGCGACCGGGTACTTCTCTACTTCTTGAACTAGCTTTTCACCGCAATCACGAGGGCCAAGCATAGGCCAAGAATGCGTACGAGAACGGGCTGATGTGCCTACAACTAAACCACAGTCTTTTACCGCTTCTTCCAGCGTACCTACAATTTTTGCGTTCGCAAGTACATCACCAGCGCCTGCAGCAAGCGCGCTTGCTTGGCCATCAGGTTCGTTCACTGGGTCAACAAGATAAAGGCTACTGAGCCCCATAGTCTTCATCGCTCGTGCGGTGGAGCCAATGTTCCCAGTGTGAGAGGTGTTAACCAAAATGATGCGAATATTTTCGAGCATGCCTGTGATACCTACGTACTTTCAAAAAAGGATGATACTGATATGTTAAGCATCATCTAATGAACTTCAATTAGGGCAAGTTTATCACAGCGGCAGTATAGATGGCTATTCACTCACAACGGCATGCTACCTGTTCGATTGCTTATGTAGTTTGCTTTCTTTCGACGTTTCTCATAACGAAAGACCGCGGCACTATCTATGTTGTCAGCCCCATTTCTAGGCATCGCCGTTTAAAGTGGCAAAAAGCTATTCTACTTCACCTTGCGTTCAGCCTTGAATTCATTTGCATCGTGCGTGGATTCTGGTAGACTCCGCCCGTTTTCGAAAACAACTAGCTATTTTTTATACAGCTGGCTCGTTTCATTGGTCTTTTACAATTGGTGGTTTATCTATGCATCCTATGCTGAATATTGCGGTGCGCGCTGCGCGTGCGGCTGGAACAGTTATTGTTCGCGGTTTTGAAAAATATAACGAAGTAGCAACAGAGTCGAAAGGTTTGAACGACTTTGTTACTCAAGTTGATAAAGAAGCAGAACAAGCAATTATCTATAAAATTCAGCAGTCTTACCCAGAACATTGCTTCTTAGGTGAAGAGTCTGGCGAAGTTAACGGCACAGAGACAGACTATCAGTGGATCATCGACCCACTAGATGGCACCACTAACTTTGTAAAAGGCATTCCCCACTTTGCGGTTTCTATCGCACTTCTTCATAAAGGTCGTTTGGACCAAGCGGTTGTATTTGATCCAATTCGCAGCGAACTATTTACTGCTAGCCGTGGTCAAGGTGCACAGCTTAACGGTTACCGTATTCGCGCTTCTAAGCCTCGTGATTTAACAGAAACCATTATTGCTACTGGCCTTCCGTTCAAAAACAAAGCTGCATTCGGTGAATACGCACTTAGTCTAAACAAAATATTCCACGAAGTGGGCGACATTCGCCGTGCAGGCAGTGCAGCACTAGACCTTGCTTATGTTGCAGCTGGTCGTCACGACGGTTACTGGGAACGCGGCATCAAATCTTGGGACATCGCAGCGGGTGAACTTATTGTTCGCGAAGCAGGCGGCTTGGTTACAGACTTTAAAGGTAATAACGACCCACTACACAAGGGCGAAATTGTTGCCGGTAGTGCAAAGGTAGTTCAAGGCTTGGTAAAACACCTTAAGTAAAAATGTGGGCTGGCTGGGGTCGAAACAGATGCTTTTTCTTAGCAACTTTTTTTAACCTACGCCACAGCGTACGTAAAACGAACAAACAAACGATAAGGCGCGAATTATTTTAATTCGCGCCTTTTTGCTTTTTGTACCTCATTGCGAACGTAAACATGCCAAAACTGCGCTTTTGTATACTCCCTCCCTTCCCTATATTAAGCCTACTAGCCTCAATGCTAAGGGCAACGTAAAAGCGGTTATGATCATTTGGGCCGTTTTACCTGACAGCCAATGGGATGCCGGCGCTTTTTTACCTAAAAACACGCCTGTCACGGCACTATATTTACACAGCAGTAATAATAGGAAACAAAGCAACATACTCACGACGGCAGATAACGCCATTGCCGTAAGCGCAGACAGTGCTGTATTCGTAATAAAATAGCTGACGCCAATTATCACGCTTTGATGAATTACATAGAAAGGAAAAACATATCCATTCGCTTTAACTACCGCGGGATTCGCCTTTACGAAGACTTTGTCTGCCAGTGCCAAAATTGCAAATACGCTGAATACTTTAGCTAAGTAATACGACCATAATGCAATGGTTTTTATCGGCAGGTTATCAGGTTGGTATCCTACTACTTTAAACCCCACTTCATAAGACAGAGTAAGTATAATGGCGAACGCAATCAGCGCCCCGCGCCTATCGCGTAGCCACCCCCAAAATTGCGCTTGACCACCAAAAAGGTAGCCCCAAACTAAACACGCAAAGCCGTAAATATCACGCTGTAAGTCGCTTTCCTCTATTTGTGATGCAAAAAGCGAAATAGAAACAAGTAACAACAACCATACACTATTGAAATTGCCTAAACTGTTGCGTACCCACTTAAGAGGCAGATGAAAAATAACCAACAATAACGTGAACCGCCAAAGAGAACGAAGAAACCACAAATGGTTTACGTCGACGTGATGCCATATGCCAGCACTAAAACCATTAAAATAGTCATTCGCACCAAAATAAAATTGAATGAAAAAATAGCCTACAGAGGTGTCAATTGCGCCTTTTTGCGTCATTTCAACAAATAACTGAATAGGAACTATGCAATAAATACCTGTTAATAGGGGAAGTAATATCGCATTGCTTCTTCGGGTTAACAAAAAAGCCAGTCCGTACTTTTGCTGCATAAAATACAGCGACGTGCCCGCGATAAACCACAGCAGCCCCATTCTCCACGGTGAACTTATCAATAAAATATGTTGCAGCCAAAACCACTGTGTTTCTTGCTTAAAATGAAAGTTCCACTCGGGCACCCAAACCATACCAAGATGAAAAAAGAACAAAACAATGACGGCTAATACTCTAAGATAATCAAGTACTACTATTCGTGAATTTTCTGACGTTAAACGTGTGTGGTACTTTGTGTTCATCTTGTCCCTTATTGAGGCGAAAAGCGCCTTCAATTTTTAGCAACGTGAGTATAAACAAACTACCAACCAAGCTATTGAAAGGGTTCGAAAAAGTGACAAGCGGTGGAATTAAGTGACGGAAGGACAAGTGTTCGCATGATTAATAAAGCGTGGTTTCAAGCGCATCAAAGCTCAATATCCCTTTCCCTTCTGGGCTTGTATTTTTTAGTCAATGGATTTATCAATAGCACCACTGTACTCATGGAAGCGATGCGCACGCCGCCGCTACCTTTTGCCCAATGGGAACCTTTTGCTTGGGAGTATACCAGTGCCGTTGGCAGCTTCTGCGTGGTGATAGCACTGGCAAAGATACTCAACCATTTTCCTTGGCGATGGGAACGGTTTACTTTTAGTATTGCTTTATACAGTGCTGTGGGTCTGTGCTTTGCAGCTACACATATTATATTTATGATTGTTAGTAGAGAAATTATTTACGCATTAGTGGGTGGCAATTACCAATTCGCCACTTCTGCAGAGCAATGGTTCTTTGAACTCATTTATGAAATGCGAAAAGATTTATGGTCTTTCATCTTTTTTGTAGTAATGATTTGGTGTTATCGCTATGTGGTAGCACAATGGTTAGGTAACGCCAGCAATATCGGGCTTGAGTCAGCTAAATTAGACCAGCGCAATACACAAAATGCCCCAGATGAGAAAGCCTTCAAGCATGAACTATTATTGATTAAAAAAAATGGCCATGAGTTTCTAATCAAAAAGCAAGATATTAACTGGATGGCCTCTTCGGGTAATTATGTCAACTTACACATTGACGATAAGGTTTACCCCATGCGTAATACCCTAACCTCATTTCTAGATGAAAATGCTTACTTGCCTTTTGCACGGGTCCACCGCTCTTTTGCTGTAAACCTTAATGATGTTGAAAGTGTAAAAGTCGGGGACAGCGGCGATGGCGTAATTACATTAAAAAATGGGCCATACTGTTAAGATGTCACGAAGGTATAAGCTGGCTATTGATAAATAAACACTGTTTGCGACAATTGAAAAACAGTGTAATTCACACCTACAAAAAAGCCGCAACACTGTGCGGCTTTTTATTCATTTAGCGTAATTAGCGCTGCTCGCCATAGCCTGCTTAAGGCATTGGATCTAAGTCAGCGCCTTCTTTCTCTACCTGCGGTGGCATTAGGTCTTCTTTACTTATACCTAATGCTAGGGCAACCGAACTTGCGATATACACCGATGAGTAAGTACCTACTACTACACCGAATAACAACGCAGTGGCGAAACCGTGAATAAGCGCACCACCTTTATAGAACAAGGCAACCAATACTAACACCGTGGTTAGTGAGGTGATGATAGTACGATTAAGCGTCTGCGTTAGAGAGATATTGATAATCTCGACCGGCTCACCTTTACGAATTTTGCGGAAGTTTTCACGGATACGGTCTGATACAACAATGGTATCGTTAAGTGAATAACCAATAACCGCGAGTACAGCTGCAAGCACCGTAAGGTCAAATTCAATTTGAAGCACCGAAAATAGACCTAGCGTAAGGATCACGTCATGGGCAAGTGCCGAAACGGAACCCAGCGCAAAGCGCCATTCAAAACGCATCGCTACGTAAACCAAGATACATAACAGTGCCACCAGCATTGCTAGCCCGCCCTGCTCTGTCAGTTCTTCACCGACATTAGGTCCAACAAACTCAATACGGCGCATATCCACCGAGGTGCCATCTGCACGCAGTGCCGCAAGTACCTGCTCACCAATGGTTACGGCTTTTACGCCATCACGCGGTGCAATGCGAATAAGCACGTCTTGACTGCTACCGAAGTTTTGCACTACTGCATCTTCAAAGTTCGATTCGTTAAGCTGCACGCGAATAGCTTCTAGGTCAGCCGAGTCTTCGTAGCCCACTTCAATAAGCGTACCGCCAGTGAAATCCAGCCCCCAGTTAAGACTGTTTACCCCTAATGACACAAACGAGCCAAGGATTAAGACTGTAGATAACACCATCGCTGGAATGCGAAGGCGCATGAAATTAACGGTTTCGGATAATTTTAATAACTGCATTTTACGCTCCTTAAATCGCTAATTTCTCTACACGTTTGCCGCCCCATACTGCGTTAACAATAACGCGAGTAACCAAAATAGCGGTAAACATTGAAGTTGCGATACCAATCATTAGCGTAATAGAGAAGCCTTTAATTGGGCCGGTACCAACTGCGAACAGAATTAGACCAGCAATGAAAGTAGTGATATTCGCATCCAAAATGGTTGAGAATGCACTGTCGTACCCGTGGTGAATAGCTTGCTGCGGACTGCGCCCTTCGCGAAGCTCTTCACGAATACGCTCAAAGATTAGCACGTTAGCATCTACCGCCATACCAACGGTAAGTACAATACCCGCCATACCTGGAAGCGTTAAGGTTGCGCCCGGGATCATCGACATGATGCCTACAATCATTACCAGGTTAGTGATAAGCGCGATGTTCGCTACCACACCAAACGCTTTGTAGTAAATCAACATGAAAACAAGCACAGCCGCAAGGCCATAGATAATAGCCTGCATACCTAGCTCGATGTTTTCTTTACCCAAGCTTGGGCCTACGGTGCGCTCTTCAACAATTTGAATTGGCGCAATAAGTGCACCCGCGCGAAGTAGTAACGCTAAATCACGAGCTTCTTTTGGAGAATCAAGACCGGTAATTTGGAACTTACTACCAAGCTGCGCACGAATGGTGGCAACTGAGATAACTTGCTCATGCTTTTCGAACACAAGTTTACCGTCGTCATTTCGCTCTCCGGTAGATTTGTACTCGATAAACACCGTTGCCATTGGCTTACCAATGTTGCCGCGGGTTGAGCGAGACATTTTGTTACCGCCTTCAGAGTCTAGCGAGATATTTACATTTGGAAGACCATATTCATCAACACCGCTATTAGCATCAATAATGTGGCTACCAGTAAGCATAATACGCTTTTCAAGTAACTGTGGAATACCTTGCTGATCTTCAATCACCTGAGAACCAGGAGGAACACGGCCGTTCAATGCATCGCGAATATCGTTTTTCTGATCAACCATGCGGAATTCTAGGGTCGCCGTCGCGTTTAGAATTTCTTTTGCACGAGCGGTATCTTGAATACCGGGGAGCTGAACAACAATACGGTCAGCGCCTTGTTTTTGAACAAGAGGCTCAGCAACACCAAGCTGGTTAACACGGTTACGAATGATAGTGATGTTTTGCTTAACCGCGTTGTCGCGAATTTCTTGAAGCTTACTCTCCGCGAAAATAGCGCGAAGGGTTAAGTCATCAATTTGGTTAAACGTTAGGTCACGACTTTGGTTGCGCAGGAAGAACTCCGCTTTATCTAACGTATCTTCATCGCGGAAGGTAATGTCGATATGGTCGTCTACTTGTTTAACACCACGGTAACGAATACCCTCTTCACGCAGAGAGGTGCGAAAGCCGCTTTCAGCATCTTCCAGTGACTTAGTGATAACTTCCGTCATGTCCACTTCCATCAAGAAGTGCACACCACCGCGAAGGTCAAGACCAAGTTTCATCGGTGCGCCACCTAACCCTTCTAGCCATTCCGGCGTGTCTGGGGCAAGGTTCATTGCCACGTAGTAGTCGTCACCAAGCGTCTTTTCTAAAGTTTCGCGGGTTACTAGCTGTGTATCTGAATCAGAAACGCGAACCAAAATTTGGTCGTTCTCAAACTCAACACGCTTCGGCGAGATGTTTTTTTCGTTTAGCGCGGCCTTTACTTGCTCTACCGTGGCGTTAGTTACCACAGCATCACGACCTGCTGAGATTTGTACGGCATGATCTTCGCCGTAAATGTTAGGAAGTGCGTAAAGTGCACACATTGCAACCACAATGAGTGCACTCAGTACCTTCCAGATAGAGTTTTTGTTTAGCACTGGATAATCCTTTCGTGCCAGTACCGGGTAGCATCCCGGCCCCGGCGGTTGTTACTTACAGTGACTTCATTGTGCCTTTAGGCAGCACAGCAGTTACTGAAGACTTCTGAACAACAATGTTGTTTGAATCGTTAAGTGCAACTTCGATGAAATCTTTTTCTTCCGACACTTTAGTAATTTTACCTACTAAACCACCTTGTGTTAGCACTTCATCACCTTTGCCAAGTGAAGACACGAGGTTTTTATGCTCTTTTACGCGCTTAGCCTGCGGGCGATAAAGCAAGAAGTAAAAAATTAGACCAAATACAGCAAGCATGATAATCATTTCCATGCCACCACCTTGCTGAGCACCGCCAGCAGATTGCGCGTAAGCGTTCGAGATAAATAGGCTCATAAAATTCCCCAAATATTATCGTTGTTATAGTGCCGGAACCGGCAACCCTTTTTGTTCATAAAATTCTTGTACAAATTCGTCAAGCGTACCTGCGTCAATCGCATCGCGAAGACCCTGCATAACACGCTGATAGTAACGAAGGTTATGGATGGTGTTTAAACGCGCACCCAAAATCTCGTTACATTTGTCCAAATGATGTAAATAAGAGCGAGAATAATTTTTACAAGTGTAGCAATCACAATTCTCGTCTAATGGTGAGGTGTCGTTCCTGTGTTTCGCATTGCGAATTTTCACCACGCCTTCAGTCACAAAAAGGTGACCATTTCGCGCATTACGCGTAGGCATAACACAGTCAAACATATCGATACCGCGACGCACAGACTCTACCAAATCTTCCGGCTTGCCCACGCCCATTAAGTAGCGCGGCTTGTCTTCAGGGATTTTTGGCGCCGTATGATCGATAATGCGGATCATGTCTTCTTTTGGCTCGCCCACTGACAGGCCACCAATGGCATAGCCGTCAAAACCAATGGCTTCAAGGCCAGCAAGCGACACATCGCGCAACCCTTCGTACATACCGCCTTGAATAATACCAAACAGAGCCGCGGGGTTATCGCCGTGGGCTTCTTTACTGCGTTTGGCCCAACGCAACGACATTTCCATAGAAACGCGCGCTTCTTGCTCAGTGGCAGGATACGGCGTGCACTCGTCAAAAATCATCACGATGTCAGAACCCAAGTCGCGCTGAACTTCCATCGACTTTTCTGGCGTAAGAAGGATCTTCTCGCCGTTGATTGGCGAACGGAAAGTTACACCTTCTTCGGTAATTTTACGCAAATCGCCAAGGCTAAATACCTGGAAACCGCCCGAATCAGTAAGAATAGGCTTATCCCAATTCATGAAATCGTGCAGGTCGCCATGCTGGCGAATAATCCCCGTACCTGGGCGCAGCATTAGGTGAAAGGTGTTACCAAGACAGATGTGAGCACCACTGTCTTTTAACTCTTCAGGGGTCATTCCCTTAACGGTACCGTACGTACCTACCGGCATGAACGCTGGGGTCTCAACAACACCGCGTTCAAACACCAAACGACCGCGTCGTGCTCGGCCTTCGGTTTTTAACAACTCAAATTGCATGTGAAAGCATTCCCACTTTGGTGCGCTTTTGCGCTGGGTATAAAAATAAATTGGCGGCGATTATACCAGTAATTTGGCTGAGATCATGCCCCGTATCTATGTTTATCTGTAACTGGGCTAGAACCGCGCCTGCTATAGCCTGTTTTTGCCTGCTTTTTGCGTAAAATAAGGCTATATTAAACGGCCAAACCTCAATGGGTTTGTTGCGATTTCGAAACGAGTTAACCGAAATCGCAACGGTTTTTTAACGTCGTAGCGTAAAACACATGACGAGGTGTTTTTAGCAAACCGCTACCGTTTTAAGCGCGCTCAATAAACATAGCATCGCCATAGCTAAAGAATCGGTATTCTTTCGCTATCGCTTCTTGATAGGCATTCATCACGTTTTCTTTACCTGCAAATGCGCTAATCAACATCATTAACGTAGATTCCGGCAAATGGAAGTTAGTAAACATAGCGTCCACAACTTTAAATTCAAAACCAGGGTAAATAAAGATTTCGGTATCTTCATTAAAGGGCGCGATAATCTGTTCATCGCCCCGCTCTGCACTTGCTTTCGCCGCCGATTCTAGTGAGCGTACCGAAGTGGTCCCTACTGCAATTACCCTTTTGCCATTTGCTTTTGTGTTTAACACGGCATCAACCACATCTTGAGGCACTTCGGCAAATTCAGCGTGCATTTTATGCTCTTGAATATTATCAACACGAACGGGCTGAAACGTGCCCGCGCCTACATGCAAGGTAACGAAGGCTAGGTTAACCCCCTTTTCTTTTAACGCGTTTAAAATACTGTCGTCAAAATGTAACCCTGCGGTAGGTGCCGCTACAGCACCAGGCTTTTCGTTGTACACCGTTTGGTAACGCTCTTTATCCGAGTTTTCATCCGGACGGTCGATATAAGGCGGTAACGGCATATGACCGTGGGCTTCCAACAGCGTTAATACGGTTTCATCGTGGTCAAACTGCAGTATAAACAGTGCGTCGTCTCGACCGGTAACAGTTACATTCACTTTTTCTTCTAGAATGAGCTTAGTACCCGGTTTCGGCGCTTTGCTTGCGCGCACATGGGCAAGTGCGGTGGTGTCAGATGTAATGCGCTCAATGAGCACCTCCACGTGACCGCCGGTTTCTTTTTTACCTAAAAGGCGCGCAGGTATAACACGGGTGTTATTAAAAACCAGTAAATCACCCGGCTCTACAAATTTAAGCATGTCTGCAAACATGGTATGTTCAACCTTGCCGTTTTTACCGTCTAAATGTAGCAAACGACTGGCAGTGCGCTGTTGCGTTGGATATTTGGCAATAAGGTTTTCGGGTAGAACAAAGCTAAAATCAGATAATTTCATAATTACGACAATATTGAGGTCTTACTGTTAGACAAAAGTACTAGATTAAGTTTCTTTTAAGTTACTACTAAAGGTTAAGAAACCCTACACGAACTCAAGATACCCTGCATTAAATAAAAAATTTAATTAAATAATTTCAAACGCTTGAGTTGACATGTATATTTTTAGATAACTACTTATCGAACAACATACGGACAAATTCATTTATTCGATAGCACTTAATTACTTAATCGCTTAAGATACGCCCAGATAGTGATGATGTTCTCCCATAAACATTCCTTATCATTCGTACCCAGCACTTGCTGGGTATTTTTTTATCTGCACGTTTTAAACCTTGCTGCGCGCTATTTTTATAGTACGGTTTCCCTTTCGTACTTTTCAACCACAGCCAAATTTCAAAGTAACGGTATTTTACGCGTTTTGGCGCTCAAGATCAGTTAAGATTTCTTCTAAAAGCGCGGCATCTATGGGGCGTGCTTTTAATACGTACAGTATTTGAAGCAATAAATCCGCTCCCATAATACCTTTGTTCACCTTATTGCGCAGGTTGTCAGCGCTCTGCTCTACACCAATTTCTTGCAACCTTTGGCTTAAGGCTTGATATTTCACACCGCGCACAGACATTTCTGATTTGACCACCCGTGCAACCGTTTGTCGCCACCCATTTTTAGTGTTCACACAACCCCCAAAACCATACAAATGTGATATATATTTTACAAAAACACATTTTTTTACACTTAAAGAACGCATTTGATATTGACGATTATGGCACACTAGGTCTACACTGCAAGTCAAGATATTGGCGAAAGTGAAAATAGTCGTTACAGTACAGCCAGTGTTATTCACCTTATAGCGCCTTGTATCATTGTTGAGAGGCGCACAAAGGTAAACACGACTGACACGACATTCACTTTCGAAATTATCGCTTCAATAATTAAAGGAGATAGGTATGAGCTGGGAACTAGAAAGCATCGAAGCCCTGTTTAAAGAGCACGATGACTTTGTGGTAACACGTGAAGAGGGCTGCTTGCAGATTGCCAATCAAGACGGTATCGATGCGTGGCTTGCCATAAGCGGAGAACAGATTTTAGTTGAAAGTCTTTTATTTTCAGCGTCTGAAGTAAAAGATAAGCCGGCGTTAGACCATGAAATACTCTCAACTCATATGGTCTTCCCTCTTACCACAGTAGGCATCTCGACGATTAGTGGCGAAGAGTATTACACGGCTTTTGGTGCATTAAGCGCCCAATCGAAAGCCGAAAGTATTGTTATTGAAGTGGAAACTCTGTTTCAGAATGTAGCATCGTTCCTAGATGCCTACGAAACACACCTAATTTAAAATTTACTTCTAAGGAGAAGCGAATGTCAGTGTGGAAAAAATTAATTACTGCAGTAAAAGGTGGTGCTACCGAAGCTGCGCAGTCTGTTGCAGACAGTCAGGCTATTCGAATTCTGGAACAAGAAATCAGAGAAGCCAAAGAAGAATTGCGCAAATCAGATCATGCACGCACACAAATTTTGGCGAAATGTAAACTTTCTCAACAGAAAGTAGACAGCTTTGATTCGTCGATTGCTGAGTACGAAGAACACGCCCGTAAAGCGATTGATAACGATCGACAGCTGGCCCTAGATTGTGCGCAAAAAGTTTCTGAGCTAAAAGAAGAACGTGAACAAGAGCAAACCTATCTTGACCAGTTCAAGCAATCAGAAAAGCAGCTTGCCAGCAATATCCAACAGGCTAAAGCAAACTTGCGTCGCCTTGAACAGCAGGTTGATATGGTTAAAGCAACCGAAAGCGTGCAAAAAGCACAAGTTGCCGTATCTTCACGCCACATGGGCGCAAATAGTAAGATGAAAACAGCAACAGAGTCGCTGTCTCGTATTCAAGATAAGCAAAAGATGCGCAACGCAGAGCTACAGGCGGCAGAAGAGCTTGCTAGCGAAGAATCGAGTAGCGACCTTGAAAAGCGCCTAGCAGAAGCGGGGATCAAAGGGGGTAAAACCTCTGCCGACGACGAACTAGCGCGAATTCTTGGCAAGTAAGTAAAACACATGGGAGCCCAGTGCTCCCATTTTTAATGCTTGTTACAAAATTATCTTCAAATATAGCGGTATAGCAGCAAGCTTACCTAGACAAATCAAGCACTTCAAGGCAGAGTAAGGGCACGCATAACAAGGGCTGTTTCTTTTATGTCTCCATGGATAAAACTGCGAAAAATCATGCTGCAATATTTTGCAGAGTCACGCTGGTATACCATTGTCGGTGCCACCGCTTTTTACGCAGTAACAAGCTATTGGCTGCTTTACGCTGCCAATGAACACGACCTCATTGCACATACTGACTTTGTTTACTGGCTTGCCGTTACTGCTTCAACAGTGGGTTATGGCGATCTATCGCCCGTTACCCCTGCCGGAAAGCTTGTCGTAGCGCTTTACGTTATTCCGCTAGGGTTAAGTATTTTCGCCATGGTGATTGGTCGAATTGCAGCTTGGGTTTCACTTCAATGGAAAAAAGGGTTTATGGGTATGAATAGCTTAATGCTTGACGGTCACATCTTAGTAATAGGATGGAACGAGCAGCGCACCATGCTGCTGCTTGATTTAATTCTGCAAGAGCGTGACGCCATGCCTGAACGCCCCGATATTGTACTGTGCGTAAAAGCGGATATCACCAACCCACTACCCGGTGTAATAGAGTTTGTAAAAGTCGACTCGTTTAACAAAGACGAAGACATGGATCGCGCTTGTGTAGCAACAGCGAGAACCATTCTTATTGATAACCCCCAAGACGACGTCACCATGACTACAGCGCTGTACTGCACGAAGCGTAATCCAGACGCGCACCAAGTGGCTTATTTTGATGACGACAGCTTAGTTAGCCTACTTCAGGATCATTGTCCAAAAGTCGAATGCACGCCAAGCGTTGCCATAGAGATGCTGGTTAAGGCCGCATTTGACCCAGGCTCAAGCATGCTTCATCACGATTTATTGAGCATTGATGAGGGGCAAGCACAATTTTCTGTAAAGATTCCACAGACTAGCCCAACAATTTCCGTCGCCAAGCTATTTGTTAACTTGAAACGCAAACACGACGCCATATTTATTGGTTACGCCCCTAACGGCATGGTAAAAGAGATGGTAGTTAATCCGTCGCTAGATGCTACGTTAAACCCAGGCGATACCCTTTTCTATATTGCAGAGCGGCGTATAAATGCCATTAACTGGTCGTCTTTAGACGCGGACTAAAAGGCACAAACAATGTTTAGTAAGCTATTTAAAAAGTCAGAACCCAAGAAACCTAAAACGCCAGAAATTATGGGCCTCTATTTAGGGGGGTCATTTGAATTGGACCATTTAAAGCTCTCGTTATTAGAACCAGAACTTACCATTGAAGGAGCAGCCCGTTCTCAGCTTATTCAGGCGGTTGGTGAAGCACCTTTAGATACGGGCGGCACCCTGTTGCGCTTTTACACCGACGATGATGGCTTTTTACAAGTAGTGACTGACGGCGGCCTGTCAGAAAACCACATTACTGATGTGAAGCTGTGGCATTTTTACGAGACCCAAACTATTGGCAATACCGCACAATGGAATGCGTGTTTAAAAAACGTGATTAGTCAGCCTACCTACGAGCTTGACGGTAAGGTGTTTACCCGGGTGTGGGATTCAGTAGGTGACGAATCGCCGCCAGTTGCGGTGACCGAAACTACCTATGAAGAAGATGGTGATGTAAGTAAAACAGACCAGTTTATGATGTTGTACGAACGTCCTATAGGAAACAATAGGGTTGAGACTCTGCTCGTTGTTGGTGAAGAAAAGCAAGTGGGCAATAATTTAGACAGATGCTTAGTGATTTCTACAGGGTTTGATGTTGAACCTGCAGATATCACGATAAACGGTTAATTAAAAAGGAATAACTATGGATACCATCATGCAATCTTTGGCTGGCCTAGATAACTTTGCACTTTATTTTGGCTTATCGATTGTCTTTCTTTTCATTTTTAAGTTGGTGTACGCTCTTGTTACCCCTCATGATGAGTGGAAGCTGGTGAAAGAAGAGAAAAACGTTGCGGCGGCTATCGGTTTCGGCGGCGCGATTATTGGCTTTGCTATTGCGCTAGGCAGTGCAGCGTCAAACTCTGTTGCCATTATTGATTTTGCCATTTGGGCCCTGGTTGCTGTTATTGCCCAGTCGTTAGCGTTTGCGCTGTTGCGTTTTAGCTTTATGCCTAAAATCGCCGAACGCATTAACAATAATGAAGTTTCTGCTGGCGTAATGCTTGCCAGTATGTCGATTGCCGTAGGCTTATTAAATGCCGCTTGCATGACCTACTAAGGGGGCAGCGATGACCGATAAAAGCAAAATTGAAATTCAGGTAACCGACCGCGAGCGCGCGGCGAAGCCTACGATGAAGCGCACCAAACACATCAACCTTAATACCATGCGCAAAGGGTTTAGCGTAAAGCCATTGGCCTTAGGTGTAGCCAGCGTGATATTAAGTGGCTGTGGCGCTGAAAAAGAAGACGCCACCATTTACACGTCGCTAGAAGACTGTAAACAAGATTATCCCGATGCTGTTGAGCGCTGTGAAGCCGCGTATCAAACTGCCGTAGATGAGGCGATGCGCACAAGTCCTCGCTTTAACTCCGAATACGACTGTGAGCACGAATTTGGTCCCAACCAGTGCCAACAAGTGAATAATAACAGTGGCAGCTTCTTCATGCCGTTTATGGCGGGATATATGGTGAGCTCATTGCTTTCGCCAAATCGTTACTACTCACAGCCTTTGTATACCTCTTATTCGTACAATTCACCGTTTCGTTCACGTTGGATAACTGCCGATGGGTATGTATTTGATGGTGACATTCGCAAGCGCAACTACCGTGTAAACAAAGATGTTTACAAGCCTAAACCCACGGTTAATAAAACGATGAAACGAGGCGGCTTTGGCAGCAGCGTACGAGCAAAATCCTCATGGGGAAGCAGCAGCCGTAAAGGCGGCTGGGGCGGCTAAATATGTTTAGAATGCCTTGTCAGCCACGCAAAGGCTGGCAGCAGTTGGCCAATGAATTCGGTTTTCACTTTCACACCATGTATGGCGAGCCCTACTGGGATGAAACGGCTTATTATCAATTCACGCTAGCACAAATTGAAAACGACATTGAAGACCCCACCGCCGAGTTACACCAGATGTGCTTGGCAGTAACCGAAGATGTGGTTAACAGTGAAGCATTACTTCGTCGATTTCGCATTCCCGAGAAGCATTGGGATTTGGTTAGACATAGCTGGCTTGACCGCGACCCAAGTCTGTATTCACGCTTAGATCTCGTTTATAACGGAAAGGGCCCAGCCAAACTACTGGAAAATAATGCAGATACGCCCACCAGCTTGTATGAATCGGGGTTCTGGCAGTGGCTATGGCTTTCGCAAAATGTAGATGCCGGTAAGCTCCCTTTGCACGCCGACCAATTCAATAGTTTGCAAGAAAAGTTGGTTCATCGCTTTCGTGAAATTACGCTTCACTATGGCATTAACCAGATGCACATGGCGTGCTGTGAGGACACAGTGGAAGACCGAGGCACGGTGCAATACCTTCAAGATTGCGCGAAAGAAGCGGGGCTTCAGGCAGACTTTGTGTTTATTGAAGATATCGGGCTTGCCGATACGGGCGTGTTCACCGACCTAAAAGACGCCCCAATAACAGACTGTTTTAAGCTTTACCCATGGGAATTTATGCTGCGGGAAGAGTTTGGTGACGTATTGGAAGACGCGCAAGTCAATTGGATTGAGCCGCCGTGGAAGTCGATAATTTCAAACAAAGCATTGCTGCCCCAGCTTTGGAAAAAATTTGAAGGACACCCTAACCTTCTGCCGGCCTTTTTTTCAGATGAAGTAAGCAATAATGGCTTGTCGGGGAAGTGGATTAAAAAACCGCTGTTTTCCAGGGAAGGAGCAAACGTGTCTATTATTGAAGATGGTGTCGAAAACCTACTTAGTGACGGCCCTTACGGTGAGGAAGGGTTTATTGTCCAATCATTTGAACCTTTGCCGGTTTTCGAGGGTAACCATACACTTATTGGTAGTTGGTTAGTGGACGATATGCCAGCAGGCATCTCTGTAAGAGAAGACGCGTCTGCCATCACACAAGATTTATCCCGCTACCTTCCCCATATCATTCTTTAATTGACGTGAAGGGTTATTAAATGAAGTCGCTTTCATTTCAAATTCGAGTTTTACTGACCTTAGGCGCACTGCTTATTGTGATTGAAGTGGCCAACCTGCTTACCGGTAATAGCCTCAACCAATTCGGTGTTGTACCTCGCACGCTATCCCACCTGCCCTATATCTTTACGGCGCCTTTTTTACACGGTACGCCAACGCATTTAATGGCTAACTTAGTCCCGTTGCTGTTGTTTATGTGGCTTACTATGCAATGGGGGCGACGCACGTTTTTAATTGCCACGTTAAGCGCGTTGCTTGTAGGTGGCGTAGGCGTGTGGCTTTTCGGACGAAGCGCTACGCATATAGGCGCTAGCGGCATGGTTTACGGCTACTTTGGCTTTCTGGTTTTAGCCGGATTTCGCAGCAATAAAATACGCTATTTGCTTATCTCCTTAGTGGTGGCCGCGCTTTATGGTGGGATGCTGGTGGGTGTGCTGCCAACTTCAAAATTTATTTCCTTTGAATATCATCTGTTTGGCTTTCTAGGCGGCTTATTTGCCGCATGGCACTGGGCACGCTAATTAGTTTACGTATAATTGGCCTTAAGATAAGACGTTAAAAAAAGTTATGTCAGCAGTACAACAACCTACACAGAAGAACCAAGGCTTTTTCGGCAACTTAGCGTTTAACATTGTTATTCCTGTCGTGCTAATGAGCTATGCAAGTTCAGAAGATTACTTAGGCCCAGCCTGGAGTATAGTCGCAGCCCTTAGCTTCCCAATAGGCTATGGTTTGTGGGATTTAAAAGAGTCCGGCAAAGTTAACGGCTTTTCCGTTTTGGGTATTATCAGCGTACTACTAACCGGCGGGTTTAGTTTACTCAAGCTTCCGGCTGAATATATCGCCATCAAAGAGGCCGCTATTCCGGGCCTTATCGGTATTGCCGTCCTCGCTACGCAGTACTCTAATAAGCCGTTAGTGAAAATGCTTATCTTGAACGACCAGATAATAAACTGGCCGCACTTGAATCAGGTACTTGACGCTAAAGGGAAACAACCCGAATTCAAAAAGAAAATTGCAGTAAGCTCGTATATCGTAGCGAGCTCATTTTTCCTTTCATCAGCACTTAACTATATTTTGGCAAAAATGATCCTGGTCAGTGAGCCGGGTACCACGGCCTACACCGAAGAACTTGGACGCATGACCGCGTTAAGCTACCCCGTCATTGTTATTCCCAGCATGATTTTGCTTATTGCAGC
Organism: Alteromonas infernus; assembly: GCF_902705815.1. Classification (NCBI taxonomy): domain Bacteria; kingdom Pseudomonadati; phylum Pseudomonadota; class Gammaproteobacteria; order Alteromonadales; family Alteromonadaceae; genus Alteromonas; species Alteromonas infernus. The sequence goes on from NZ_CACSIG010000075.1 coordinate 65,866, forward strand.
GCTTTGGTATTTATTTGCCCAAATCAAAAAAATTACGGGCGAAGAACTCGATAACTTCATAAACCAGTAAATTCAAATAATGATAAGGGGCGGTAAGCCCCTTTTTTATTGCCAATAAAAAACCACCTCGCCGTTTTAACCGAAATACTTTTACCCTACGTATACTGATACTTAAAATACTAAACGCGCTAAATAACGACTACGACCCAAAACTACAACGACAAAGCCTACGTATGCTAATTATAAAAGAGCTCAAAAAATCATTTTCAGACGCCGGAACACCATTGCTTAATAACCTTTCTCTTAACACACGAAAGGGCGAGTCGATTAGCATTCAGGGGGCATCAGGCTGCGGAAAATCCACATTGCTTTCATTAATAGCAGGTTTCGAGAAGCCAGATAGCGGCGACATTTTGGTTAATAACTTGTCGATTGTGAATAACGGCAGCAACCCCAAAAAAATTGATAATTTTCGCAAAGAAAACCTTGGTATTGTCTTTCAGAGCTTTAACCTGTTCGATTGTTTCAACGCGTGGGACAACATTGCCTTTACCTCAAGGCTTAAAGGAAACGTTGATAAAGACTACCAGCTTGCGCTTATGAAGCAGCTCGGTATTTTATCTCTTGCTCAACACCCCATAAGTAACTTATCTGGGGGCGAACAGCAACGGTGCGCTATTGCACGAGCGCTGGTTCACCGCCCAGCCCTTGTCCTTGCCGACGAGCCCACCGGTAATCTTGATGAAGCCACCAGCGATACAGTATCTGACTTGCTCTTTGAAACCTGTAGACACACTAACACCACGCTTGTAGTGGTTACACACAGTAATGAAGTAGCGGTAAAAGCCGATCGTGCACTGCAGTTACATCAAGGCGTGCTTGAACGCGCTAACATTGACAATGCCACACTAACCACAGCTCGTTAGTGTCTACTCTTGCTACACGTAAGCTTACCGAGATAGTAAGACGCCAAAGGAGAAAATGTTGCGTACGTTGCTTCTAACCACATCGGCCCTGTTTGCCATGGCGAGAAAGCGGCCTTGGGAGCCACTGCTTATTATGTTTGCAATACTGTTAGCAAACGCTGGGCTTATCACCGTATTACTTATAAACGAAGGCGCTACCCAGGGAGAACTGTTACAGCGCGAGCAAGGGCTACTTTCTAACAACATCATTGTACCTGCTGATAAGGCTACCCACTTCAGCAAAGAACAATACGCGCTAATTCGACAAAGTGGCTTTACTCAACTTATTGCATTTGCCGAAAGAAACGTCGTTTTAACCTGCAAAGACAATGAAAAAAGCCCGGTAATGCTCAAACTCATCGGCGTAGACACGCAGCCCTTCTTAGGCAGCACTTTTAAAGGTTTACCCCAACGTGAAGTAAATCGCCTTCAAAGTATGGCTTCACAAGCGGCTTCAACGTCACCCCAGGTAAACAGTAACACCCGAGTATTTAGACCAGCACGCTCACCTTCGTTTCCCGTCAAAGGGCTTATTCACCCTGCGACCAGCGCGAAGCTTTCTTGTCACAAGGTGTTAAGCGAAGTGGATAAGCCCCCGCTATGGCCTGCATCGGTTACCGCGGTAACGACAAGCACTGTGCCCCACAATACCCTTTTAATTGCTATTGCTGATTTTTACAAAGGGGAAGTACGCATAGCCAACGATGCAGCGAATCACGCTTCTCGTGAGGAACCAACGTCAATACAGGTGCCGCTTGCGGGGTTCATCTCGTTCGTTTCCCTTACCGAAGAAGATATCCGTCATTTAGAAGCGCTCCTTGGCACAAGAGTGTCTTTGGCCGGCGGCGATGCAATCAACGAAACGGGCTCGCTGCCAGAGAGCTTTAGGCTAAACCTGTGGGCCATGAGCGCACTTATGGGCGTGGTAGCCCTGTTTATTGTACTTAATGCGCTCAATTTAATGTACCGCGCTCGCCTGCCCAATATCATTCGGCTGCGTCAGCTTGGCGTCTCTACCGCGACACTGATCAGCGCCCTATATGTAGAACTGTTTTTATATTGCATAGTGAGCACCCCGTTAGGCATTTTCGTCGGCTTTCAAGCCGCCTCTTTCTTGTCGCCCATTATAAGTGGCACCTTTACATCGCTGTTCAGTGCGGTGTTCGTGAACCCAGATGTAAACTTACTTGCTTTGTTTACCCTCGCCCTTACCGTAACCTTTTCATCGTTAGTCCTGTTTGCGTTAGTTCCCATTAAAACACTTTCTAATGCATTAACCTTAAAAGGGGCAAAAGAAGGGAAAAGCCTACCTTTGGTTGTAGTACTTGTGGCGTCTGTAACGGCTGTCGTGTTTCTAATCCTTATTGAAAAGCTTATTGCTTCGACCGCAACAGCGCTGCTGTTCGTTGCGTTACTGCTGTTATTCAGCTGCGCACTGGTATTACTTTGGCTGCCAATACTATCTAAAGGCTTGGCGAGCATGGCTCCCCAAAAGTGGCCGGTATTTTATTATGTTATTGCAAACATGCACTTGCTCTCGGGCAAAACCCGGTTAGCCGTGTGTGCTTTTTTCATTGCGTTAACGGCCAACATTGGCATGAACACCATGACCGACAGTTTTAGAAACGCAACTGAGCAGTGGTTAACTCAAAGACTTTATTCTCCCTACTACCTGTACACCGATTTACCGCTGTCGAAGGTCACACTCCCGCCATCCCTTTCTTCAACACCGCTACTTAAAGCGCAAGGTGAAGTGTTAGGCGTTTACCCTAATAGCTCGAAAAAAATAGCTGCCAATACGCCTCCTTCGGCGGTATCAATAAGCAGTTACCCGGTGCATCAAACGGGTAAAAACGCCCTAGTACTTGATGCACTCACCGAGCTGAGCCTAGATGCTGCGTGGAGTAAATTTGTGACAGGAAAAGGGGTATTTATCAACCAGCAACTGGCTTTTGCCCACGGTATTGAATTAGGCAATACGCTACGTATTGAAAACATTAGGCTGCGCGATTCTCCTTCCTCTGCGAGCTTTGCGCAAACCTCCTCCAAACCGGGCGCTTTGGAGGAGGTTTCCGACATTTTTTCTACCACACCAACGTGGAAAGTCTTGGGTATCTATCCTGATTACGGCAATTTGAACGGCCAAATATTAGTGCCCCTCCCCTACTTTTCCCAAGACAACGACGTTATCAAAAACGCGCTATTTTCTGGAGTAATGGCCCTGTACCCCGCCAACCAAGACACCGGTAATAGCGTTTTATTTAATGGCATGGCCAAGCAAAATGCTACACCTAACACAAAAGTTGACGATGCGTTAAGCGCGCTGAAGGCAAAGGAGGGGGAATACTCTCTTTATGCAAAGCAAGAGCTGCTGGATATTTCCATGCAAACTTTCGACCGTACCTTTGTATTAACTGATGGCCTTAATATTACTACTTTACTCGTTGCTGGCATTGCGTTTGCTGTTTCCCTTACCGTACTTACCTTAGGAAGTGCTGCCGAGCTATCTGTGTTAAGGGCGCTTGGCGTAAGCCAGTTCAAAGTAAAGTTAGCGCTTTTTATGCAATACATGTTGCTGTGTTTGCTTTCGGCACTACTCGCTATTCCTTTCGGTATTTATCTGGCGTATGTGTTTATTAACTTGGTAAATAGGTATGCATTTAATTGGGTGTACCCGCTTGCTATAAACACTCAGGTACTGTTCGCAAGCGTAGGAGTATCACTACTTATTGTATCGCTCGTGCTTTTGCTTCCCTTAGGAAAACTAAGGCCCAAAATTGATCTTAGACAGGAGGCGCAGCTATGACACAAGGTGGACCTGCTAATAAAATGCTTAGCGCGCTTTGTTTAAAACCGCTTACACGCTTTTCATTCACGCTGTTAGTGTTATTTGCCGCGTGCTGTTTGCTTAACGCCTGCGATAGCGCACCTGTTGAAGGCAATGCGGCATTGAGAGACATCAGAGGTGAAGAAAGCAGCGCGCCAAACCGTTTTTTTGGCGATATAAAGTCAAGCGAGGTATTCGCTACCGTTGAGCGCGATAATTATCTATCTTTACCTTCTGACCACGAAAGCCATCCCGATTTTCAGTTAGAATGGTGGTACCTAACCTTTGTGCTAACAAGCGATACAGGTGAAGAGTTAGGCCTTCAATATACGCTTTTCCGCTTTAATACCGATAGTAGGGGCGACCAGCAACACGCCAAAAGCCATTGGGCGAATACCCAACAGTGGATGGGACATGCATCGCTGCATACAAAAAACAGACATTATTTCGAAGAGCGTTTTGCTGCCGGCAACGTGGGTAATGCTTACGTAAAAAGACAGCCCTTTACAGCTGTCATTGACGATTGGCAATGGAAAAGCCCTGCGACTAATAACAGTAAAGAAGCCGCGAGTGAAAGTAATGGGATGTTCCCCTCTTCGTTATTATTTACGTTTGGCAATGAAAAGAAAAACGCAAAGAGCAGCGTAGTGGCAATGAATGCAGCGCTACCAACGGCAACATCACCTTCATCACAATACACCTTAGATAATAACGCGGTTAGCGTGTCACTAAACTTAAGTGCCACAGGCCCGTTTATAAAACATGGCGATAACGGCTATAGCAAGAAAACAGAAGACGGGCGCTTGCGCTCGTATTATTACAGCCAGCCTTTTATTCAGGCGAATGGCACCGTAAACATCGAAGGTAAAACGCTAAAGGTAAGCGGTAAAGGCTGGTTTGATCACGAGTGGACGAGCCATTTAGCCAATAGCCAAGCAATGGGGTGGGATTGGTTTTCACTGCACCTAGACGATGGCAGTAAACTCATGGCTTTTCGCATGCATGCAAGCACTGGACGCAGCAAAAACGAAAAAAACGAGGTTTACACGACCGCCAGCTATATTACTACAGAGGGTATAAAAGAAACCATCGACCAAGCGAGCATATCTATAACACCGGTGAAATACGAAACGATTAAATCTGGTGAAACTAACCGAACAGTCCCAACCGCTTGGCAAATACGCATACCAAAAAAGAACATCAACGCAACTGTTGCCGCATTTAAGAAAAACCAGTGGAACGACAGCCTTTTCCCCTACTATGAAGGGCGCGTTAAAATAAGTGGTTCACACTCAGGCAGCGGCTTTATGGAGCTAACGGGCTACTAATACTGCACGTTACTCCACCATTTAACGCCCCGCTCCGTTTCCCCCCACTAATAAATAGACCAGTTTATTCGCTCACTGAGCGAGGTTAATGCCGCTACACCAAGTTGTGAATTGCCCACACTATTAAGTGCCGGTGAGAAAACGCAAATTGAAAAACGGCCCGGCACAACGGCAACAATACCTCCGCCCACACCACTTTTACCCGGCAGGCCTACCTTAAAGGCGAAGCTACCTGCTTCGTCGTACATGCCGCTGGTTGCTAAAAGCGCGTTAACTTGTTTCGTTTGGTAAGGCGTTAATACCTGCTCATTAGCACAAGTTGAGAAGCCGCCGTTGGCTAGGAAACTAGTGGAGCGGGCTAAATCTTCACAGCTCATTTCTAACGCACAATTATGGAAATAGTTACGAAGTACGTCTTCAACCTCGTTCTCAAAGTTACCGTAAGCTTTCATCAAATACGCCATGGCTGCGTTACGAGAACGGTGCTCAAATTCCGATTCTGCCACTTCTTTATTCACCACAATTTCGCCATTACAGCTTAAGCGCCTAACGAAGTCTCTCATTGCAATATGCGGTGAGGCAAAACGAGACTGTACCATATCACTTACCACCAACGCGCCGGCGTTGATAAAGGGGTTACGAGGAAGACCATGCTCGTACTCTAACTGCACTAATGAGTTAAAAGGCAAACCGGATGGCTCGCACCCTACCTTATCCCACATAGTTTCCCCATAGTGGTTAATGGATAACACCAAATTAAACACCTTTGAAATACTCTGAATTGAGAAAGGCACGCTGGCATCGCCAATAGAGGTTATATGACCTTGGGTATCACAAATTGAAATGCCAAACTGCCTCGGGTTTACCGTAGCCAGGGCGGGTATGTAATCTGCAACCTTGCCCATACCCAACATAGGTTCAACTTCATCGTATATATCTTGAAGTAACGACAGCATTTCGCTTTTCATGTTTTCCTTTTACCTTATTTCCCAACAGATAAAAATAAAGCGCCAGCTTTAAAAAACATTGGCGCTTTATTCAATCGATTACAGCTTAGTGCACTTTGTTTTAAGCGCGATGCCCTATTAGCACTTCAGCAAAACGCTAAACTGACCGTTAATTACAGCGCCAGTCTTCTTTAAAGTCACAAAGCTCGTCGTCATCTTCATCTGAAGTAAGCTCAATGTTAGTTGATACTTTCTTTGACGGAAAAGCGATTTTTGCGGGTTGTTTTTTATCAATAAAGCTAAAAATTTTCTTCGCAATATCTGTGTTGTCAATTTGCCCCATAAACGACTGATAACCCGCGCCAAAGGCAAACACTTCAACATCTACGCCTGTGTGACCGCCTGTGGTCCAGCCTGTGTTTGTCTTGGTGTCAAGAAACGTTTTAACAGCACTAAAGCGCGTTTTGTCGTCCTGGTTCGATATGCTATTTAACGTAGCTAACTCTTGTTCGGTTAGTGACAGGCCTAATTTAGCGGCGACGAATTCGCCAGGGTTTTCTTCGTTTGCCATTTCAAGTGCAATTGTCATTACCGATGCAGAAAGCGATTTAAGGTGCTCCGGGCTCCAGCGATAGTCGCCATTCGCGCCAATGGTCAAACCGCCGGTACTATGATCAGCCGTCAATACCACCAAGGTGTCTGGGTTCGCTTCTACATAGTCACGCAAATACTCCATGGTAATAGCAAGATCATGCATTTCAGCCATAGCAGAAGCAATATCGTTAGCGTGTCCTGCCCAGTCTACTTGGCTTGCTTCAACTAATAGGAAGAAGCCGTTATCATTTTCTAAATGTTTAATGGCATTTTTTGTTAGATACTTAAGACGGTTCTTACGCTTATCGTCGAGAACAGCGGGCAACGCCACTGGGGCAAATAAGCCCAAAACATTACTACCGGCAGGCACAGAAGCTAGGCGATTATATGAATCAGCATATTCATAGCCTGCGTCGATAAACTGAGCCAAAATATCGCGATCTTCTCTCTCAAAATAAGACGTACCACCACCTAACATTACATCTGCGACAAACTCACCGTTTACGCGCACATCAAAAAAGTCGTCAGCAATCTCATTATAGTTTTTGCGGCTTTCATTATGAGCAATATACGAAGCCGGCGTGGCATGAACAATTTGAGACGTTACTGCAAGACCCGTTCGCATGCTCTTGCTTTTCGCATAGTACATAACCGAATTAACAGGTTGTTTGTTTACATCTACGCCTATAGCGCCATTATATGATTTCACACCCGAAGCCAGTGCTGTTGCTGCTGCAGCCGAATCGGTAACATAACCAGACACTTGAGCCGGATACGTGGATGCATTTCCGACTAAAATGTCATCAAACACTACGGGCTCTATGTTTGGTGTAGTTGGGTCGTCAACATAGTTTCGATATGCCGTTGTGTAGGCCGGGCCCATACCATCTGCCACAACCATAATGATATTCTTTGGCACGCCCTGTAGCTGGGCGCGATTGTGATTGGCTGGCTGGTGTGCGGATTCAGTGATACCACAACCCGCTAGAACGGCGATAGACGCACAGCTTAGAATGGATGTGCGAACAAATTGTTTAATCATTTAAACTTCCCTGAGTAAGTAAAGGCATCTAGATGTGTTGATGAAGTCTAGATGCAAAAAACGACACTATCGCGAATAATTTTGTGATGTTTGTTTAGCGATAAGGCGTATTAGTGTAAATCAGGCAAGCGCTATGCTCAAAGCTTTTGGATAAAATAAACACGGGACAGGGCGACCAGCCGGCCCCCTTGGTAACGTGTACTATGACGTGGACGTTATAATATTTATTTCGTAGATGAAGATAGGTACTCGCGCATGCGTTGCTGAGCCACGTCAACAAGCATATCTGGCTGAAATTTCGATATAAATCTATTACAACCGACTTTTTCAACCATTGCATCGTTGAAGCTTCCGCTTAGGGAGGTATTTAGGGCTATAAACAAATCGGCCATTCTTGGGTCATTACGCACTTCAGAGGTCAATCGATACCCGTCCATTTCAGGCATCTCGGCGTCAGTGAACATTAAAAGTATTTCGTCTGTTGGGTTTATCCCTTCATCAGCCCACTTTTTCAACAGTGATAGAGCTTCTGCACCATTTTTGCGTTCAATGATGGTGACGCCAAGCTGTTCTAATGTGTCTCTAATTTGTTTTCTCGCCGTACTTGAGTCGTCGACAATAAGTACCTTTTTCCCTAAAAAGTGATTGACGATGTCCTTATCAAGGACTTCTTCAGAGATAGAAGTGTCGTAATCTATGATTTCAGCGAGCACTTTCTCTACATCGATGATCTCCACCAGCTCTTGTTTACCCTCAACATTCACCTGAGTTATGGCGGTTAAATAGTTTGCTTTCCCTATGCCGGAGGGAGGAGGCTGAATTGTTCCCCAGGACGTGTTCACAATGTTTTTAACGTTGCCAATTATAAACCCCTGAACGCTTCTATTATATTCAGTAATGATCACATTCTTAGCGGTGTCTTCGGTGGCTCCCCCTCGAATTTTTATAGCCTGACGTAAATCAATAATGGGTATTGAGCTGCCGCGATAGTTCATCACGCCTTTAAGGTTCTGGTGAGATCCAGGCATGATATTGAGCTTAGGCACATTGATAACCTCTTTAATTTTAAAGACGTTCATTGCAAATATGTGCCGCGTTCCAAGTTGAAACATCAAAAGTTCAAGCCGGTTTTCTCCAACAAGCTTGGTTCTTTGGTCAACCGACGACAATACACTGCTACTCATAAAACTCACTTTTTACTTTATAATCAAAAAGCTAGATACACATAGGCCTTCAGCTACCCAGCAAGATTTTTTGCACTTAACCCTACCTCGCCCAATTTGGCAAAGCTATTACTCTTTCAGCTAATAGACAGACTACATAAACAACAGTGCGTGGCACGCTCGCACTTACAACTGACTTACACCACTGCCACCTGCCACCTGCCACCACTGCACATTCACGAAATAAATGACCGCAATGCAAAATATATATTTCTATTATTCCAAACCACGCACTAGGATGAAATGGAATCAACGGGAACGCCCTACAGCGTAAACACAAACAACGTTAAGTATTTTAATTATAGTCGGGAGAGACGCTCATGTCGCAATATCAACAAGACATTGATAACTTCGCCACCTTAAAGGCAGCACAGAAAGGAACGTGGGAAGGTATAAACCCAGAGTTCGCTGCTCGCATGAAAGTTCAAAATCGTTTCAAAACTGGCTTAGACATTGCCCGTTATACTGCAGGCATCATGCGTAAAGACATGGCTGAATACGACGCAGATTCGTCTCAGTACACACAGTCACTAGGCTGCTGGCATGGCTTTGTAGGCCAGCAAAAAATGCTTTCAGTTAAAAAGCACCAAGGTACAACCAGCAAAAGCTACCTTTACCTATCTGGTTGGATGGTAGCGGCGCTTCGCTCTGAATTTGGTCCGCTACCTGACCAATCAATGCACGAAAAAACGTCAGTTTCTGCCCTTATCGAAGAGCTTTACACCTTCCTTCGCCAGGCAGATGCCCGTGAATTAGGCGACCTTTTCCACAAACTAGACGACGCGAAGAAAAACGGCGGCGATGTAGCGGCTATCCAAGCTGAAATCGACAACTACGAAACTCACGTAGTACCAATTATTGCGGATATCGACGCAGGTTTTGGTAACGAAGAAGCAACTTATCTACTTGCAAAGCAAATGATTGAAGCAGGTGCATGCTGTATCCAAATCGAAAACCAAGTGTCAGATGCGAAGCAATGTGGTCACCAAGACGGTAAAGTAACCGTGCCACACGAAGACTTCCTAGCAAAAATCAACGCTGTACGCTATGCATTCCTTGAACTCGGTGTTGACGACGGCGTTATTGTTGCACGTACTGACTCACTAGGTGCGGGTCTTACCCAGAAGATCCCAGTATCTCAGTCAGAAGGCGATCTAGCAGCTCAGTACAACGCCTTCCTTAAGACTACCGACATTGCTGGCGCAGACGACCTAACTGAAGGTGACCTAGTTCTTAAACAAGGTGGCAAGCTAGTTAAGCCAGAGCGTTTGCCAAACGGTTTGTTCCGCTTTAAAGACAACACAGGTTTTGACCGCGTAGTACTTGACTGTGTTACGTCGCTTAAGCACGGTGCTGACCTACTTTGGATTGAGACTGAAAAGCCTCACGTTGGTCAAATTGCTGAAATGGTTAACGCTATTCGCGAGCAAGTACCAAACGCTAAGCTGGTATACAACAACTCTCCATCGTTCAACTGGACACTTAACTTCCGTCAGCAAGTATTTGATGCTTGGACAGAAGAAGGTAAAGATGTGTCGGGTTACGACCGTGCGAAGCTTATGTCAGCAGATTACGATGATAGCGAACTTGCAGCAGAAGCTGATGAGAAGATTAAGAGCTTCCAAGCTGACGCGGCACGTGAAGCCGGTATCTTCCACCACCTTATCACGCTACCTACTTACCACACTGCAGCACTGTCTACTGACAACCTTGCGAAAGGCTATTTCGGTGAAGAAGGTATGCTTGCTTATGTACGCGGTGTTCAGCGTCAAGAAATTCGCCAAGGCCTTGCGTGTGTTAAACACCAAGCGATGGCAGGTTCTGACCTAGGTGATACGCACAAAGAGTACTTCTCTGGTGAAGGTGCACTTAAAGCGTCTGGTGAAGATAACACCATGAATCAGTTTGACGTATAACGCGAACCAGCAATGAGTTAAACGGAAAGCATCCCAACCTTTCCTACAGGGCACCTTCGGGTGCCCTTTTTTGCGCCTTTTATTCAGCCTATTTATATCAACTTGAAAAAGTAAACAAATGCATCTTTTTAAGAAACGCATAAACGGCTGACATAACAACGAAAATTCAATAGCTTATAGCTATATAAAAGCCTATATTAAGACTAAACGCTTATCTGACATTCAAATAGAAACCCTTTATAATAGACCTGTTTAATTAGGTTTCAAAAGAGCATTAGAATAATGAATATAGCGAAGGTCGACCTGAATTTATTAGTGTACTTAGATGTGCTGTTGCGCGAAGGCAGTGTGACAAAAGCCGCAAATCAGCTAAGTATTACACAGCCTGCAATGAGCAACGGCCTAAAACGCCTTCGCGACCTCTTCAAAGACCCTTTACTCGTTCGCACTAGCGACGGAATGACCCCCACCAAGCGTGCCCTCGAACTGCAGCCAATTATTCGCGACGTGCTTAGCCGGTTAGAAAGCTCTATTCAGCCAGAAACTGACTTCGACCCGCTGACCAGCGACAGAACCTTCCGCATTATGACCAGTGATTATGCAGAAAGTACGCTGCTGCTTGAGTTAGTGGGAAGACTTGCTGACTTGGCCCCAAACATCACGCTAGATCTTATTACTCCCAGCGACGTAACGTTCCACGATGTAGAACAAGGGAAAGTGGATATGGCGATTAACCGCTTCGAGGAACTTCCCTTGTCATTTCACCAAAAAGTGATTTGGTACGACACATTCAGTTGTGTAATGAGTGCCGACCACCCACTTGTTGAAAAATGTAACCTTGAAGGCTACTTAAGCGCTCAACACATTTGGGTAAGTAAAACAGGGTTTGGTGTGGGCGTGGGTATTGACCCCAATGAAGTACAAAAACTGGGGTGGGTTGATGCCGAGTTAACTAAAATTGGAAAGCAACGTGCTATTCGTGTGTTTACACGCCACTATCACGCAGCCCTTCAAATTGCGAAAAAGCAAAAACTTATTGCAACTTTGCCAAGTAAAGCTGCCCGTTTATTTAAACACGACCCTGATGTGGTAATTAAAGAGCCACCTTTTGATATACCGCCTATAGCCCTAAAAATGGCGTGGAGTGCCCTACTTCACCACGACGCAGGCCACATTTGGTTACGCCGATTGATAAGCGATGTGGCCAGCGAAATGAATGCGGGCTAAACATTCACTAAATATATGGCAAAAATACAAACCATAAATTAAAAAACTATCTCTATACACACTACACTGGGTTAACAGACAAATGTATAGAGGTAGTTATGCAAGGATATATCACAAAGGGCCGACTACAGGTTGCCGAACAACTCGATAACTTTATCAACGAACAGGCACTTCCTGGCACTGGCGTCGACCAAGAGGCGTTTTGGCAAGGCGCTGAAGCTCTCTTCGAAAAATTCATACCTCAAAATCGCGCGCTACTAGAAAAGCGAGAGCAACTTCAGCGCGCTATTGATGACTACCACAAAGCTGGGAACCCGGTAGGTGGTAGCGAATACACAGACTTCCTTAAAAACATTGGGTATCTCGTTGAGCAGCCTGCGAACGTTACCGCCGACACACAAAACGTAGATGCAGAAATTGCTACTATGGCGGGGCCACAGCTTGTAGTACCTATTAATAATGCTCGCTATGCACTTAACGCGGTAAACGCTCGCTGGGGAAGCCTGTATGATGCATTGTACGGCACTGACGTTATAAGCGATGAAGGCGGCGCAGAAGCAGGGAAAAGTTATAACCCTGTTCGTGGCGCTAAAGTAGTAGCGAAAGCGAAAACCTACCTAGATAACATGATACCGCTAGCGAAAGGCAGCCACGCAGACGTTACACAGTATAAAATTGATACGGGTAAACTGGCTATCACGCTTACCGATGGCGATGAAACCACCCTAGCGAATACTGAACAATGGCAAGGATACCAAGGCGATATCAGTGCCCCATCAAGCCTGCTTTTTGCGCACAATGGCCTGCACTTTGAAATTCAAATTGACCCTACTCACCCGATTGGCGAGAGTGATCCAGCGAACGTAAAAGACGTGCTGGTTGAAGCCGCTCTGACTACCATTATGGACTGCGAAGATTCCGTTGCCGCTGTTGACGCTGAAGACAAAACCTTGGTGTACAGCAACTGGTTAGGTTTGATGAAAGGCACGCTCAGCATTGAAATGACAAAAGGCGGTAAGCAACTTGTTCGCGCCATGCATGACGATAGAAGGTATCAGCCCTCTAAACACGCTGCAAAGAATCAGTTAAAAGACGGAGAGCTTGTTCTTTCTGGCCGAAGCCTAATGTTCGTTCGAAACGTCGGTCACCTTATGACCAACGACGCCATGCTTTTTGACGGTGAAGAAGTGCCAGAAGGGATCATGGACGGTTTAGTCACTTCACTTATCGCAAAGCATGATCTTTTAGGAAACAGCAAATATAAAAACAGCCGCGAGGGCAGTATTTATATCGTTAAACCTAAAATGCACGGGCCAGAAGAAGTCGCATTCTCTAACGCACTATTTGGCGCTATCGAGCCTATCATCGACGTTCCCACCAACACCCTTAAAATGGGCATTATGGATGAAGAACGTCGTACGAGTGTTAATCTACAAGCGTGTATCGCTGAAGCAACCTCGCGGGTTGTGTTCATCAACACAGGCTTTTTGGACAGAACGGGTGATGAAATACATACCTCAATGCTTGCCGCGCCGTTTGCAGAAAAAGCCGCCCTTAAAGCTATGCCATGGATTAAAGCTTACGAAACCGCAAACGTTGCCGTAGGTCTTCGCTGTGGCCTTTCTGGTAAAGCGCAAATTGGTAAAGGCATGTGGCCGATACCTGATGAAATGCAAAATATGATGGATGCTAAAATTGGTCACCCGAAGGCTGGGGCAAATACTGCATGGGTGCCCTCTCCTACTGCAGCAACACTGCACGCGCTTCATTATCACGACGTGAATGTGTTTGACGTTCAAAAGTCGCTAGATGCGAATTTTGATGGGTTAAGCGATATACTCACTATTCCTTTGTTAGAAGATGCCTCAACGCTTACACGTGAAAGTATAAAGCGTGAAATCGACAATAACGTTCAGGGCATTTTAGGCTACGTTGTACGCTGGGTTCACCAAGGTGTAGGCTGCTCAAAAGTTCCAGACATCAACAATGTTGGCCTTATGGAAGATCGCGCGACCTTACGTATTTCATCGCAGCATATCGCAAACTGGTTAGAGCACGGCATTGTAAGTGTAGATCAGGTAAAAGAATCTTTAGCACGCATGGCGGTACTGGTAGATGAGCAAAACGCAGGTGACCCTGAATATATTCCTATGACGCCTGATTTAGATAGCTCAATCGGCTTCTTAGCTGCAAGCGACCTCATCTTCAAAGGTAAAGAGCAGCCTAGCGGTTACACCGAACCTTTATTGCACGCCCGTCGACGCGAGATGAAGGCGAAGCTGGCAGGTAATTAGGCTTAGCCTTTTAAACTTAAATTCCTGATACCACACAAATCAAGCTCACTCGCTATTTAAATAGGAGTGGGCTTTTTTATTAATCAAATTTTTTAGAACTCGCGCTGTGACAATTAACACATTCCAAATAGCGTTATTCACACAATGTAGCGAAACAGCAACACCTTAGACTAAAGAGATGAACGAAAAGCCCTTCGCTATTTTGCCGTTATAAAGCCTGTCAACTAAGCTTCTATTAAAAGGCGACGCGGTTGTGCTCAATGAAAAATTAAACTGCATACGCTTTAGCCTTAATAAAACGGAGTATGCATATGCAGGTAGCCTCGGCAGCGATACCCAATAACCTATCAACCTCAGACTTAACGCAAATCGTTCCTATTTTCTCAGGAGGCGGCACACGTTTAAGCGCTCACATAGGCATTATAAAAGCCCTGCATGATATGAAAGTTGGCTTTGATACGCTTGTAGGCGTATCAGGCGGTTCCATTATTGCCTCGCTCTATGCTAAAGGTTATAGCGTTGAACAAATGCGAGAGCTGGCGCTTGTCACCGACTTTAAGCAATTTACTGAATTCTCACTTGTAAGATTATTACGTGAAGGCGGACTCTCCTCGGGTGATGTATTTCAAAACTGGATAGATGAACAGCTTGAAGGCGCGGTATTTGCCGACATGCCGCTCGATTTAAACATACTCGCCACAGATGTAAACGGCGGCGGCCCGGTTTTATTCAACAAGCACGCTACGCCTTACATGAAGGTATCAGAGGCGGTGCGCTACTCCATGTCTATCCCGCTAATATTTTCATTCAAACCCTTTAAAGAGTATTTGTTGGTGGACGGTGCGATATTGTCTGAAGATGCGCTGTTTGAAGACTGGCGAGGAGACGGCACGCCGTCGGTATGCTTTAGACTTCAAAGCACGGAGCAAAAGCGTAAAGCCATTAAGAAAAACTTACTGCAACTTCCACAATATCTGGGCATGCTTATCCGTACGTTTATAACGGCGATATCGCGGGAGTATGTGAATGCAAAGTATTGGCACAATACGGTAGTGGTCAATACGGGAGAAGTTTCTGCGGTAGACTTTTCGCTAACGCCGGAAATTAAAAACACACTTTTTGAACTGGGATATTCCACTACCAAGGAATTCCTGCCCAAAAAGTGTGCGGGATTTATGAGAAGCAGTGCATTCGACGTGTCTTAATTTCTTCGAGACGCCCTTTCATTTACACTTTGTAGAAGTTGCGGTACCAATCGACAAACGCTTTTACGCCGGTTTCGACGTCAGCAGAAGGCTGATAGCCGGTATCAGCAACTAAAGAAGATACATCAGCATAGGTATCTGGCACATCGCCTGGCTGCATTGGAAGCAGCTCTTTTTGGGCTTCAATCCCTAATGCGCTTTCCAGCGTTTCAATGAACTTCAACAAATGTACTGGCGTTTGTGCACCAATATTATACACCTTATATGGCGCCTTACTCGTGCTTGGGTCAGGATTGCTACCATCCCAGTTTTCATTCGGTTTAGCCACATTATCAAGCGAGCGAATGACGCCTTGAACGATATCATCAATATAGGTGAAATCACGACGGTGATTGCCGTAGTTGTAAACCTGTATTGTTTTGCCTTCCAAAATGGCTTTAGTGAACTTGAACAGCGCCATGTCTGGGCGCCCCCAAGGGCCGTACACGGTGAAAAATCGCAGCCCAGTTGTAGGTAAGTTATACAAGTGGCTATAAGTGTGTGCCATTAGCTCGTTGGCTTTTTTAGAGGCGGCGTACAAGCTAACCTGATGATCGACATTGTGCTGTTCTGAAAACGGCATGGTTTCATTCGCGCCGTAGACCGAGCTAGATGACGCATACACTAAGTGCTCGACTTTATTATGGCGACACCCTTCTAGAATATTCACAAAACCGACGATATTGGAATCGACATAAGCATTCGGGTTTTCGAGGGAATAACGCACGCCAGCTTGCGCGGCTAAATGCACTACTCTATCAAACTTATGTTCTTCAAAAAGCGCTGCCATTTTCTCGCGCTCTTCAACGCCCATTTCTGTGAATGAGAACAGGTCAGCTGCAGATGATGATTTGATCTCGTCTAGACGAGCGTGCTTTAGATTTACATCGTAATAATCGTTAATGTTGTCAATCCCGACAACTTGGTCACCACGATTGATAAGGTATTGCGATACAGCTGCACCAATAAAACCAGCTGCTCCGGTGACTAAGATTTTCATAAACTCTTCTCTTGTTTTTTAAACAAACCAATAATCCTTTTATACGACTTTATTACCGCATGTTTGACAAGCAACTTGATAGGCATTTTTATTAAATGACTTTTGACGAATAAATAAAGTGATGCAGCATGATGCTTTGCTTTCCATTCTGATACCACTGGCTGATGGAGCATAATAACGTAGCATTTTTTCTCTACAATCCATAATCGCTTTCGCCTCAACATTTGCCCTACAAATGCCAACTCTTCAGTCGAAAGGGACCTTCCTAAAACTTCGCTCATCAAAGAAAGAGATTTTGCAAGATCAATGCCCAACGACAAGCTTTTAGCTCTTTCAAGTAAAGAGGCGCTCGTTCCATTTTGTTCAATGAAGTCCTTAAGCAACCAATATTGGTCGCACAAATCACGCAGTGAACGATTAAAAACACTATCCTGAATTAGATGCACAGCTGAGTGAATTATCAAATCTTCATCGTTGGGCACTATTAAGTTTTGCTCTAACTCCACGCCGTTATCTACTATTAGTGAAGCATTAATATGACGCTTGGAGCTGATAGGAAGTAAATTGTGATGCAAGTCTACGACTAGACCACTTTTTGAATTTACAAATGGGGGTAATTCATGCATCCACTGCCGATAGTAATAGTCGTCATATTCATCAGAAACTGAAACTGCAAAACCATTTATAAACAACCAAAACTCTGCATCATCTAGGAAGTTTTTTTCTACGAGCAAATCAATATCTGACAAGAGTCTGTACTTAGCATTTTTTTTGCCAGCCATAATATAAGCGGCACCTTTGAGCAAAGTTATTTTTAAATCTCCAGGGTTGTTTTTGCGCAGCTGTAACAAGTGCCAATTAATCGAGTCATGCTGCTTAAGTAACTCGTAATATGCACTTTTGAGCTGACTAGCTACACTCATAGGCATTAATGTAAGAGTATTTTCTTCGCGGGAAATCTGGTAAAGAAAAGGGAGAAAACCTAGCTGTCTTGACAATGCTACGACATCACACCACTCACTTTTTTCCAACTGAAGCGTGCTCTTTTTGTTTGTGACAAGGTCAATTAAGAGATTACTACTTATCACTTTCATATAACTCATTTACAAAATCAATTGCATGCTGCGTATCGGAATAGGTTATTTCAAATGCTGGTGTCCGTTCACATATCTGTTGAAGCATGTTAATTGCTTTCGAACCCAAAATATGGATGTTAAAAGCTTGCTCAAGTAACTTTGTGAACGAATCTAAACTCGAAATTTGAGAGACTTTAATATCTGTTGCTAGTGCGTTGTATTTAGGAAAGACAATACCACGGATTTCGGCTGGTTCCATCATTGTCGACCAGCTCAGGTCAGATGGACGGCAGTGACTTACTGTCCCTTTATGGGTGTTATGAGCGACGAGCCCTATCACAGCAGAAGGGTATCGTTTTTGAATTACATCTATCGCTTTATCCTTTAGGCTAACTGGCCTTACAAAAGGTGTTACTAATGAGTTTTCCAAATTAACAAGAGTCAATTCATCTGTTAATAGCCGATAAGATTCATTCATTAATGCGCAAGATAATGTGCTTTTGCCACTACCTGAATCACCAGATAATAAGACGGCTTTCTGTTTCCTTGCAACGCAAGCAGCATGAATAATAAGCCTGTCCGCCCCATATTTAGACACACACCAATTCATTCCCCATTCGAGTAATGCGTGACTATGATCAATAGGCCCTCGAGTAAATGGAGCAAAACCATCTAAAGAAAACAATGCTCGTTTGAAAAGAGGGATGGCCGAGACGAAAGGCATATTTACTGAGACGTTAAAATCTGCAGTACCACTAGACGTCAACAGCGAGTCAGGGTATAGCGTGGACAGGTTTTTTATAACAGACGGAAAATGTGAAGATACTTTAAAAGAAAATGGGGAAGTTTTAACTATACAACTGTTATTACGCACCAATAAACTCCGTTTTCTTATCAGTCTTCCAACATATCAAATTTTCTAAGGGTGCTTATCGTTATATGATATTTAGCAAACTGGGGCTCATCTAGTTGATTAGATGAACCCTCAAATATTAAGAGAGGCATTATATCAATACCAAAAACTAATGTTTGTCCTGTTCCTCTATGATACAAAACAACAATAGAATCGGTATGAGTTACTTCAACGAATTTATTTAACAAAACAACTATCTTGTAGAGGGGTAATCCGAGGCGTCACCAATGATGTTAGAGGTATCAATTGAAGCTTCTGAGCTTTCAAAGGTAGCAAAACTTCTAACAGAATAGCTTCTACTTGATGCCCTCTTCTCGGACTTGAAACATTCCGAGAGGTCCGACGTGGAAAAAGTCTGAACTTCCGGAGCATCTATATTTCCACGCTCATTCAAAGATACTATAGAATCTATGAAACGATGCAATGTCTGTTTACTATTCGACTCTTCAGCCTTTTTACAGAAAGTAAGTAGCTGGACCATATCATATCCATAGTCTATGTCACTGTGAGCAGCATTCAACAAAGCTGCCGCCATGTGATACTCGGCTTCTTTCTCTCCACCCTCGTATCCTTCATTTAGTGATTGCCATAATGTTTCTTTAGTAATAAAGCTCGGACACATGCTTTCCAATAGTGCGGTCCAAGTTTGGGCGTAGCTACCATGATTATCCATTTTCGCATATTTTCTTAACGACTTATCACTCCAACCGTAATACTTTTTGCTTCCGTCTAGATAATCATGCGAGCCCATTGTCCAATCCCAAGCGACTTTAAACTTATCGTTTGAAAACAAAAATATCCCAGGAAAAAGGAATTTAGGCCATGCTTGAATGTGATTTTTCCAAAAGCCTGGTGTACACCCTGCCGACCCATTGCACTCATAAGTGACTTTGTTCGAGAAATTGTTTGATAGTGAACCCGACATAGACATACAGCTAGACGCCCAAACCGACTTACTGCTCGCTAAGGTAAGCAATGGTGCAGTTTTAACTGTCCCTTTTAACAATTTACGTCTTGATAACTTTTGCATAAATCTAATCCGAACCTATCAGTTGATAACTTTTATCTAAACAAACCCTTTAGATGCAAAAAACTAGCCAAATAATTTTGATCGAGCAAACAATAGGTTAGTTGCGACATCTACAAAAAGTGTAAAGAAATTTGACGATTCCTTGTCTTTACAAGTCAATATTATTCCTAGTTGCTAAATTTCGCAAATGCTTTACAGGTATTGCGTAGGTAATCCCGCTCGGGGAAGATAGTGCGTACTCTTTTCCACCTTGAACCATTACTTTATTTATAATGCCAATCACTTCACCTGAATTAGCTACATATAGCGCACTTCCGCTATTCCCTGGAAATGCAGTAGCGTCTAATTGATAAACATCGAATTTTTGCTGTAACCTAGTAATTAACTGGGAATTGAGTTGAGACGAAGAGCTTGCTGGAGTGGCATCAGGAGTTACTGCCGCAATAATTCCTTTATGAGTAGCTGGATACAATCCAAGTATACTACCAATCGGAAAACCCGTGAAGGCTATTTCTTCCCCCGGTTCAACCATGCTTTCAGTTTTGCGAAATGTGAACTTAGAAGGAAGTACAACTTTATCAGTCAAAATTTTTAGAATTGCCAAGTCAAACACTGGATCAAAATCTATTATTTCTACTTCATACAATTCAAATTTACGACCAGTACCAACGAAAACAACACGCTTCTGAATTTTATCTTGGGAAAGTGTTTCTGATACAACGTGATAGTTTGTGACAATGTAGCGCCCTCCTCCAATAACAAACCCTGTACCTTTTAGTTGTGCTAAATTTCCTTCGATAGGGGTAAGCAACCCTACACCTACTACCGATGGCTGTACTTTTTTTATAACTGAAGGTAGTGAGAGAGTATCACTAGCATGAACGGTGTTAAGGATGTTGAATATAGACAAAAGAAATAGAAAAAACGTGAGTTTCATAATTTTATCTCTGGTGTTTTTGCATAAATGAGTGGTAAAACAATAGCAAAGGTTAATTAAATCAAGAATAAGACATTGAGTACTTTCGCTAATATAATAACCAGTCCTTTGATACATTTCTTTATCCTAGTGCTAATGTCAGGGCTATTGTTATTAGTTAAAAAGAATAAGTACTCTTTTCATACTATCTTATTTGCTTTTATTTTGCTGTTTTCATGTAGTCAATCTTTTCTTTCTTCAGCTTTATTACATCCACTGGAGCAACACTCAATCAATAGCAAACACGATAAAAATGAAAAAAACACTGGCAATGGACAGCGCATTATTGTGGTAATGGCATGCAACTATTACGATGAAATGACTATTCCATATGCAAACAGATGGCCACCATGCTCTTATTTACGATTATCACACGCAGCAGATATATATCAAACTCATGAATACAAGATAATTGTTGCTGGCGGTAAATTTGGCGAGTGGCCAAGCGCTTATAGTCGCTACGCTCGCGAATTTCTCAAACGTCGCAGTGTGGAGAGCAAAGATATTATTGAAGTTCCAATAGGCAAAGACACTGAATCCGAAATTCAGGGAATTGTGAAAAATATTCACCCCTCATCTTTAACTTTGGTCACGTCGGCGAGCCATATGTTAAGAGCCAGTAGTTACTTCAAGTTATGTGGGGTAAATATTCACGCTGCTCCTACCGACTTTTTAGTAAAACCCAAAATTGTACTTAAGCTCAATTTACCAGATCCCTCGAACTTAACTATAATCAAAAGAGCTTTACATGAATATTTCGGCCTAGTCGAATTTAAACTCAAAAAAAAGATTTGGTTTACTTAGTAGCTATTGCTGAATGCATATTAAAATTTATAACGACAAATGTAGAGAATATCAAAATGAGAAACCGACAAGACGCCGAATCAATTGCATCACATTTCGCCACCTATTTTGAGCCTGATGTTTCTAATAGCGAGGAAAGTGTCAAAGCTTCATTTGGTATACGACATAACGTATATGCTGAAGAACTCAAACTTGAGCCAATAAGAGCGAATAAACTTGAAACCGACGATTTTGACTCGCATTCGATCCACTGCCTTATAAAGCACCGACTTTCCTCTACATTTGCCGGAACTGTTCGCATAATTACCTCTCAATCTGAAAAAGAGAAGCTACCAATCGAAGTCTTCTGCAATGAAAGTATAGAAGATGAAGAATTCTTACCATCAAACTTCGAACGTAAAGATATTGTAGAAATTTCCAGATTAGCAGTACCTGAACACTTCCGTAGAAGACAAATGGATGAGTTCGACGGCGCAGCTATCGGTGCAATCAATGAACATACTTACTCAGAAACTGAGTTACGGTGCTTTCCATTTATTGCTGTAGGGTTATACCTTTCAGCAACAGCGGTTCTAATTGAAAAAAATATTCATCATTGTTACGTAATGGTTGAGCCGAGGCTAGCAAGGAGCATGAGATTAGTTGGGCTACCTTTCAAACAAATAGGTTCAGTAGTAGACTATCATGGTCAGAGAGCGCCATTTATTATTAATCCCATGGAAGTGCCTGCGAACTTAAGAAGAGGTTTCGGTGAACTACTCACCGAGATTCAAAACGATATTTCTAGTAGTAGAAGCGCCCTAATCAAATCCCCCCTTCCACAAAATAAGCTCCACCCTTGAATGTCAAATTTTTTTACAAGCTGTTAACTGAGCGACTTGGAACATAGTTTAAAAGGTTTCGTATTCATACACTTGGAAGTATGGTTCATTTTTTGCATCGCCATACCAGAAAACCGAATATGATTTTTTGTTGATGTATCGAGGTAAATCATGCGTTTATTTAAACTTTTAGCAACACTCGTTCTGCCCATAGTTTCACTTTCATCCACAGCCGATGAATTTTACATAGATAATGGAGCTGATTTCGATGCATCGAAAAACAGTGACGTTGCGATAGACCAAAACACCACTGGTTGGGTTACTGAACTCCTCCATAAGTATGATTCAAATACTACTGCCTTTTGTTCTGCTGCAGAACTTGCTGGAGGTTGCACCGTTAACACATCCGGGGGCGCAGATCTCACGTCATTTGCCGCGTTTTTGAGCTCACTAGGAACTAATGGCGTTACTGACCTTAGCCCTTTGGACGTTCTCGATGTCTCTGGGCCAAGTGATAATGGTTATTCTGAAAGCTGGGGAATCACATTCAGTTTTGACATAGAAGGAACTATTCAAGGACCAGATTTAGTTACAGACTACAATAGTGGCACTGTAAATTTTTACTATTATGACTTAACGACACTTGCAACCGGTGACGTTTCAACAGCTTTGATTGAACTTTTCACTGTTGACGTATTTGGAACCTTTAACTCTCCTGGCGGACAAATACTTCAGGGCTTGGTATCTTCATTTGGTTCAGGTTCAATAAACGGCGTAGCGATTACCGACTTTTTTAATGTAAGCTCTGGAACTTTCGCATCAATATTAGAAAATCAGCAAGACATCGTTGTGAATATTGATTACAACACTGATGCTAATCTCGTGACAATTAATGATAACGGCGATGGCACTACTTCTTTAAGTGGTACCCATGATGGTTCAGTTAGTTTCGCGGTAGTACCAGAGCCATTTTCGGTAGCTATGTTTGGTTTATCATTGTTTGTAATTAGCGCTTTTTCTCGTAAGAAAGCTATGAAGTAATAAGCGACCGTAAGATTCGATGACGATATAAAGCTCGCTTAGGCGAGCTTTTTGTTTTATAAGAATTAACTGTTAGTATCATCTGTTATTAGCTTTGACGCTTTTCGAAGGAATGAACATGGACAAATTACTGATATTTCTTGTATGCCTTGCACTCACTGTAGGTTGCTCTCAGCAGAGTCCGCAGGAATTGTTGGGTGATGCTAAGAAGTCATTAGAGTCAGGGGACTTTAGAACAGCAGAAATAAAGCTTAAGAATCTCGTAAAAGAAACACCTGATTCTCTTGAAGCTAGAGAAATACTTGCAAATGTCTATCTGCAAAGTGGCCAGTACGCTAATGCAAGAAAAGAGTTAGAGTTTATCCTTTCAAATAAAGAAAACAACGATAAGGTATTAGAGTCCTTCTATCGCGTCCTGTATTTTCAGGAAGATTACGAAGGCATAATAGAAAAGTCAGAAACCCTACCAGATACTTCAAACGCGTTAACTACGCAGATTTATGTATATCGCTCTATCGCATTCGCTGCGCTAGATGAACATATCAAAGCTAAACGAGCTTTAGAACAAGCCGAGATTGTTTCCGGTGAAGCAGACTACACTTCCTTCGGAAAAGCTTTTCTTTTAAGTCAGCAGGGTTCCTACACTAATGCTCAGATATTGCTTGAGGAATTACTTAGCACTAATGAATCGTTTTATGAGGCACGGCTTCTTTTAGGGCAACTGTACGCTAAAGATGGTGATTTCGAAAGTGCAGTAAAAAACTTTGAACAGTTTAATGAAGACCAACCATCAAACGAAAAAGGGAAGCTTCTATTAGCTGACAGCTATACAAAAACAGCCCAATTTGAGAAAGCAACCCCTCTCATTGATCAAATTCTATCGTCGTTTCCCAATCATCACTATACAAACATATTGAAAGGTATCGTATTGTTCAATAAGGAAAATTTCGAATCGACGATTAGACATATGGATACAGCGCTTTTAAGTGAGCCCGATGATGCTATTGCGAAACTATATGCTGGAGTGGCAGCTTATAACTTAGGGAAAAACGAACAAGCATTTGAGTACTTACTTCCAGTCAGCAAGAACGTAGTTGCCACTCACCCAGTTAACAAAATTTTATCTGATATTAAGATAAACTTAGGTTACACCTCAGATGCTCTGAAAGATATGGGTAACTATTCCTTCATCGACGATAATGACAAGCAACTTTTATTCAAATTGAGCGCTGAACTTGTTAATAAAGGAATGACTGACGAAGCAAAAGGCCTGATAAAGAAAATAAAAACCAATGACTTAAATGATGCTAAGTCTTTAGCGAAAGTTGGTATTCTCAAATTGAGTTTAAACGACGCAAGTGGTATTTCTGATTTAGAAAAGTCATTACTGATAGATGATGAAACTATCACGAGGTTCGCATTAATTGAAGGTTACATTAATACAGACCAACTAACATTAGCAAAAGAACAAGTCGATGATTGGCTACTTAAATCCCCCGACAATGTACAAGCGCTTAATACTGCCGCAACAGTTTATGCAAAACTAGGTGACCTCAAAAAAGTAGAAGAAATACATGCCAAAGCTCTTTCACTCGATAGCTTGAATTTATATTCGATCAATTTTTATACGAAGAAGGCAATTGAAAAGAAAAACTTCGATAAGGCTATCGAACTACAAAAAATGTTAGCCAAATCTAAAAAAGCAACAGGCACTACTTTGTTTAATTATTTTTTGTTAGAGAAAGAATATGGAGAAATAGAATCGGCGCTTTCCATCTATCGAAAAAAAATTGAGGAGTCGCCAGAAAATTTTCAATATATTACGAGTTATGCGCAAGCATTACTATCTGACGGTAAGTCACAACAGCTTATAGATGCCTTCGAACTAGTAAAATCGAGGAGAAACGCTCCTGACCAGTTCTGGCAATTATGGGCCGAAGCTTTTTTAATCAACGGGGATGAGTTACAAGCACTAGGTGTTTATCAGGATTGGAGGAGCACATCCCCATCAAACATTAAGCCATGGCTGTTCCCTGTCATGTTATTTGACAAAACTGGTAAGTTTGATAAAGCGCTTCGCGAGACTGAAAAAGCGCTGGTAAGATTTCCTAGATCTACACAATTTCAACTATTGCGAGCGCACTATCTAATCTTAAATAAGCAAATTAAAGAAGCGAAAAGAGCTGTCGATCTGCTTAGCGAAGAATCGAAAAATACTCCTGAGTATAAAAGTATTCTGGGGCATATAGCTTATGCAAACGGAAACTTCCCTTCGGCAATTAAGGCTCTGACTGAATATTATAACTATTCTAACTCCTCAAGAACGGCTTCGATTATATATAGCGCAAACGTCAACAATAACACCCCAGAACAGGGGGTTAAATTTCTAGAAAAACACCTTGAAATACGGCCTGATGACGCAACTATAAGACTAACCTTGGCAAGTATTTTTTCAAAATTCGATGTGACAAAATCCATCAAGCATTATCGAGTACTAGCGAATTCAGAACCTAACAATTTCATTATTCTGAATAACTTATCTTGGCAATTGATTAAACACGAGAATTTTGAGGAAGCACTGAAGTTTGCTGAGAGGGCTTTCGCGATAGCACCGGAAAGTGCGACTGTTTTAGACACCTATGGTTACGCACTTTTAAAAAACGACGACATTGAACAAGCAATTCTTATTTTAAAAGAGGCTTTAGGAATTGACCCGGACAATGAACAAATTATAAATCATTTAAATGAAGCTAGCTCTGCAAAAAACGCGAGCTAATTCGTTTTCAAGGTATTCGCTTTGTCAGAAAGTTTTACAACCATCAATCACCTTTCTTGTAGAGTCATGATTTATATAGATTAATTACTTGGCGCGCTTTTAGCATAGTATGTTACTGAACGGCTGCATAAAGGATTTGAAGTATTTTGATGTAGCAGCCTTACTAAAATTTTTAGTTTTGTTACAAGGATTCACAAATGAAATTAAAACACATTGCAATAGGCGCAGCACTAACGCTCGCGACTTCAGCAGTATCTGCTGAAGAGTTTTATATAGATGTAGGTGTAGACTTCGATGGCGGCCTAAACCCAAACACAGCTGCTGGGTCAACTACAACTGGCTGGTTAAGCGAATTACTATATAACTATCAATCAACCACTGTGGCAGACTGTGGTGCACTGTCACTTTCCACAGGGTGCAACATTAACACGTTCGGTGGCGTAAATTTTTCTGGCTCGGTGAATGATGCAATAGCTTCGTTAGGCCTGAACGGAATCAGTGACTTATCGCCTCAGGACACCCTCAATCAGGCTGGTCCTAGTGATAACAACTATTCACAAGATTGGGGTCTTACTTTTCAATTCGATTTAAGTGGCACAATTTCTGGCAGTGAGTTAATAACAGACTACGATAGTGGAGCTATAACGTTTTACTACTATGATTCGTTTGAAGCAACAATAGCTGACACATTTACTGAGCTATTTACAATAGATGTGTATGATACTATTAATACACCAGCTGGCGGTCAAAACCTAGCTGGCGTTTTGAGCTCGGTAGGAACAGGGACAGTAAACGGCGTTATGGTCGGTGATATGTTCAATTTTGCCACAGGCTCGTTTAATGACTTGATTACATCTTTTGTTAACGTAGTTGCAAGTGTTGACTACAACACTGATGCATCGCAGGTTCAGATCGATGATAACGGTGATGGCACATCAACGTTAAGAGGACTTCACGACGGTTCTATATCTTTTGCTGCGGTTCCAGAACCTTCAACGATAGCAATTATGAGCTTAGGTCTGCTTGGTTTAGTAAGTACTAGCCGCCGTCGTCGCAAGTAATTAAGTCAACGATATAGCTGTTTTTTAAATTGAAAAAAAAGCCCCAACGTATAACCATTGGGGCTTTTTATTTTACCTTTCTCTAAAATTCAAGCTTTGCTAGGTGGGGGTACTCAAAACGTACTAATCATCACCTTTTGCAAGAAGCCTTCTTAAATACCAACACATAAAGCGCTGTTTCCAGTGCTTGTTCCCACCTGGCCGATTGGTTTTGACAAGCTTATTTAAGTAAGCATCAAAATGAAGCCCTTGCGGTGCATGGATTACCTCCCCCCTTCCAAGTAAGATTTTTAACGCGTTAGTACATAGCACTCCTGCGGCAAGAGATATTCCCATACAAGTAGAGGGTACTTTAGACTCTTTCTCGGTGAAATTAACACTCGCTTTTTTTACAAGGTAATGCCTCTGCAACATACTCGGTGACATACCTACCACAAATCTAAGTATTTGCTCTTCGAAATCGACACCCTCTAAACAAAAATACTCTTCGAAGCTCATTTTGTTTGGTAAAAAACACATCAAGGCTGTGCCCATACCCATTGGCGCTGCGGAAATAGCAGGAATACCTTTGTCGTAACATGCTTGAAAAACTTTGCGACGTATATCAACTTTGAAAATATCTAAGCTATCTACATATAAATCAACGCCATCTAGAAATTCATCTAAATTATCTTCAGAGATCCCGCTAGGAAAGTTCTTTAAACTTCCTGATGGGTTTATAGAAGTCAGCGTCTCTTCCATAACTAACGATTTGTCTTTACCAACCGTATTTACATTTGCGCCAGCTTGTCGATTGAAGTTAACATAATCGTAGGCGTCCATATCAGAGATATGAAAATGACCGATTCCTAAACGCGCTAGGACAATCGCATGATCACCACCAACACCACCTAACCCGCCAATTGCTACCTTGGCATTTTTCAGCTTTGTTTGCTCTTCTTCGGTTACCCATCCGATATTTCTAGAAAAGGCTTCATTGTAGTCAAACCCCACTTCATACTCCCTCATTAAAGATAAATAGCGTGTTATTTAGTTATAGCACTCTTTAGCTAATAATCGTACTGGTTAAAATTACTACCTAACCTAAAGCTTATATGTTTCTAAATTATCAATGGCAGCTTCAATTTGTTCTATTATTGTGTCAAGTTCGCTATTCTTAGCCCCTCCGAAATATTTCTTAAAATTGTTTCTTTGTAATTGGTTATTAGGGAAGTCTAATTTAGGCAGAAGAATTATTTCATTAGAAGCAAACCATGCCTGTATATGAACTGCATGCTTATTGTCCAATGTAGCAACGTGAGCTAACTTTGTTCCTGCTCTATCGGCAACCAAGTCATCAAAACTAAAACCACTTCCACCTTCACTGTCTAGCAGCTCTTTGTACAAACCTACTTTATTGCTCAACGAAACATTTGTGGTAAGTTCGATAATCATGGAATAAACATAATGTAGGCTATGGTCGAAACGGCCATTTATTTGAGTGCTTCTTAAGTTAAGGGGCAAATTATCTAGTCCAATCATATCGGCAAACTGGTTTGACCCAACTAAGATCGCAACTGCCCACAGGGCAGCTTCATTTTCTTTTTTCGGTGGCAAAGCATTTGGCGAAGCTTTAGCAGTTTTAAAAGCTTGAGCTATATAGACGCTTAAACGGGTTTCAGAATGTGGAATAGAATTTAATGCATCAATATAAACTGCTACAGCGTCTTTGTGTATAGTAGCATTTTGAAATAACCTTTTAGATACGTTAACGAATTGTCTCTTTCGTTGGCGAATGTTCTCTCCTAGTAATTGAGACTTTCTCATTTTCCCAATCAGATAACCTTGATCTACTTGCACCGAACTGAATGAATCTTTAACTAACTCCGCCAATTCTCTCCCTCCTAGAAGTTGAGCGCTTTTAGCAATAGAAAACTCCATCACTTTTCCACTAATCGGAATTAACCCTATTTTGCACTCATCTATTAATCTCTCTGCGGCCCCACCTAATATACAAAACCCATTTATGTAAAAAGGCTGGCTGAGTATTCTAGTACCCAATTGAAAAACAAAAATCCCATTATTTACACCAAGATTTATCCTCATATTGACACTCGCTAGGTCATTGGCTAATAAAAGCATGCTATTAAGCTCTTCTTCAGACAGACTGACTGCAAAATCTTGGTCGTCATTTAGCAACTGTTCTCTTAGTTCTGTAAGAGAGCTATACGCTTTTTTAACAACACTGCCAGAGACTTTTTCACTATTGATCAAGATAGGCTTTGTGGAAATTGTCAACACAATAAACACTGTTGACACAGTCAAGAAAACTACAAGCAGCTGAAATAAAAATTTCATCGAAGCTCCAAAGTATGGTGAATGCTAAACTGAGCGAGACCGCGATTGCTTAAAATCTCTAATGGCTCTATTCTAGAAACCTAAAAAATGGATTGGATAAGCAAAAGACTGCACTTCTTATGAACTCTCTAGCCGTAACAACTAAAAAATTAGAAAAAGAGCAGTTAACCTATATTGCAGATGAATGGCTCAAATTGGAAAAACTTTCGAGTAAAAGCTTTTTTACTAGCTGGAAGTGGATCGGTTGTTGGCTAAAAATGGTCAACTACGATACTAATTTGATTACTGTTTATGAGCACAACCAGGTTGTTGGTATGGCATTTTTTTCTATCCATAAAGAAAACAGAACCTTTTACTCTACGAACCAACTTTGGATAAACAGAACTGGGAAACAAAATTTTGACCAAATATGGAGTGAATACAATGACATACTATGCCCAAGAGGAAGAGAATGGTCTATCCGGACCGTTGTATTAGACTATCTGACCGCAGAATATCCATTTGTAGATGAATTCGTTTTGGGGGTTAGCCGACAAGAAATTTCTGAAACACCCTGCTCTACAAACCTCTTTCCAAGAACAATCTGGGAAACCAAGAGTTATTCAACTACACTCAAACCTGAATTTGGGTATTTAGATAACTACCTTACTACATTATCAAAGAACACAAGGCATCAGATCAGACGTTCAATAAAACTTCTAAATAAAAAAGGTGACGTAAAATTAAAACGTGCAGATTCTCTGGAAGAAGCCTTAAGAATGCTTTCGGACGCGGGACAACTTCATCGCTTGAGATGGAA
This sequence comes from Alteromonas infernus, assembly GCF_902705815.1. NCBI lineage: Bacteria > Pseudomonadati > Pseudomonadota > Gammaproteobacteria > Alteromonadales > Alteromonadaceae > Alteromonas > Alteromonas infernus. The sequence continues at coordinate 96,107 of NZ_CACSIG010000075.1, forward strand.
AGGAAGTAAAAGTGGGTTCAATAACCCTCTATTTAGAGATTTTCACTACGAGCTGATAAAACGTAACTTTAGTAGCGGATGCATTGATATATTATCTTTAAATGTTAACGGTGTACCTGCTTGCTTTCTCTATAATTTTATACACCATGGTTATGTATATTTCTACTTATCAGGCATAAAATATGAAGATGACAACAAGCTAAAACCAGGTTTGGTAGCCCATGCTCTTGCGATATCTCTTTATGCCGGAGAAGGCAAAACTACATATGATTTTATGGGTGGAAGAGGTCAGTACAAAGCTTCATTGTGTAGTAATGAAGAGACTTTGTTAATCACTAGCTTCCAAAGAAAACGCCCCCTGCTACTTTTAAAACGCTGGATTGACGAATCTAGATCCCGTTTTAGGCTTTCGGACAGTCTTTTAAATGAGCGAGGGTAATTTACTATTACAGAGTTCCACTTGGGTGTTAGGTGCAGCTTGGTTTAACCGAATTTTAGGCTTTCTTTCCGTTTTCCTTTTGGCTAGGCTACTTACCCCAGAAGACTTTGGTGCCTTCGCTGTATTACTACTAGTTATTCAGGCTACGAGCGTTTTCACTGATATCGGCGTTGACCAGTATTACATTCAAAAATTAAAGGTATCAAAAGAAGAGCTGTGTGCTTGCTGGACTTTAAATTTTGGAATTAAAACAAGTCTTACTACTTTGCTTATATGTCTCTCGCCTTTTGTTGTAACACTGCTAAAAAGGGAAGATTTATTGTTCCCTCTTATTACTCTAAGTTTTTTACCGCTAGTCAATGCTGCTAACAATGGTTTTATTATTCATTTGAAACGCGAGTTGTCGTTTCACTACTTTGCAAAGTTTGCAGTATTCGGACAAATTGCAGGTAGCGTTATATCGATTACCATTGCTTACTTTTATACGAATCACTGGGCACTCGTGACAGGAATGTTAACCAACGCTATAGCTCAGTGTTGTGTGAGTTATGTATTTTTAAAAGAGCGTACGACTTTCACTTTCAAATATTTCAGAAAACCTCTACATTTTGGAAAATGGTTACTGTTGAGAAATGGTGTTGCTCATGTCCGCGCGAAATTCGACGTATGGTTAGCTGCTTCGTTTTTCAGTCTATCTAATGTCGGCGGTTACAACACTTTAAAAGATATTGCTATGCTACCGTCGAGAGAACTTGTAGGCCCTTTGTTCCAAGTATTTTTTTCATTTATGTCCATGGGCAACAGGCAAGAAAAAGGTTTTGATCGCATTTATGCAACATGCTTCATTATGCTACTTCTTTGTACTCCTATGTCGATAGGCATTTTTCTACTCTCAAAAGACATAACGTTATTGCTACTTGGTGAACAATGGGTAGCGTATGCGCCTATCTTAGCTACACTAGCAATATTAACACTTAGCGCTACAACAGGAGACTTTGTCAGCGATGCTTTATTGTCTCGCGGCCTAATAAGACATGTGTTCTTCTACGACTTAATTACACTTTTTGTAGCCCTTATATCTCTTTACTTCACTTATCAACTTCTTACCAGCCCTGATTCACTGGCAAAATTTAGGGCGTTATTTAGCGTATTTATGTTTTTGAGCAGCTTAGCTTGGCTTTCAGCAGTGGTTAAAATAAGTGCGAAACGTTTGATTAGAATGTGCAGCGTTATCTTCATTTGTGGAATAATTATGTCGTTCTGTGTCCTAATGGCCTGCAACATTTTTGACAGTCTAATTATAAGAATTCTATTCACCTCAATTGTTGGCGCGGGAACTTATTTTATATCAATATTCTTAGCCACTCTTTTGCCTCTTTTTTCTCCCGAAGACAGAAAGCTGTTGAACCAAGTGGCACTCTCTATAAGAAATAAGCTGTATAATAAGGCTTTACAATGAGTATTAAGCAAAAAGCCATCTTCCTTGATCGTGACGGAGTAATAAACCAAGAAGTTAACTACCTTCACAAAATCGAGGACTTCAAATTTACTGACAATTGCATTAGTGCCCTAAAACTCTTACAGAGCGCTGGATATAAGTTATTAGTTGTGACTAACCAAGCCGGTATTGGACGAGGATATTACTCTGAATCAGATTTTCAAAACTTAATGAACTGGCTTAACGCAGAACTTGCAAAACACGGTGTTACTATCACTGATATCGAATTTTGCCCGCATCATCCAACAGGTGCGAATGGCATTTACAAAAGGAACTGTGAATGCCGGAAGCCTAATCCTGGGATGTTTTTAAATCTCATTGGTAAACATTCTGTAGATGTGAGTAAAAGCTTCATGGTAGGTGACAAGTTTAGCGACTTAGAAGCCGCTGAAGCAGCTGGTATCAAACAGTGCATACTCGTAAAGTCAGGGCATGCTTTCCAGCCAGAAAACACACCTTTAAGATGGCAAATTTTTGATAATCTTTATTCTTTTGCCAAGAAACTCAATCAGGATTTTTTAGCGTGACTCGGTTACTTGTACAAAAACGTGTGTTAGTTTTAGGTGAAGATACTAGAAGCTTTCTTTCTGTAATTCGCTCTCTAGGGGCAGCCGGAATGGAAGTAGATATAGTTACGCTTATAAATACTACCCCGGCCCTCAGCTCGAAGTATGTTAACAAGGCTTATAAGCTTAATTATCAGGCATTTACTCAAATTGAATGGTCGGAGAAAGTAACTGCAATTATAGAGGATGGGGATTATGATTTAATTATTCCTTGTGATGAAAGATCGTTGTATCCACTATTAGACATTCAAGCATCTAAAATAACACGAGCGATTTTTGCTATCCCTGACCGGAGTATTCTCGGCCCCCTATTTGACAAAGAAGAAACTAGAAAATTAGCCGAAGAACTGGGAATTAGTGTCGCCTCTGGAGAACACTGTGAGTTTAATGAGACTTCTACGGAAGCCTTAATTTCTAAATATTCACTCCCTCTTGTTTTGAAACCTACCAAATCATACGAAAGTGAACAACTCAATAGAAGAAACACGGTGCTTATAGCCCGCTCAACCTCTGATATTGAACTATTTAAACAGCAAAATGATCAGTGCTTGGTCGAGCAGTATTTTGAAGGAACAGGCATGGGAGTATCTGTCTTTTCTTGGAAAGGTAAAATACGGGCAGCATTTGCTCATAAACGAGTGTCTGAGCCTGAACACGGTGGTGGAAGTTCATATAGGAAGGCATGCCTATTACCGCCAGATATGCTTGATGCCTGTCAAAAAATTTGTATTCACTTGAACTATAGCGGTGTAGCTATGTTTGAGTTTAAACATAACAATAGCTCAAATGAATGGATACTCATCGAAATTAATGCACGCTTCTGGGGCAGCCTTCCGCTCGCTATTTTCGCGGGCGTTGATTTCCCAAAAATTCTCGCTACTTATTTGTTAACTAAAGAAAAAAACCATAAGCTTACGTACAATTTAAAAGCGCACGCCAGAAGTTTAACTTCTGATCTATACGATATAAAAGCGAGCTTTGAACGCAGCAGGACAAAAAACGGAACTGCTAAAGCTTTGTCTAAAACTTTTCCACGCTTGTTCGGCTTTTTCAGGCTGCTGACTGGGAACGATACTATTGATACCTTCCAATGGGGCGATACACAACCGTTTTTCAGTGAGATTAATGATCTTATAGGGAAAAAACTAAAACGCGGACTTAAGATTTCAAAATATTCTAACAATCTAGAGCAATACGCTAATTTACTAGCTGAACCAATCAATGAGATTTTAGTTATCTGCTATGGGAATATTATGCGTTCTCCGTTTGCAGTAAACCTATTAAAGAAAAAGCTTCAGCAGCTTGGAACTCATGTAGCTGTAAACGGTGCAGGATTTCATCAACTAGAAAACCGTCCTTCTCCCGAACGATGTATATTGGAAGCTAATAAGTGGGATGTAGACCTGAACGACCATCGTTCTAGATGGTTGTCACAGTCCATGATAAAAAGTCATGGACAATTGATTATATACTTTGACTTGAAGCATGAGTATTTATTAGACAGTTATTATAATAATTACAGAGCTTTAAATTTAGCTCACTTCGTACCGCCTCCCGCTGGGCCATTAAAAGAAATCGTTGACCCCTATGACGGATCTCCCGATGCTCTTGAGCAATGCTATTTAAATATAAATAGTGCACTGGACGAACTTTTAATCACTCTAACTGCAGCAGGTTCTATAACAAAATAATATATAAATTTTGACGCAACTTAAGTTAATCTAAATCGAACAAAAAACAACCAATGGTTTGGATTTAGTTCATGGACGACTGGCAAATAAATGTTGTATTCGGTTCCTCACAAGGGCTCAAAAATGATGCTTTAATCATAAGTAAAGTAATAAAGGAACATTTTCCAAATAGTACAATAAGAGAGTTTGATGGCGCCAAACACCTTTCTATAAACTGCTGGAATCTTTCTAAAAAGCTTTTCTCTTCTTTTTTCCTAGGAAAAAAACAACTTACCATTCATTTTGAAGAAATCTATAGCGAGATAATGGTTAACTCTCACGTTAATATATTTTTTCCCAATCAAGAATGGTTACGCAGTAAAACTCAGCAAAGAATAAACGACAATGTGCATGTATTTTGTAAAACACAGTACGCATTAAAACAACTCAGTGCCAAGTGGCTACATTGCGAGTTCACGGGGTTCACTTCTAAAAACCTTCAAGATAAAACTATTGAGAAAGATTACTGCAAATATCTTCACGTTGCAGGGAAAAGCGAACAAAAAGGCACCATCCCACTATTGCAGGCTTGGCAAAAACACCCTGAGTGGCCGACTCTTACTGTGGTAAGTCGACTAAGTGAGCACCAGAAGTATAAGGCAAAAAATGTGAGGTTTATAAGCTCATATTTGCCTCAAGATGAACTGGAGTTTTTGATGAATAAATGCGGCGTTCATTTGTGCCCATCTGAAGCTGAAGGGTTCGGTCACAGCATCAACGAGGCAATGTCTACCAATGCGGTTGTAGCTGTAACTAATGCAGCTCCTATGAATGAGTTTGGTGAAGACCTGTTTCTTTTCAACGTTTCACGTAAGAGTACTCGCTATTTCAGTAGCGTCAACAAATGCTCTATCGAAGATATAGAGAATACAATTGAACTTATACAATCAACAGGCTTAGATAAGCTAAAAGATATTGGTAGAAAAAATAGAATTCAATACGAAGAGCAAAAGCTAGCATTCGATAGAAATTTTATAAAACTCTTAAAAGAATGCGTCGATACGAGTTCGGCAAACCTAGTAAAGCTAAAATAAACGCTCAGTTGTTATAGCTTGCACTTTACTCCTATTTGAAGAATAGATACGATTACTTTTTACCTTAAAACACGGAATAAAGTTATAGTGACTGATGGCGATGTATGCCCTCCTAAGTTAGCGGTAGTCATTCACACGGAAGAAGAGTTTGACTGGGGAGGCGGCTTTAACGTGGACGCTACTTCTGTGACTCATGGCGAAGAGTTATTTGGGCTAGTTCAGTCTCTTTCTTCAATGGGCGCTAAAACAACGCTCGCAATGGACTATCCATTTGTAAGTAGTGTGCAAGGCCAGCATTGCATTGCCAATATTAAGGCAAGTAAAGAGATATCGAAGAAAGTTGAGTTTGGAGCTCACCTGCATCCATGGGTCAACCCTCCGTTTAAAAAAAGTGGTGGCTTCGTTCCGGAGCATCTATCTTATCCAGGTAATTTAGATTACGAACAAGAACGCGCAAAACTAGCAGAACTAACCAATAAAATCACCGAGCAAACTGGAACTCGCCCCGTAACTTACCTCGCGGGTAGATACGGTATCGGCGATAACACGCATCAGGTTTTAAATGAATTGGACTACAAGATTGACGTAAGTATTAGCCCTTTCGCTGATTACCGTCATCAACATGGCCCTGACTTTAGAAACTTTAATAACGATATATCACTTGAAAACAACATCTTAAGCTGGCCACATTCGAGTGCTATTGTTTCGCCCTTCTCTTTTGTTCGCAACTATTTCAACTCTTCGCCAACTTCTTATTCAAGTGAAAGTTTGTTTATAAAAGTATTGAAGAAAATTTTTCGAGCCAAGCTACATAGACTCTCTCCAGAGGGCTTTTCGCTTACTGACATGAAGAACCTCACAAAATTTCAAAATACTCTCGGACAAACCTATTTTATTTTATCTTTTCACTCACCTAGCGTGAAAGCTGGGCTTACTCCCTATGTCAAAAATGATAGGGAACGTGGCGAGTTTATAGAAAAAATATTGTCTTTCGTTAATTGGTTTGAAGAATCAATGAATGGTGAATTTATTACTATCAACGAACACCTATTGGTACGTAAACTATGACCAACACTGATGTAAAAAACACCCCATTTTTTAGTGTCGTAATCCCCACTCGAAATAGGGTCGACTTGTTTAAAAAAGCCCTAAACTCTGTTTTATCTCAGACATTCACTAACTTTGAAGTAATTGTTGTAAATGATGGTTCTGATAAAGAGTCTCTTGAAGCTTACAAGCAATTTGAAAAGGAAACGCCTTCAAACGTTTATTTTAGATATCAAATAAAACGCCCAAATGGGCATGGCCAAAGTTACTCTATGAATACTGGCGCTCTTGTTGGTGCTGGTAAATACCTATGTTTCCTCGATGATGACGATGAATGGATTGACTCTGAACACCTAGCACGAGCATATGAAAGCATATCAAATAGTGATAGTACGGTAGATGCTTATTACACGAATCAAACAGCAGTATTTGTAGACGGTGTAGTAAAGCAGGGACCGATATGGCTAGAAGATTTAGCTGAAAAACTTCAATATAAGCAATCTGACGTACGGGGAACGATGGACGTGAGCGTTTCTGAACTGCTCGAAAGCCATGGCTTTGCCCATTTGAATTGCTCTATTATAAGGCGCGAGCTTTATTTGTGCATAAACGGTATGGATGAAAACATCCGTTGGGAATGCGACCGAGACCTATATCTTCGAACTTTAGACCGAGCAGATAAAATACTATACAACCCCTGCGTAGTGTCTCGACATCTCATCCCTGATACAAGTAAAAAAGAAAATATGACAACCATGGTAAATATGCTGGAAAAACGCTTGTATCAGGTAACGGTATTTCAAAAAGGAACCTTACTGTTAAAACGTTCTTCACTGCGTACCTATTGCCTGGCGTATTTAGGATTTATTTATCAACACATTACTCACGAATTACTTTCTACCAATCGTGTAAAAGAAGCTTCATCATACGCATCAAAAGCACTTGCCTGTCGATTTAGCATCAAATGGCTTGTATTTACATATTGGTTGAAAACAAAAGCACTGCTTAGCTAAGTGGATACTATGAAACTAATTATTCAAATACCTTGCTACAACGAAGAGCACACATTACCCCAAACGGTTAATGATTTACCTAATCAAATAGAGGGGATCGATGAAATCGAGTATATGATTATTGATGATGGCTCCACTGATAAAACGATTGAAGTAGCAAGATCTCTTGGTGTGCACCATATTGTCGTTAATAAGAATAACAAAGGGCTAGCAAGAACATTCAGAAAAGGCTTGGATGAATGCTTAAAACGTGGTGCCGACATAATCGTTAACACCGATGGTGATAACCAGTATGCAGGATGGAACGTTGCAAAACTAGTTGTTCCTATTCTTGAAGGGAAAGCTGATGTTGTAGTTGGGGATAGAAAAACAAACGATATTGAACACTTTTCGCCATTGAAAAAACTACTGCAACGTGTAGGCAGTTATGTCGTCAAAAAAGTATCTGGTGTAAAGGTTCCGGATGCTGTGAGTGGATTTCGCGCCTACAGCAGAGAAGCTGCGTTGCAACTGAACATTATAAGTCCGTTTAGCTATACCATTGAGGCACTGATTCAATCAGGTAAAAAGCATATGGCTGTAACTCATGTGCCAGTTGAAACTAACGCTAAAACGCGAGAGTCTCGCCTTTTCACAAGTATTCCTAAATTCATCGAGCGTCAGGTAACTACGATTTTACGAATGTACACCATGTACCAACCACTCAGGGTATTTGTGTTACTTGGTGCATTGATCACTTTAATTGGCCTTATTCCTATAGTCCGTTTCCTCATCTTCTACATAATGGGGGATGGAGATGGTCACATACAGTCTTTAATATTAGGTGGAGTGCTTACTTTACTAGGTATAATCACATTCTTAATTGCGATCATAGCCGACCTCATTAACTTTAATCGTCAACTCATTGAACAAACACTAGAAAAAGTGAGACGAATGGAGTTACAAATGCTTGATGAAAAAAAAGCACGTGACGATAACTTGAAGAATCGTTCTTGATGAAAATTCTTATTGTTACCTCCAATTACCCTCGCTGGGAAGGTGATAGCACAACCCCTTTTGTTCATAATTTCGCAAAAGAACTTGTTACGCAGGGGATTAAAGTAAGAGTTTTAGCACCGCACTATACAGGCGCCAAAACCAAAGAAGAAATGGATGGTGTTGAAATACGCCGCTTTCGATATTGGCTACCTGAATCAGGCCAAACAGTATGCTACCAAGGTGGCGCACTGGGTAACTTGCAAAAAAGCTGGCTTAATAAAATTAAGTTACCTGTTTTAGTGACCTGCGAATTTTTCTATACCCTACTTCAAACATTAGTTTGGAAACCCACTTGGATAAATTCTCACTGGCTTGTACCACAAGGTTTTGTATGTGCGCTTGTCGCGTTACTGACAAAAACAAAGCACGTTGCAACAATTCACGGTGGCGACGTACTAGCCCTAGATAGCAATATTCTTAGAAAATTTAAAGCATTCACTCTCAAGCACTCAAATATAGTGACAGTCAATAGTTCAGTAACTAGAGCCAAAGCTGAAGAACTATCACCATGTTCTTCAGACAACTTGTTGTTACTTCCCACTGGCATTTTACCTTTACCTCATCTGAACAGTGATAAAATAGAAAGCTTAAGAGCATCGTTGCTGCCTAAAGGGGCTGAACACTTAATTCTCTTTGTGGGGCGCGTAAACGAAGAGAAAGGCGTTGGAGAGTTAATTGAAGCAACGAAAAAGCTTCGTGATAATGAAAAGGCAGTACATTTAGCTATCGTAGGAAGCGGGCATGATGAAGACCGCTTCAAAGAGTTAGCTAAAAACCTTGGCGTTGAGAAAGAAGTAACATTTATTGGATGGATCGACAGTTCGGAAATTTATTACTATTACGCTGCGGCAGATGTATTTGCTGGACCTTCGAAACAATCTGACGATGGCTGGATAGAAGCACAAGGTTTAACATTTGTAGAAGCAATGCTTGCCGGGTGCAAGGTAGTTGGGACAAATAGCGGTGGTATACCTGATGCGGTAATTCATGAGAAAACTGGCTGGTTAGCTGAGCCAGGAAACTCCGAAAGCCTTAAAAATGCGCTGGCGCTAGCTCTTTCTTACAAGGGCAAATATGTGACTTCTGAAGCTTTTGAATTCGCTACTAAGCACTATCTTGTCAAGAACACTGTAAAGAAATTTAATATTAATCTAAATAACTTTTAAGTTTGATCATGCGTTCTGACAAAAATAACAATCTCAAAATATGTTTTCCTCTAGTCGAATGTGGCTCTGGAAGCGACGTTTGGACATATAACATAGCAAAGTCTTTGACTGAAAACGGTTTAAAGGTGGAAATAAGAAAATACCCACACTTTTATCAATATGTACCTTGGCTGATAAAAAGAAACTTTAAAACAGATGCAGACATAATCCACACTAATAGTTGGAACGGATTTGCATTCAAACAAAGAAATAAGCCGTTAATTGTTACTGAGCATCTTGTAGTTCATAATAAAGAGCTTGATAAATATAAAAGCTTACCACAAAAGACTTTCCACAAATTTCTTGTTAAAAATTTTGAAAAATCATCATTCAATAGTGCTGACGCTATCACGGCCGTTAGTCATTATGCAGCGAGAGAGGTTTATAGTATTTTTCAAAAGAAATGTGTGCCAATTCACAACGGTGTAAGTGCCGACGTTTTTTACAGAAAAAAAATTGATAGTGAACTAGTTCCAAATATAAGTGATAAGATAAAACTGCTATACGTCGGCAATCAAACGGAAAGAAAAGGCTTCGATTTATTAGAGAAAATTATTGAAAAGCTAGATGATAGATTCATTTTATTAACTACTGCTGGGCTCAGAACAAAAGCAAGAAAACGTGTCTCTCCTAAGATTGTATCTATTGGAAAACTTAGTCAAAAACAACTGAATGACTTTTATAATTACTGTGACATATTTTTATTTCCCTCTCGCATGGAAGGGTTTGGCTTGACGGCAGTCGAAGCAATGTTATGCGCTAAACCTGTCGTAACACATAATATTTCTTCACTGCCGGAAATAGTGCCGCAACGAGAGCTACTGTGCGACTTAAATTGTGTTAATAGTTTCGTAGAAAAAATTGAAAAGCTCAGTTTAAATTCAGAGCTTCGAGATAAGATTGGCAGACAAAACTTTAATTTCGCTTCTGAAAACTTCCTTATCGATAATATGACTCAGCGTTACATAGAGCTCTACCACAGTGTTTCAAAGCGATTCAAATAGTAGCAGAAGAATGCCGAATGAAAAAAATATCAATAGTAACAGTTGTTTATAACAATGAATCGCATTTAGAATGCTGCATTAAAAGTGTAATATCGCAAACGTACACGAATTTTGAGTACATCATTATTGATGGAAATTCCACAGACTCTACCCCAGCGATCATTGAAAGATATAAGGAGAAAGTGGACATCGTAGTATCTGAAAAAGACGACGGTATCGCTGACGCTATGAACAAAGCAATAAACCTAGCTACCGGGGAATATATAGCTTTTATCCATGCAGATGACTATATGCATGATAAATACGCACTTGAGAAAGTAGCTCCTTATATTGAGAATGGAAATGACTTGTTACTCTGTGACATTTTGTACGGCAAGAGTCTTTTACGTAAGACCTCTCGCGGTTTAGATTGGCTAACAAGATTCAAAACTGGTATATGGCATCAGGGCTGCCTATGCGCTAGAAGTGTTTTTACAAAGCATGGTAGTTTCAACAAAGACATTCCGATAGCAATGGACTACGAGTTTTTTTTGAGATTGTACTTAAAGGATGTTCGTGTGGCTTTTTGCCCACATATTCTAGCCGTGATGCGTGATACAGGCATTAGTTCTAGAAATGACTGGGAAACACTAAAAAAACGATTTAATGATGAGAAAAAAATCCACAGTATTCACGCCAATTCAGTTCCAATGAAGTTCCTTTACGGACTATACTGGTGCCTTTATTTTCCATACAGAAAAATTAGACACATTTTCCAATACCAACAACCCCCACGTTGAATGCACTAACGTAATGACAATTTTTTGGTTAGTTTGATAAAAAATTCAAATACTATAAACGGAAGAAGATGAAAACGTTCAATAAAATTGCGATCCAAAATTCTACACTACAAGGAACTGTAAAAGTTAGTGGTGCAAAAAACTCTGTCCTTAGGTTGATGGCTGCAACGTTACTGACTAATGAAGATGTTTCAATAAGCAACTACCCAGCGTCATTATTGGATGCACAAGTCCATAAAGAAATGCTTAATGAGCTAGGTAAAACTACTCATGTACTCGGTGATACGCTTATTGTGTCGGAGCAGAAAGAGTGTAAGACAACGCTAGACTGGGATGGTCGCTCTATTAGAAATACATTACTGATTTTAGGTACTCTTTTTACTCGGTTCGGTTATGGTGCGGTTCCATTGCCTGGGGGATGTAGTATTGGTGAGAAAGGATCATCCAGAGCTTATGACATACATATTACGGTACTTGAAGCCTTCGGCGCGAGTGTGTCCGAAGTTAATGGTTTTTTAATTGCAGAGAAAAAATACAAAGGACGGACAAAGGCCTGTGAGGTAAAATTACCTATGCGCTCGACAGGTGCTACAGAGAATGCGATTTTGATAAGTAGCTTGGCTGAGGGTACATCAAGAATTTGGAATCCTCATGTGCGACCCGAAATCTTAGACTTAATTTCGCTTCTAAATTCTATGGGTGCCGAAATTATAGTCCATGGACAAGAGCACATCGAAGTTAGAGGAAAACCCTATCTAAGAGGTGCTACTCATGAGGTTATCCCTGATAATGTCGAAGCGTTGACTTGGCTTGTAGGCGCATCGATTACAAATGGAGAAGTTGAGATTCTTGATTTTCCATATGAGCACCTTGAGGTTCCCTTGATTTACCTGAGAGAATCGGGGGCGAAAATTTATAAGCACAAAAATTCGATGATCGTAAAGGGCTCTCGCTGTTTTCCCCTTGAGTTGAGTACTGGCCCCTACCCCGGCATTAATTCTGATATGCAACCAATATTAGCTGTGTATGCAGCAAAGGCAAAAGGTCAATCTAAATTCGTAGACCTCCGATTTCCCGGTCGTTATGCGTACGCAAAAGAGCTAAATAAAATGGGATTAAACTCTTTTGAAAATGGCAATATGCTTGTGGTTAACGGCGGTGAATCACTGTCTGCTGCTGAGGTCAAAGCATTAGACTTGAGAGCAGGTATCGCACTAAGCCTTGGAGGTCTTATTGCTGATGGTACGACTTTGATTGACGACGCCTGGCAAATTGGAAGAGGCTATGACCGTTTCTACGAAAAAATGCGTTCACTGGGCGCAAAAATAGAAATCATAAAATGACACCTCTCCAGAATCTATTTTTAAAAAGCAGCTCTAATATCGGAGAGTCGTTTTGCAATGTTAATTTAAGCGAATATAGTTACTGGAAAGCTGGCGGAAAAGCTGAGTTAGTAATTGTTCCACAGAACATCGAGCAACTTAAATGTGCGCTGATAAAGTGTGATGAGGAGGGCCTGCCCTACCTTCTAGTGGGCTGCACTTCGAACCTTTTGTTTACGGATGACATGATAAAGGTTCCTATCATCGTGATGACTAAAGCTTTAAACGTGATTAGTTTGTTAGAGCCGAATTTAGTTTTAGTTGGTAGTAGTGTTTGGGTACCTAAACTTGCACGTAACTTGGCGGAAAAAGGCCTTAAAGGTGTTGAACATATTTGTGGGATTCCCGGGACTTTTGGCGGATTAATTTACATGAACGGAGGAAGCCTGAGAAGATCGATATCTGAAACTCTTTTGTCAGTAAAATCACTCACCCCCAGAGGCGATACAATTGAGCGAGATGTCAAAGATTGTAATTTTTCTTATCGCCAATCCCTCTTTCAAAAGAATAGTGAGATTATTGTTTCGGCGAAGATGCAGCTTAAATCGGGCGTTTCAAAACAAATTAAAAGAGATATGCTAGCAATTTTGAGGGCTCGTTCAGCTAAATTTCCAAGAAAGCTACCAAGTTGTGGCTCAGTATTCATAAGTAATCCAAAGATGTACGAAGAATTCGGACCTCCAGGCATGATGATTGAAAAGGCAGGCTTAAAAGGGTTTAGCAGAGGCGGGGCGCAAATCTCTGAGGTTCACGCTAATTTCATAGTTAACAATGGGCAAGCTTCAAGCGACGATATTCTTTACCTAATCCATTTGTCGCGCAAAGCCGTTTTCCAAAAAACAGGTTATCTAATGGATGCAGAAGCCCATTACGTTGACTCTTTTGGTGGATTAACTCCAGCCCATATAATTGCCGAACTTAAATATGGATAAGAACCGCTCATCGCCCCTTTTTAAAAATATAACCTCTATCTTTTCAACCCAAATGCTATCACTTCTTGTTGGCCTGCTCTCAACAATAATCGTCGCACGTTTTTTGGGTACAGAAGGTAGAGGTATGCTAGCGGCTGTATTTGTTTACCCACAGCTTTTCAGCGCTCTGGTCGAAGGCGGCATGCGTCAGGCAGCTATGTACTTTACTGGTAAAAAATTAGCTGAGGATGACACCATTTTAGGGTGCCTATTCGTTTACATAGTGATGGCTGGCTCTCTCGGTACTGGCTTAGTTATTATGACAATGTACTTGTTCGGACCTGAGTACCTCACACTTTCCCTGATAGTCGCGGCTGCGAGTACACTACCTTTAACTCTCTCAGTAAATGCTTTTCGTGGTGTATTCCTAGGGAAAGGCGCAATTTCAGCCTTTAACAGAGTAGTTTGGTGGCAGAAAGCTTTGAACTTACTCTTACTTATTTTGTTTGAAGTCGTCTTTGGTTTATCAGTATTTCTCGCAGTGCTGAGCACACTTGTCTCTTCATTACTGAACTTCAGTTTAACCTTGTACTTATATTTTGCTAAAAGCGAAAAGAAATCTCTCAAAGTTTCACGGCATGTCTTTAGTGAGATGTTTAAAAAAGGTATCGTGTATGCTGTAGCATTGTTTCTGATTGATGCTAATTACAAAGCTGACATTTTGCTCATGACTTACTTGTCGTCAGAACATGAATTAGGACTATATGCTCTTAGCGTACAACTCTCGGAATTGAATTGGCAACTCGTCACCGCCGTTGTTTTTGCATTAATGTCAGCAAGTTCTTCCAGTACAACTCAAGACCTTTATTCAACCGTAGCAAAATCTGCAAGACTAACATTTTGGGCTACGTTAATCTGCAGCCTATCTGTATACATTGGGGCCTTCTGGCTAACGGTGCCGATATTTGGAGAATCATTCAAGCATGTTCCTGATGTAATGCTTTGGCTCATTCCCGGTATTGCGTTTGGTGTTTACTTTAAAGTTATCAATGCATTTTACGCGGGTCAGGGAGAGCCTCAGTATGGAATATACATAATGCTCACTTCGGTATTAGTCAATATCGGGTTAAATATCCTATTAATACCATCACTAGGCGCAATTGGAGCAGCAATTTCAACTAGTTCCAGTTACATCGTTTCAGCACTAATAACCATTTATTTTTTTTAAAAAAACTGGACGCATACCTATTGGGGAATTCATTATTATCCAGTCTAATGATATAAAAAGCATAAAAATATGAAGAATATTAAACGACGCCTTATTAACTATATATTTAATGATTCGAGCTTAGAAGATTATCTTCGAAAAATGCTAGTTGTTGGACGTTATTCTTTTATTAATGACATTCGAGAAAGGTACTTTGAAAAGAAAATAAGGAATAAGTTTAGTTGCTATATAAACCCTAAAGCCAAATACGGGAAAGATATTCGTTTTCCTCACCCTGTAGGTATCGTAATTGGTGAAGGGTGCAATATAGGAAATAACGTTACGATTTTCCAAAACGTAACCTTGGGCGCTGCAAGGTTAGGTGAGGGTAAAGAAGGCAGATATCCTAATATAGAAGATGATGTAACTATTTTTGCTGGCGTCGTCGTCATTGGAGATGTAATTATCGGGAAAGGCTCGACACTTGGTGCTAATAGCGTGGTCACGAGTTCAGTACAACCTAATAGCGTAATAGTTGGAATTCCAGGCAGAAGCAAGGAGGCTAAATATGAGTAATCCAACAGTTTCCATTTGTATGGCTGTTTTTAACAGAAGCGAATTTCTCGAAAAGACTATTGAGTCACTAAAAACCCAAACCTTTTGCTCATTTGAAGTAGTCATAGTTAATGATGGCAGCACAGACAGCAAAGTAAGTAACATACTTCAGAGTATTGATGACAGACGCTTTCGCATTATAACTTCAGAGAATAGAGGCTTTACGGGTGCAATCAAGTTAGCTATTAATAATTCGCAAGGGGAGTTCATTGCAATTCAAGGAAATGGGGATGTATCACTGCCTGAACGAATTTATAAGCAGCATAAGATATTGTCGACTAATCCCAAACAAGTCGCGGTAGGCTGCTTTTACCACAATGTCCACGCGCTTTGCGAAAATGAGTTAAAAACCCCAGTTACTTTTCCAAAGTTAAGTCCAGAAGCGAAAGACTTTTTATCAGGGAACAATCCTTTCAGCCACGGCGAAGTTATGTTCAGAAAGACCGCATACAATGAAGTAGGTGGTTATCGAGAATTTTTTAAGTATTCACAAGATATCGATTTGTGGTTGCGCCTATCTCGGCTTGGGTGTTTTTATGTAATTCCTGAATTTCTTTATGAGAGGGGAATTTTTGGAAAAGAAGGGGTGTCAGCAAACAGACTGAAAGCATTAGATCAGGCATACTATGCTGAACTTGCAAAACAGTGCTTCATGCAATCCAATACGCTAAATGAAGACTTAATATCTACCAAGGGAAATGCAGCTGCATTTTACAGGCTTCCCACTGCGTCAATGGCTAACTTTCTTTCAGGTCAAGTATTGGAATTGCTCGTGAAAGGTGACAAAAAAGCCGCATATCACTTCATGTGTCTCGCTAGAAAAGAAAAAAACACATTGCGACGGTTCCTGGTAGATATCCTCACTCGATTAGTATCCTTACCCTTCCTAGGTCACTTTTTGATGCAGATTCTTTCTAAACACCCAAAACGAACTACGTGGATCCGTTCTTAGCATAAATTGTTTTACATATTAAAAGATGTAGAACAACGTCAACCTCTATCTGTGGAACTAGTTATTGCTTTTTCATATATTTTAATATATTTCTTGACAATTAGTTTTTCGTCTCTTAGGTCCGCGGAAAGACTTGCGACGATGGAAGGTGAATATTGGACCGATAATTCTTGAGAAATAGCTTCTGTAAGATCCTCCGAGTTAATTCGTGAAACTAACCGACCAAATTTGTCGTTAGGAATTAAGTCGCTCATTCCTCCAATATCAAAAGCAATACAGCGAGTCCCGCATGCTAATGACTCAACGAGAGTATTGGGTAAATTATCTTGTAATGAAGGAGCTACGAATACATCGGCCGCACTGTATGCTGCAGCAAGCGAAAAATCGTCATGTAAAACCCCTAGATAATGAGTCTTAATACCAGTCTGGGTCTCAATATCTCCTCGACTTGCGCCATATACGACCAATTCGACATCTTCTCTAACAATGGTCTTCAAGGAATCTCTTAAGATATGTACACCTTTACGGGGGTCTGAAGTGCTATTAAACGCTCCAAAAAGTATCAATTTTTTATCTAACGGTAAATTCAATAGAGTTCGTGCAGCGCATTTATCAAAAGGCTTGAAAACACCGTGATCAATACAGTTACTGATCGTTTCTATTTTTTGTTTTGATAGTAATTTGCTTTTTGATATACATTGAGAAAGCCATTTACTTGGAGTGACTATGTTGACTTTGAGGTTTTTCCAATGTTTGACCTTTCTAGAATAAGTCCAGCGATCTATATCAAAACCAACGTGGTCTTCAGAGCGGTTTGAAGGTGAATACCCGTTTTCAAATCTTAAAAAGTGCCCTTCATCAGCATAATGTTCACTTCCACAAAATGACCACATATCGTGCATAGTCCACACTATTGGCGACTTTATTTTTTTCACATCTTGGATTGCAAGCATCTCTCCGCAAATCCAATGTAAGTTTACTATGTCGGGTTTGAAACTGTTGATCACCCTGTGTAGGCCACAAGAGAACAAATTTATTGAGTGCAATGTGGTATTTTTTGTCTTTTGCTTGCGCACTATAACTCGTTGAAACGCGTTGGCTATAGTAATAAAGATATATCTCGCTTTTGAGACGGATAGAACAAATGGATCGTCGGAAGCCTTATTTACTACAAGAATAAAGCTTTCCATCCCAGCTTTTCGTTGCGCTCGGTGTAATCTAAATGCCGCCCGAGCAGCCCCTCCAGCTAAGTCGCTGGTACAAACATGCAATATTTTCATATTATCAAATCAATTTAGAATCAGGAAACCAAAGGCTCTCTTTGTAAGGGATATTAATCAACTCGACTGAAAGGTTAGGATTAAAAATGCAGGACCAAGCAGAAAGAAAAGATGCGCCCTTTATTAAATAATCAGTTCTTGACAATAACAGGCTATTGACCAAAGCTTCAAACAGTTTTTGCTCCTTATCCCCATAATTATTGTTGAGGTGTATAGGTAAACCGCCTTGACTTTTGATTAGGTCCTCATGAAAGCAGACATGAATTTCATTAGATTCATAACTCTCTTTGATTAATGATATAAATCTTGCTTCATCTGATGCCACAAATATTGTATCAACTTTGTTTTTTTCCAAGTAAGCATCAACTTTTTGACAAATCATTTCTTCAGTGAGTGGTGGAGCTTCAGCTTTTTTATCAGTACCTCTTAAATGAAGACCTAAAACAGACTTCCCAAAATTTTTAGATACAAACTCGTCTGTATACTTTTTTATTTTTTCTTGCAATGAAAATAAATCAAAAAAAAGTAAGTGGGCTTTTGCAATGCTTATTTCTTGGTATAGCCTTGGGGAAATAGGAAATTCAGAAATATGTTTAATTTTTAAAAACCGGGAATCACAGCAACCCTCGTGTTTGAAAACGCACCCGAGAAAGCATGAACTGTCATCAAAGTAATTGGCATTAGTGAGTTTAAAAGTAGGTCTGAGCCCTTTTTTTTCACAGTAGTAAGCAATATACAAACACCAATTTAGTTGTGCAAACAAACCGTGTGAGGAATCTATATGGACAGGTAATCTACTGCTTCTTAAAACATATCTCCTCAAAAAAATATGTGCAAAAATTATAATTTTTTTCATTATCGCCCACCTATGACCGCCACTTGCGGCATTCACAACTCTCCATAAAACTCCCTTTTCTTAGTAAAGTGTGTAATATTAAGACGAGTTTTACATTTAATTCCAAAGAACGCCAAGTTATAACATAGCTACAAAAATAATAAACGCTTTATGAAAAACCTTAAAGTACACCTTAACATTTTTCTACCAGTCGCTTCGAAAGGGCTGTTAAACGACGCAGAGATACTTTCCTCTGCATGGTGTTCATGCCTCCCTAATACCAATATCCATATAATATCCAAAAACAAAGGTATTGCCTTCGTTTTCTTTCAACTTATTGGAATCGTCTTTCGAAAGTTTACCTTTAGAAAACAAGTCGCATTTCATCTCGAAGAGGTGCAAAGTGGCTTTAAACGATTTAACGATTTGAACATTTTTATTCCAAATCAAGAATGGCTACGAAGTTTAAGTGCTACGGAAATGGCTAAAAGCGATGTAATAACTTTTGTAAAAAGTAAGTACGCGCTTACAAAAGTACAAAGTACAGCTTCTGAACTCTATTATTTAGGCTTTTCCTCTAAAGATATAAACCTTCCCAATGTAAAGCCAGACTACAGCAAGTTTTTGCATGTAGGAGGCAAAAGCCCTCAAAAAGGTACTTTGGCAGTGCTAGAATGTTGGTCTAAGCACCCAGAGTGGCCACAAATAACCGTAATATCTTCTTTACCTGAAGCCGCAGAGTTTTCTGAGCATGACAATATAAGGCTAATAACTAATTTTATAACAGATAAAGAGCTAGAACATATAGCTAACACTCACGGTGTTCATTTGTGTCCATCTGAAGCTGAAGGTTTTGGGCATACAATTGTAGAAGGGCTGTCTACAA
The DNA here is from genome assembly GCF_902705815.1 of Alteromonas infernus. Taxonomy (NCBI): domain Bacteria; kingdom Pseudomonadati; phylum Pseudomonadota; class Gammaproteobacteria; order Alteromonadales; family Alteromonadaceae; genus Alteromonas; species Alteromonas infernus. Next base: position 115,528 of record NZ_CACSIG010000075.1, read on the forward strand.
GTGCGATTGTTTTAACAACTAACAACGGTGTTATGGCCGAACTGGTAACAGATGAAGGCTGCCTTATTGAGGCTAACGCTAAGGAGCAACGATATTTCAGCGATCTTTACGAAATTTGTGTAACAGATTTAGAAAAAAAGATAGAAGAAATATTGCAAACAGATATTGAGCAACTGAAAACCAGGGGCGAACAGTCGCGCGAAAGATATGTCGAAATAAACTCGAAGTTTCGTGAGACTATTTCAAACCTTGTTTCGAACGTGGTTTTACAGAAAGTAATTAAGAATTAATAGCATCAGTGCTGTAATTTGCTTTGCGGGTGTCCTTAGCGTTGTTAATTAAGGTTTTGGCCTTGTGCCAGTGCTTCCCCTAAGTTGAGCCGACCTTGCACTTCTTTTCGTTTACTTAGCCACGGAGGTGTTAAACTTAATAAAAAAAGAATAACTTGCAGTAGCTAGCTATCTGATAAATTGAACGTGGAGATTACCGGACGGCCACGAAAGTACTCCACTTTAACGCATTTTTGAAGTTCAAGAACTATTAACCCTCAGCGCCCTACACGATAAATAAATCAAAAACTACTACATTTAGTGGCCTCGACGTCTGCGCTTATGTGGTTAAAACTGTGGGTCTATTTAAGTGTGGATAGCAAAGTTACTGAGATACTCGCTTTACTCAAATCTACTTTTAAAGACTTGCCAAGACAGTTGAAAATTTAACCACTTAGGTTAATATTAAAACAAAGGAAGTGAGAAGTTCTGAAGGATTAGAAAGCTTACCATCGTATTTGATAAGCGTGCGTGTCGCAAACGCCCCCCCCTCAGTCTCCTTTTAAAACGTCGTGTACTAACAATAAAGACATATTTGTCAGGCTCAACTTAGCAGATGCAGAAGGTTTTTCGATGATATTAGCCAACACTCCAATTGGTAGAAACGTTGTTGACAAAGCGATTACAGGCTGGCTTAACGACCTTAAAATGCTAAATTTCTCAAAGAATGTGAGGCAATTTAACTTTGTATACTTTTCTTATCGACCCGACTACCCCTTTCTATATTTGTCAATAAAAACCCTGGTACGTTATTGCAAAGAAATAAGAAAAATATACGTATTTGTAGACCAAAAAGCGCCTTTTTCAGAAACTGAAGAAAAATCTTTGAAAGCATTGGATGAAAGACTGACATTCAAAAAAATATATAACTTTTCATGGGCATCTTCTGAGTCGACAATGGCAGAATTTGGCGCTTTTCTGGACATTTGTGAAGAATGCCCTGAAGGAGACTTCATCGCCAAAGTAGACTCCGACATACTATTTTTTGAAAGCTCTAAATTGAGCCGAATTGCCCGTTCGAATTTACTTTCTTGCGGCGATGGGCACTGGGACAATTATGAATTTTACCAAGGGGGGTTATATATTATTGACACTCAACTACTGCTGCGAGTTTTAGCTAAAATTACGCTCGAACACATAAATCATCTCGTCGCTAATGAGCTCAATAATAACCAAGGAGAAGATCGAGTGATAAGTCATTTACTAGGCAGCAAAAATGAACTTTATTATACACACTTGATGTTGTTTCCTAGCGAGTACACAAGGCTTTCCAAGCTCAACCGTTTCGTCCGTTGGGACTACTGTGCGATGCATTTCATTAGAGACAAGAATTCAATGCCCCTGATTTACCAGAAGTTTTGCAGACAGTAAGCATACACTCTAATATATATCTAAAGATAAGATGACAACGGTACTAATTAGCAATACTTCCATAAGTGCTTACAAAGAATCTGTTAAAGGCTCTCAATAACGCCCCTATCTGAATAACTTTTGCTATATCTGCAATTACCAATTTAAAGTGAGCCTTTTTGTTTGTATGCTAATGCACTGAATAAAATAAACGGACTTTCAAAATAATGAGTGTCACTTTGTTTCTTGTGCGTGCTTTAGAAACTATCTTTAGTTTTTTGTTGTTTTTGATTACAACTAGCTGTTTTATTTTGTGGCCGGCGCAAAGCTTGGGAATGGCATTTGCAGACCTAAATACTACCTTTCCGTTTATTGTCTTTTTTTCTGCCCTGTTAGCGGTGTTAGTCAAGCTGAATACTTTCAGCGCAGTCATTGCTCCAACGGTAAACGCTTCTACTGATAAAATTAATTTACGCTCAAAGAGCCAATTAATTTTCAGTGCCATTACTTTTGTAATCGCGCTACTTATTACGGCTTTCGGCATTGATAATGAATTTAGCTATACATGGTTTATTGCTGCAACTGGTAGTGCAACACTATTGTTGTCTGAGGTAACCACAAGCAATCACGAAGCTATCATTTCTTCAGAAGAAGCACCGAAAAGTCACATAGTATGGTTAAGTTTGTGTTCTATATTGTTAGTCTTTCTATATCTACTGAGCAATGTAAATAATGCCGACGATACACATTTCATTTCTTATATAGTAGGGCTTTTACAACATCCCGAAGCCCCCCTTTTTTCTATTGATACCATTTACAATGAAAACTTACCGAACCACATTTTTGCACTAAACCTCGGCCAAAGTTGGGAGTTTATTATTGCTTCATTATCGTATTTTAGCGGCATTAACCACCTCACTTGGTACTATACAATTGCGCCCTGTATTATGGTTATTTTTGTACCTTGGATAACTTATACTTTTGTCAGACATTTTGTTCCGCAACAAGCATTAATGGGTACCCTTTTCTCCCTAACTTTTTTGCTTCTTTGGTCTACCCATAATCACATGCACGGCTTTTTCTTTATACCTCGATTTTTTCAAGGTAAAGCGCTACTTCTTATGCTCTACGCGCCATTGACTTGTCTAATGATTTTATTATGGTGTAAAACCAACTCGCGTCGTTACTTGATAGCAACAGGTTTAGCGATGGTTGCTTGCGGCGGCGTTTCGAGCACTGGCTTCTATATTGCAGGGCTGGTAGCCGGCATCTCTCTCCTGGCATTTTCCCAATGGAGTATAAAAGTTTTATTGAAGAACCTTGTACTCTTAGCTTTAGTTAGTTTACCTAATTTAGTGATGTTAGTGGTCGTTAAAACGGCAATCGCCAAGGTAGATTCATACTCTCCTGTTGCCACATTAGCCAACATTGATGAAAATTTAGCGTTAACTTCTACGTTATCTACAGTGTTACCAATGCAACCTGCTGAACGTCCAATATCGTCAATGTATTGGTTATTTGGCGACAATTATTCCCTTTTTATCATATTGAGTATCGTTTTTGTTGCGCTTATAGCGACTTACGTTTCGCAAACTAAGGAGCGACTGCTTTCACTTCGCTGGCTCGGCCTAATATTAATACTTTGCTTTAGTCACCCATTGGCAAGCTTCCTCGGCAATACCATAGGTCCAGGCAACCTTATCTGGCGCTATCACTGGGCAGTTCCGCTATCACTGGTTATTGCGTTAAGCAGTGCATTAATAATTCAACATTCAATCGCGATATTGCAGCTTTTCGTTCCGAATAGCCCTTTGTTAGCTAGGCACGCGAAAACATTGTCATATCCGATTTTGTTTTCAATCTTTGCGGTCTTCACAGTACTTAATGGGGGCTATGCTTTACAAAGATATTCATCATCCTTCATTTTTCACAAGGTTCCTTTCGAAGCCATGCATGCTGCGAAAGAAACGGTTCGCGTTACATCAGAATCCGATACTATTGTTGCGCAAGATATTGTCGCACAAATGCTCCCCATGCTACCTAGAGACGCGAGACTCATTGCTTCACGACCTCTATATTGGGGCCAACCATATTTTACAACTGAAGACAGAGAGTTAAGGAAACGCCTTCAAGACCTAACAGACAGCCTTGATACGTTAACTGTGGAGCAGTTGGAATTGTACAAATCATCTATTAATTTAGCCGGTATAACAGTAATCGTGGCCAAGACTTTACCCCAAGAAATTATAGACTCTCTTTCGTTGAAACCTTTAGCACAACTAGATGCTTGGGGTATCTATAGAGTTATAGGATAAACAAAGCTAATGTCGTATTCCCAAGCTTTACGCTCGATAATAACTACTCCCTCTTTACTTTCTAGCAAGAAGCACCTTTTTTTACTTAGCCATATGAGAGCTAATACGAGTTTAATGGGACATTTGCTCGGTAGTCATAAGCAAATTAATGGCTATTACGAAATGCACATAGGCTATTACAGTTTAAAAAGCTTAATGCGTCAAAAGATACTTTATTCCCAAGAACATAGCATAAAGAAAAACAGTATATATATGTTTGATAAAGTACTTCACAACGAACACTACATCAGCGAGCGTATACAAAAGCACCCTAAAAGCCACTTTCTGATAAGTATTAGAGCGCCAGAATTTACCATCCCAAGTGTTGTATCCTTGTACCAAAAAATAAATCCCGGCCATGAATTTACAAACCCTGAATTCGCTGCTGCTTATTACTGTGAAAGGCTTAACCTTCTTGCTGATATCGCATCAGTAAAAAAATTCAACTACTTATATTTTGATGCGGACGCAATCAAATCGAAACCAGCTTTAACACTACAAAAAATTTCTCAATTTCTTGAGCTTGAAACCCCGCTATCTACGAAGTATGAGAAAATGCATAACACCGGTAAAGAAAAAGCTGGTGATTCATCAAGCTCACTTTTAGCAGGGGAAATAATTCAGTCTGAGCTAATACCTGCTCAGGTTCCTTACTCAGAGAGTCAATATTTTAGACGCTGCCAAAGTGCTTACAACAGAGTAAGAATATTATTAGATTCCAAAGCTCAACAAAGCGTACTCTTGTAACATAAACTGTAGTTAAAACTCGTAAAATTTGAAGAAGACGATAACAAAATAATGACAAAAGAAATTGTTTTAATAGATATGGTTAGCCATAGTGAAATGCATTTACCTTTTAACGAAGGCTACGTTAAAGCAATGTCACTGGCGTATCCTGACAAAGCCATTACATTTGCAGCTTGTGATGGCCATGTGAAAAATATAAGGGCGCAAGTTGGAGCACTTTCTAACGTTAAATACAGAGTCATCCCTCAATTTGATGAGTTACTTTCAAATCATTCTTACCACCACCCTATTTATGGAAGAAGAGCCGCTCGATATTACACAAAATGGCTGTCTGACAATTTCAACTTAGAAAATATTGATTTAATCACTGTTCTTGGTTCAAGAGCCCCAGTAATCAGTATTATGAAAAAGTTTTGGAAAGACATGCCAGGTGAATGCCATTTCTTGCAGCATAATCAATTAGGAATAAGCAGAAGCTGGCGTTCTCGAAACCCTATAGAGCGCTATTTCGATTATATCTCGGTCTTAAGGCGTGGGTTGCCAAAAAATCAAAAATTGTTGGTACTAGAACTGGGGCTGGATGACGTTATTTTAGACATAGCCCCTGCTATGAGGGGCTCAGTAGAAGTTGTTGAACACCCTGTACTTGAATCTGAATGGTTACCCCCAAGAAATTTAACTGCAGGAGAACCTATTAAAATTGCTTTCTTGGGTCATTGCGGAAAAGGGAAAGGATTTGATGTCTTTTGCAAAATTGCTAAACAGTTTAATAGCGATAACTTAAAATTTTATGCAATAGGAAAAGAAAATACTGCTCAAGCCTCAGAATTTGACACCACTGGATTAGCACTGCCCCCTCACAAAACCCACCTAGCAAGAGAAAAGTTCGTTGAACTGCTCGGAACTATGGATCTCGTGTGTCTCCCACTTCCAAATTCAGTATCATATGTTTCGAGTGGAAGTATCATTGACGCATTCGCCGCAGCAAAACCGTTGATAACTACTTCAAATCAATCACATATTGCTATTCAGAGAAAGTATGGCGAGTTTGGTATACTGAGACCTGAACAGTCAGGCTTGTTTAAATTTTTTCAGGATTTAGCAGCGAAGCCGGAACTGGCTCTTGCCTCTTATGAAGATTGGAAAAGAAACACTATCAAAATTCGCAAGGCTCGCGGAGAACAAGAAATCGCAAAGCGAATAAAGTCAATATGCGACATTTAAGTACTTTTTATCCAGTCTCTTAACGTCTCAACAGGCTTATGAATGCTCATTACAGTCAGTTGACCAAATAGCAGCATGAAAGGTATCGAAACTATTGCAAACATTTCAGTGCGCTTAGTAAGCTCAACCCCTAACTGTGCGGCACCGTAGAATACTAGAACACCAACAGTCCAATGTATTAGGTAAATAGGATAACTAAGGTCCCCCATTTTTTTATCAAAATTTAATAATCTTTTGTTTTCTACTTTGACATGAGTTAAGACAGCGAGGAGAAGACAGTTGATTAAAAAGTTCAAGTAAAAGCCTATGGATAAACCTGACCCGTTTTTGTACTGCCAATACCAGTTTAATAGTACAACGCCATATAAAAGAATAGCTACATCAAGTCGCGCAAAACTTCCGATGGTTCGCCCTATCTCACCTTTGTAATGATACATTAACGCTCCTGTAGCGAAGGGAAGAGAAGCAGCAGCTGGATGAAAATAGCCATAATCCCACCATGGCAAATTTGTTGCGAATATAGCGGCTGTGTATATCGTTCCTGCACCGAACCATAGCCAAGTTCTAGTCTTCGTCTTTGAGAGCCCAAGCCCGATTAAAGCGTAATAAATAATTTCTACAGTTAATGCCCAAGAGGGTGGTACAAGCGCGGGCGACCTATGATCGAAGTTCATGAGTGTAATATTTGAGAGCGTATTACTTATTCCCTCAGGCCAACGCAAATTAAAGATAACCGCACTAGTAGCCTCTTCTCCTATCGCAATCAAAGTTACCACGCTCAGTAAGCAAGCAGCAATATACAACGGATAGATACGAAGTACTCGAGCAATAGCGTACTTTTTCACCCCCTGCCTATCATAACCATAGTTTTGCTGCATAATAAAAGTCATCAAATAGCCGCTTAAACAAAAAAAAAGTAAAAACTGCATATTCTCCAAAACCTGGCCAACCGGCCAGATGCAAAAAAACTACCATGAACGCTAATATTAATCGGTATGTGCCAAACACTAACTTAGCCTCTACATTTTGAAAGTTCAGTTGATATAAGTTGCAGTGTTTGCGTCCGTATCTCTTTCAAAAGTGCAGAATAGCCTGCGCTATTTAAATGCAACCCGTCACTACTGAATTGAGATAGAAGCTTACCCTCGTCGCTTAGCTTGTGATTTACAGTTATAAACTTAGTATTGTTTGCTTCTGCGATACTTTGCAACTGCTCATTTAAATTTTTGACATACGTAATATCATGTGAGTTTTCTGTGTACATTACCTCTAAAATGATTGGCCTTTTTTTTCGTTTTTGAGCAAGGCGGACTAGTTTCTCGATAGCATGTGCAGCGTCGCCTGTCCTATCTTTTTTTGTCCGGTTAATACCAGCCATGACTACTACTATACAATGGCCGTCACTTGAGACCTGATCTTTGTATAATGAATAAACTTGACGAGCTTGATAACCATCAACAGCTAAATTGCGACTTTGCCAAGGCTTCAAAGGCCAGATATCTGACCAACCGTCAACCCTAGCAAAGTGAGAGTCTCCAAGAATTAACACTACCGGGCTGGTAGTGTTAAGAGATAAATAATTCATAACGGCTCGTCTTGCTTTATCAATAGAAAGGAGCGCTACGGCGGTAATGATTGCCCCAAACAAAAATATACCTAAATGCTTAATGACTTTCTTAAGCACGATTTTTGCTCAACTTTTTGTTAGACATAATTGGTAAACTTTTAAGTTTTCTCCACCAAAACTCCCATGTAGGGTCGAACTTCGCAAATATTTTTATGAGTATTGATAGCGCCACCGAGTAAACCACTGCTCCAATTATTATATTTCCTACAAGCGCTAAAAGTGACAATTCAGTAAAATGATAGCCATATTCTAAACAACTCCACATAACACAGGCGGCTGATACTGGCAACAATAAGACGCTCGACATCTTCTTGATAGATAAGCCTATAGTAATTCTTGCGAAGATCAGAATGCATAGAAAAGCAACAAACGCAACGACACCTCTAACCCAAGCGAACTCAGATAATTCGCTAAATGTTAACAACCAGAAAGCACCAACTAGTAGGGTAATACCCATTGCATCACTGAATAGGCTGTACTGTGTCTTATCGAGATAGTCAAATAAGTTATTAGTGATTGCCGTTAGGGGATAAGGTAGCATCATGACGCTCAAAGCCGCCATGACAGGCGCAGTGTCTGCCCACATTGGTCCTAATACTACATCGCAAAATTGTGGAGCTACAAACCAAATTCCAACGACGCAAGGCATTACAAAACCATAAACTAAACCAAAGTATTTATAGGTTTTATCGAATAGTTCCTGCTTATTGTTCTTATAGCCTGCTAAGGCAGGAAACATTGCTGTAGACGCTGGGGTAATTACTTCGGCAAGAGGGAGCACTGCGAATTCAAGGCCAATACTATATTTGCCCACAGCACCATTGTCGAATAACCGCCCAACAAGGAATGTATCGAGTTTATTTCGAGTGTATCCCAGCACAGCGCGAGCCATTATTTTACTAGAAAACCTTAACTGACCTTTCGCAATATTGAAGTTAACCTTAGGCCGATAAGATGATATTAGATAAGATCCGATGCAATATACCATCGCATTACACACACCACCCGCCACGAGAGCCCAATAATTTTGTAACCAAAAGGCAAACACAAGCATCACTGCTGTTGAGATCAGCTTTGCGCTAAGTAACAAAGCAGAAATACGCTTAAAATCTAGCTCTTTTTCAAATTGAACTAACCCAATATTATTGAGCGCAGAAAAAATGCCTGAACAAGCTACAACTACAATGATTAACTGAATTTCGGGAGCATTCATAAAGTCCGCAAGAAAGCCAGACAAAGCTATAATCAAACCAATCAAAGCAATCTTCAATAATAGAGCTATTGTCCAGCTTGAGTCCATAGCTTGTTTGTTAAGTTGTGTTTGAGAAATTAAATACCTGTTTATTCCAATATCCGTTAGCGTTTCAAAAAAACCTATACAAATGGTCGCAAGCGCGACTAACCCGAATGCAGAGGGATCTAACAACCTCACTAGAATAAGCGTACTACCTATTCCAATAAAACGAACCCCCCACTTACCGAGCAAGTTCCAAAGGTAAGCCACTGTTAACTTTTTTTGTATACTCATTTAACGACACTAATAGTTTTTATGTGCTTTGAGGTGTGCGTGTCCAGCAAAGTATTCAGTTTGCTATCAGTCCTAATGTGCTCAGGTTTGTGGTAAGGATACAGATTAACTACATCGCGAGGCAATGAAGCAAAGTCATCATTTTCAAGAGTAAGATACGCTTTGATGCAGTTTTGTTGGAGGTGCCTCAAGCTATAGCGTTGTAATCTACGCCAGTACATCTTTATATTATTAAATGAATTAGGCACCAGCCGGTGGTAACCGAATAGAGCACCATCTACGCCAACCATCAATCCATTTTTAACTCCATTGCTCAATTTAAAATCACATTGAGCAACCCAAGCTAAAAGGCTGTCATCACCAATTAAACCAACAGGTAGCTTAAAACCTGTTTGTTTTATCTTCTTGTGAAACAATGGTGTAATAGCATAAAAGTTACCGCTTAGTGCTTTACCATTAAGAGTATTTCTGGTGATAGTTTCACTGTAACGACCTATAGGCTTTGGTATAGCGGCTAGAAGGTATGCATCAATATTTAATCTCGCGCCCTCCAAAAATGAGACTAAACTTTTTTCGCTTATTGTGCAGTCGCCATCGACCATTACTATCAAGCTTTCACTGTTTTGCACTAACTCATATATAGCAACATTCCAAGCGTTGGATTTATCGCCTAGCCTAATATGCTTGGCGTCGAAGTTATCTCGGGGGGAACAGAAACGATCAATAATAGAATCTGAGCTATCTGAACTTCCGTTATTAACGATATGGACTTTAAAAGCTATGGGCTCTGGAATGTTAGCTAAAGCCACTTCTATGCTCTCTAAGCATGAAACAATAAAGTCTTCTTCATTATGTGCAACCACACACACTTCAATGTGACGTATCATTGTATGTTTATTTCCTTATCAGCACATGCTTCTAACAAACTTTCCCAGCGCCCTATTGTTATCTCAGGAGTAAAATGGGATGCACGTTCAAATGAACGCTCTGAGTAATATTGCCGATTTGATTTACTTGCAATCATTAACGCTAATTCTTTAGACAAGGCGCTTACATCTGCTAATTCAACGACTTTTCCATATTCTCCTTTGACTATTTCGGCTGGCCCCATTGGACAATCGAAAGCAATAACCGGCACTCCATGCGTCATAGCTTCTACGATGGTTAAGCCGAAGCCTTCATAGCGAGAACTGCAAACAAAAATTCCAGCATCTAAGTAACACTCTTTCATGTTTGAAGTTGGACCTTCAATATGAATACTTTCATCCTCTTTCGCAGCTGACAAGAGTTCTGTTTTAGCACTGCCATTAGGACCTACTATTCGAAGAACCCAGTCTTGTCGCATTTCACTCGATAAGCATTTCCATGCTTTCACTAAAAGATCGAAACCCTTTTGCTCAGTGTAACGTCCTGCAGACAATACGACGTGAACATTTTTATATGGATTAAGTGTTGGCAATGGTAATGCACAGGGGTTGGGATGTACGACAACAGAAGCCTTGCACTTATATTTCTTTTCCCACTCGCGTTTATCCTGCTGAGTTAATACAACTATAGTTTGAGCAAACCTGGCAGCCAGTCTCCTAGCAAACCAACGACTACCAAACCGAGTTTCAATACGTGAATTAAAGTGCTCCCATACAATCCTCTGATAACTTTTGCCAATTGTTGCCGGAAGGCTTAATAGTGCCATCTGAGAATCTGAAGCTATAACTGCATTCGGTTGAATTTCGCCTAAAATTTTTCTTAATGCATAAATTTTCTTTGGCAGCGTTTTGAACATACTGGCAGTGTCATCGCCGAGAAATTTAACCTGGACGTTGTCTGATAAGATGAAAGCAGGCTTCTTACCTGTTTGCTGTACCGAAATCAAAGTAACGGTGTATTGTTCTGCTAATTGATTACAAAGCTGTAGGGTAACTCTCTCGGTCCCCCCCATAGCAGTATAGTCATGTATTAATATGGCCAGTCTCATTACCAAACCTTGCTTGTTGCATCGTTTTCAGCCGCGCTTCCGCGAGCCTTTTTTCTTCACTTTTAACGACAGCGGAAAGTGCTGCAGTCATTCCTACGAGCGCAAAAAACAAATCGTTGTAGGCTGAACTAAGAGCTGCACCAGCAGTTAAAAAGGCAATAAGCGAGAGCCTCAGCATTTCTGCTAAATTAACATGCCAGAATACTTTACTTGTCTTTGCAATACCGCCAAGAGTTTTCAACGTGGTTAATACAATGAAACCATACCAGATAGCACCAAGAAAACCGTGGTCTGCCAACACTTGAAAGTAGATACTGTGGGCGACAAAAACTGTATCACCAACATTCAGGGTCGCACTAGGTATCCAAGACAACGTTTCCCAATCTGCAATTAGGCTGTTAATCGTTCCTCTATTCGTGAATGTAGAATCGAATCCACCTCCAAAAAAAGGATGCCTAATAGCCATCAACATAGCAAGCTTCCAAGACTTTAATCTGCCTTGGAAAGATCCATCCTCACCTGCATCACCGATGGTTTCCATCCTGTTGAACCACTCATCAGATAAAATAGCAAGAGCAATCAAACCACCCAAAGACATTACAAACCCATCACGAAACTTGTTTTTCGATTTTAACCAGTAAGCAATGCTAAAGACGGCAAGCCCCAAAAAGGCACCACGAGAATCAGTTCCCAGCACAAACATAACGTTGAAAAAGGCTACGCCATATAGTCCGTTTCTAAAATAGAAATTGTCGTTGTATTGGCGGGCGAGAAAGATTGCTACCGGAATACACATCAGAGAAGCTAATGCTGAAAGGTTATTATCGTTGAATGCGGGTGTTAAACCAAATATGTTATGACCACCTAGTGATATAACGAATTTTGCTCCTTCTATCATCGCTAGTGCTCCGAAGGATAAAGTAATACCCCAGGCAATTGCCTCAAAGTGCACCTGCTTTCTAACGACTACAGCAATAAAAAAGAACAGTAGTAATGTTCGCCAAAATAAATCAAATCTAAACCAAACATAAGGACCGTAACCATTGTTAAACATTGTGCTGACTACACAATGTGCAAAAAAGATCACACAAAGAACGAAGATAGCACCACCAGGAGGTTTTTTATTTCCTTTGTTTATCGCGAAGCTTGCCATTGTCACTACGGCGAAAAGAAAGTTCCAACGCACAGATGTCGCCAGGCCGCCGTGGGCCCATAAAAAGGGAGGCACAAGGGCCGACCAAATCCAGAATGATATTGATAAAAATGGTTTTCTCAACGCTGCGTAAAGTAAAAGCGGTAGAATTAACACTAAAAGATAATCACGCATTACTTATCGTCGTCCTGATTGTCTATTTTTATAGCCTTTAGTGATAGCCAAACCAGAAGCACAATTTCGAGTAAGAAAACCGTATTGTCTATCACTACAAATGCCTCAAAAACTCATTGATTACGTATTGTGATAACTTTTCGTATACCCGCGAACTAAAGCGATGACTTCCTATAAAGTGTAGGGTGGATACTTTGCCTATGAAATTATCAGGGTCTTTGTTCCCTTTCCCAGTTGATGGAAAGCCGTAATTTGCGTACTTAGGCCACGGCAGAATAAAGGGATCATCTGATAATGAAATCATTAAATTACTCGCAACTTGCTCTGAGCCCCACTCGTTCCATTTTTTAGGCCCCAGCTTCCCCTCAAGCTCTTGAGATAGCGCTTCTAGCCGTTCAAAGCTAGGCCCCATTACAGGAAAACCAGTAAGAGCGGAACATCCACGGCAGTATTGCTGAAACTTTTCAGATTGTAGGCTTGTGAGAGTTCTTTCCGTTTCTACTTGCACATGATTACCCTGCCACCTCTCAGAGATCGCTGCCATGTACTCAGGGGACACAGGGAAACTGAAAATAGGGTTTCCAATCGTGAACGCTCTATTCTCGTTAACCGCTTTGAAAATTTCGGGAATAGCTGACATGGTCAACGTATCAGTATCTACTTGGATTACATAGCGCTCTCTAGAGAGTTCTAGTATTCTGATTAACCTCTCCCATGTCCCGCCTCGAGGGCAGTGACCGATATCGATGTCGTTAATGTTAGTAATTGTTAAGTCGGAAAAGTGTGCTTTAAACAGATTTTTATCTTCATCAGTCAGTGAGCCATCATCGACAATTTCTATTGCGCAACTTCCCAACTGGTAAGCGAAGCTTTTAAGCGCCAACAGAGCCATATCTACCGCACCGTGATAAACTTGCGACAATAAGACAACATTAGCATCTTTAATCGATGGATATATTCCTGTAGAACGTGCGTTAAGCGCAACCCTCTGGAACCGGACTTTGTTTATTTTAGTTAGTAGGTTATCAAGAGGCATCAAATTGGCCTCTCTTCATAACCCTATCCGCTGCTAAATTTTCGATAACCTTGGCATTTCCTATCCACTGTAAAGATCTTCGCTCAATCGTCTGTGTAGCAGATTTGGAAAGGTTCTCGACAAGTTCAGGCGATGAAATCATTATAATTAACTTATCAACCATATCTTCGAGGTTTCCACTTTGAAAAAGTAACGCATTGTGCTCATCTGTTAACAACTCTTTTATATTCGGACTATCATCTGCCAATATCGCTTTCCCCATCGCTAAATATTCAAGCAGTTTTAGAGGCGACGCCCATGGCGTAACCGCTGGCTGCAAAGCAATGTCAATTTGACTCAACCAATATGGCATTTTATCTCTAGCGACTAAACCTGTAGATACAAATTGCTCCGCAAAACCCAATTCATCAGCAAGTTTATATAGGCTAGGCAAAACGGGGCCATCTCCCACAAGCAAGAAAACAATATCTTGTCTATCAAGGGAAGCTAACGATCTCATGACCTTGTCAAGATGATGCCACTCCCTGCAAAATCCTACAAAGCCTACAACACACTTATCCTTTAATTTAGGTAGTCGTTGGCAATACTGAGACGGGTCAAAACGAGCCTCATCGACCCCATTAGGGATTACTTCAATGCGATCTCTAGGCACCCCTGCAATATATATGAATTCCGCAAGCACTTGCGTGACTGGCAATACGACATCGGCATTACGCCAAGCATAATACTCAGACCACCTAGCGAGCCGCCTCAGAGCAAGCCCACCATAGTCAATCCGTTCTTCATACAAAGGTGAGTTGACCTCTAACAATAAAGGCACTTTACAAAGCTTGGCTGCCCAAATTCCGCCGGTAAAGAACAAGTTATAGCGTTCATAAATTACATCAGGCTTGAATTTCCAGATAGACCAAAGCATTTTAAAAAACGCCCAGAAGCTATAGGAGTACTCTATGAACTCGTATAGCATTTTGGGTAAATGAGCTTTGAGTTTACTGACTAAACCGCCATCACTACCGAAACTAGACTGTTCAGTCATTTTTGGTGCTACGATGTGAACGTCGTGCCCCAGCTTTCGAAGTGCATCTACGATTTCCTCAATATGAACATATTGCCCGTCTTTGCTGGCAACTCTGTGATGATAGAGTATCTTCATTGACTTTTAGTTCTTATTAGACAGCTACCTTGCTCAGCACACCAAGCATTAGGAAGAAAGGGATATTCTGGAAAACCAATTTTTTCCCTACTTTCATATATTAGGTTCGAGGTGTCTAGATCTGGCGTGTCAACCTCACCCACTATTATATTTTGCGATATTGCGGTTTCTACGTATTGGTTGTCTGTAGCTAACATACTGTCATAGCCAATCCGGTCGAATATAAAAACGTTCTCTCTAAGTATTATACTATTTTCGGTATGTTTTCTTCCTTCTTGCGCATAACCAATCGCTTGTCCGTTCGATGACATAGCTCCTTGCTGAAGCAGTGATTTACTCAAAACAAGCTTACCGCCGTTTGGGACGTCAAGTAGTCGGCTATCTACACCTGATAGTGAGGCAATAATACTGCCGTGAATTTCGGTAACAGCTCCTCGACTTTTGATTTCATGTCCTTCACTCTTTGAAGCAACAAACATACTATCGTAGATATAAAGCTCGGCTGTATTAGTATAGATACCATGAGCTCGACCTAGGCGCCCCAACTGCTCAAAACGACTATCATAAATAAGAATTTTGCTGGTTTTGCTAGTGGCTTCTAGTACGCCATTTTCGCTACTGTGAAAATACACATGCTCCAACGTTAGGTTTGCCCCCTCTTGGCGGATACACGCTCCGTTACGGTCGCCTACAGTAATACCTCTGCATTCAATATTTTTAACAGTTAAATCATCAGCATAATTAACGATATATCCTTTTCCTCTTATTGCTGCTTTTTCAAAAACCACATGCCCCCTACCAATGATGGTAAGACGATTATGATGTACTTCAAAAGGTTCAGAATATACGCCTTGTGCAATTTCTAGCGTATCACCATCTTTGAGGCTTTTGAGAGCATTTTGAAGAGATTCGAAAGGTTTCCCATTCACAAAATGAAGATTAGAAGCACTGTATTCATCGCTTGGCTGCCATATCGAAAAAACTGCTTCTATTTCTTGTTGAAGGCTTGAAAACTTAAGCATTTCGTTACGCTCACTGGCCTTCGCCGAAGCATAGTACTTGCTCAAAATTTTACTTGAGACTTTATCGACTAGGTCTGGACGCAATACTAGAAATACAATCAGCACAATATGACCTAATAAGCCCGTAATAAAAAAGTATCTTTTAAACATGATGAGCGTATTTTCTTTGATGCTCATGATGGGTCTTCCTTGTCTTCAACAATTGAGAGGAATATTTTATAGAGGGCATCACAGCTTTCACCCCATGAAAATTGCTCAGCGTACTTACGTGTTCGAACACGTGAAGGCTTCTCTTCTAGTAATTGACGAACTCCAACTGCTATAGCATCACTTGAACGCTCAACTAAAATACCTGCACTTCTTGTCCTAACTACTTCAGGCGTTCCCCACACCTTCGTTGCAACAACAGGTGTTCCTGATGCCATTGACTCCAGCAGCACATTTGCCCAACCTTCACGACTCGATGCAAGAACTGAAAGATCCGCACAACGAAACCATTTATTTAAATCCGGTTGGCTTAGCGCACCTAAAAACTTAACTCGCTCACTCACTCCGCACTCTTTGGCAAGTAGTTGCAGTTTCTTAAGATCGGGACCATCTCCCGCAATTGCAAGGGTTACATCAACTAGCTTTTTTAGTGACTCAATGATTAAGTGATGACCTTTTCGCTCTATCAGCCAACCTACTGAGATCATTAGATACTGAGTATTTAAACTCAAGGAGCTTTTCAAAGTTTGCTGAGCATCATCATCACTGGCACTGAAAAGTGATAGGTCTACTCCATTTCTTACAACAGTTACCCTTCTATCATCGACTCCAAGCGCTATCATTTCATCCTTAAGTGCTTGGCAAACACTCATCATGTGGGATGAGTTCTCGAAAACCGGCTGCAGCATTTTTCGAGCTTTTGGGTACGTGGGTACTAAATTGATATCAGTCCCCCTAGCTGTGCAGGTAAATGGAACGTTAAGTCTGCTTGCTACTCTTTCAATAGCAACGCCATCAGGGTAAAAATAGTGTCCATCAATCAAATCGACGTTTTTACGTTTTAGAAGCTTGTGTAATGTCTTTTTAATAGCTTTTGACAAGAAAAATGGAGTTATATACATCCCAACTTTAGGCAGGACTATATATTTCGGATGGAATATTGTAATGCCGTCTATGGTTTCGCTGTATGGTACACCGGCATATTTAGCGTATTCTCCAAACTTTTTCCACGAGAAAGGAAACCACGGAACGGGGGCAATTACGGTGGCTGATATTTCGGGGTAAACACGCAGAAGATGCTTTAATCGCGTGTGAACAAAAACACCATGCTTTGGATCGTTTTTGTTTGGATAAAGTGTGCTAATGGTAACAATTTCCATCAACTTTACCCTTTTACTATTTTAGGAGATGTGGAAAAGAGCCCCTGATTTAATTCCACAAGGCGTTGAGCACCAGCAAAGTCACCGGGGGTTCCAATATCGAAGAATAATCCTTTTGTTTTGAACACATTTATATTTAACTCTTTATTAGCTAATACATTTTTTTCAAAGCTAAAACGCTCAGGTTGGCCTAAAAAAGCATAATGAGAAGTGTTCAACCAATATATTCCTGCATTAATAAACCCTTTGCCACTCTTCCCTTTTTCAGAGAAACCAATGAGCTTTCCTTGTTCAATATTGGCCGCGCCAAAACGAGACAGGTCATCTACTTCTGTGCATACAAGCCCAAGGTCGCTTTGGTTTTCACGCATGTCCCGAACAAATTTAGGTAAAGAAAATTCAATAAATGAATCTGCATTTGCAACTATCACATGTTCGTCATAACAAAGCGCCAGCGCTTCCCTAATTGCCCCACCGGTTCCGAGAGGTTCACGCTCAACAGAAAATTTAATATCCCAACCTGCAAAATGGTGTCTAACTTCTTCTTCCACCATTTCAGAAAGGTGTGAAACCGCTAATATGAATCGTCTTACACCCTGATTTCGAAAATTCCAGAGTACGTAGTGTAAAAAAGGTACCTCATTTACCTCCGCTAAACACTTAGGGTAATTGTCCCCAGTTACACTATGCAACCGAGTCCCTAGACCACCGGCAAGAAGAATGGCTTCCACACTTACTCCTAAGGTTTGTATTTAGCAAACAGTGTTTCTTCGACAATAGCGCATATAATGTGGCCAATGCTAATGTGTGACTCTTGGATATAAGGCGTACATTTTGACGGTACGTTGAGCGTTACGTCACATATTTCGGGTAATTTTCCTGCATCACCACATAAAGCTATGGTATGTATGCCCATGTCCTTTGCTTGCTCTACTGCCTTTACAACATTTGACGAGTTTCCAGATGTACTTATTCCAATAAATATGTCACCTTCTCTGCCATTCGCCTGTACTTGACGAGAAAACAGATTTTCGAACCCATAATCATTACCAATAGCTGTTAACATTGAAGTGTCCGTGGTCAAAGCAATTGAAGGCAAACCTGGACGGTCGAAGTTAAACCTGCTTACAAACTCTGCTGCAAGATGTTGAGAATCAGCAGCGCTGCCACCATTTCCTGCAAACATTACCTTGTTTCCTCGTTGCAGCGCTTCTATGCACAATTTACTGGCTTCAACAATTCGCTCTATCAATGCACTATCATTAAGTATTTTCTGTTTTACCTTAATACTCTTTTCAAAGTGGCTTTTTATGTATTGTGTACCGTCCACGCTTTTACCCCAAAATTTGTAAATTGAAAATTATGTACTTGCCCCGAAGTCTGCTTTAGCTTTTTGATGAGCGGTTGCTTGTCAACTGGGTCAACAAAAAGCATCATGAAGCCACCTCCGCCGGCCCCTGATAGTTTTAGAGACTTTGCGCCATTTTCGATAGCCATAGAAGCTACCTCTTCAATATAGGAGTTTGAGATCGAAGATGACGTTGATTTTTTCGCCAACCATGACGCCTCTAATACTCTCGACATACCTTTTATATCATTTCTCAATAGGCACTCTTTCATTTCAAAAGCACTTTGCTTAACCATATGAAGTGCCTCTAATGACTTATCACTATCTGTCTTTGTTGATGCTTTTATCTGGTCATCTATGATCTTACCAGAGTCCCGAGACAATCCCGTGAAATAAAGTATGATCTGACTTTCGAGCTCGTTTTGTATGTCATTTCGGATACGCAGCGGATTCACTAAAACCCTGTCTTGATAAAACTCCATAAAATTGAAGCCACCAAATGTGGCTGCGTATTGATCTTGTTTTCCCCCTGACAATTTGCAATCTTCTCGCTCAATCTCGTAAGCAAGATGTGCTAAATCATATTCACCAAGAGGTAATTTAAGCAGCTCCCTAAAGGCCGCAAGAATAGCCACAACCATAGTTGAAGAGGAGCCTAACCCGCTCCCTGGTGGGGCGTCGGAAAAGGTTATAATGTCAAGGCCTATAGGCTCACCATTGTTAAAGTCTTGTATGACCCGTTTGTAAATAGCTTTGTGAAGAATTAATTCATCTTCAACTAAAAGTTCATCATGTATGTTCTGTGTATAGGTCTGCTCTATATCTTGAGCTTCAAAACAGATTTTATCGTCATCCCTGGTCTGAATTGTCGCGTAAGCAAACATGTCGAGTGTGACATTTAGTATAAAACCGCCATATTTATCACTATATGGGGATACATCCGTACCACCTCCCGCTAACCCTATGCGAAGTGGTGCCTTAGCTCGTACTATCATTGCTGTTTTTCCTTGGGTAAAGTTTATCGAGAGGCTTGAGTGCACCTTCCCAACTATATCGCTCAAGTATCCAGTTCCGATTTTTTTCACCGATTGCTGAAGAGCGCGCACTGTCAGAGATCAGGTCTAAAATAGTCTTAGCCATAATATTTTCATCATCAATAACTAAACTCTCTTGCTCCGCTGGTAACGCTATTCCTTCCTGTGCCATAGAGGTCATAACCACTGGCTTGGCCATTGACATTGCTTCAAGCACTTTATTTTGGACTCCTCGGGCGATACGCAAAGTCGCCACTGCGACTAGGGCTTTGTCGATATAAGGACGCACATCAACGACTCTCCCTGTAACAATAACACCTTGGATTGAGGCCAGCTTTTTAACTCGCTCAGTGGGTTTCCCACCAACTATGTAGAAAATCAGTGCTGGGTGCTTCTCTATTATTAGCGGCCACACGTTTTCACAAAACCATACCACCGCATCTTCGTTCGCCCAATAATCCATTGCACCAGTAAAGCAAATTGAGGGGCTCTCCTCAAAAGGGCTATCGGTGTGATCAAATTTAGCAGAAGGGTCAAAATAATCGGTGTCAACGCCATTACTGAGTGTAACTATCTTGTCACTATAAGCTTCAGGAGAGAGTGATTTAAACAAGTCTCGCTCTTCATCTGTTATAAGCGTTATTGCGTCAAACTCTGAAAGAACCTTTTGCTCTAACTTTTTTAGTAGTTTGTATTCTCTTGCATAAATAAATTGTGAATAGAAAGGCTTGCTTTCACAGTACTGACGCCATTTATCAGAGTCTACATCAGCCATATCTAAAACACGTTTTTTGTTTTTGTATTCTGGAAAGTCAATAAACTGAGCCATCCCTGAAGAATATACAAATAGATACTCTATACCATGTTCATTGATAATCTCGTGAACCCAACTTTGTAATTCATCGTTTCGGTAATGTGCGGTAGAAACAGATTCGCCTAACACCAGGGACTTTAAACCACTTGTTAGGTATCGTTTGTGCGTAATGTCGATGAATTTCACTTCTTTACAGTAGGCTTTTACATCGTCTATGTATTTTTTATCAAAATCATCATCAATAAAACTACCCAAATAAAGATCAAAGCGCTTGCTTAGGTAATTCATAAGATTAAAGGTGGTAATCTTATCTCCTTTATTTGGAGGAAAGGGCATCCTGTGGCACAAAAATAACAAGGGAGGCTTCATTAATGTCTCTCTTTTTCTTCTTTTACTAAAAACTGGCACAACATCATTATTGTCCATAACGCAGCGGCATGGTCATATTTCCCGCTAATGTGCTGTTGAGCTTTCTCCAACAATTTATTTTTATCGAAAATTTCGTGTCTAGAAACACATTCGGAAGATAACAAATCTATCATTTTTTGTTTCAGTGGTCCGCGTAACCAACTTGCCATCGGTACGCTAAAACCCATTTTCTCTCGATATAAAGTGTCGTTTGATAGGAAAGGCTCAAGTGCCTTTTTGAAACTGAACTTTCCTTCACCATTATTCAAATTTAGTTTTGAGGGCAGCCTGAAGCCCCACTCTACTAGTTTATGGTCGAATATAGGAACTCTTACCTCTAGTCCATGTGCCATACTTGCTCGATCTACTTTTGTATGAATATCACCTGTTACCCAAGTTTTATAATCGAGATACTGAGCTTCCTTAAGCTTATCTTCAAATTGCTTGCCTTTAAGTACGTTCGCAAATACCTGATTCGAACTGTATTCACCGATGTGACGCGTAAAGCCTTTATGATAAAGAGCTCTTCGCTCATCGAAACGCAGCTTGCTTACACTATTTAGGTAGGCTTCCGAAGAACTCAAAGATAAAGATTGTAATGTCGTCTTTGCTCGTAAAAATTGAGGAGCCCAATCGAGCTTTGGATAAATACTTCCTAAAAAGCCGAATACACACCGCCTAATCGAGTCAGGAATAATATCTCGCACTCTTTGTTCATTTATATGGAGGCGATACCTTCGATAGCCAGCGAAAAGTTCGTCACCGCCATCTCCTGAAAGCGCAACCGTCACATGTTTTCTCGCTAGCTCACAAACCTTGTAGGTAGGGAGAGCCGATGAATCAGAATATGGCTCATCATATAACTCAACCATTTTGTCAATCAACGTAAAATCTTCGTGATTTACTACCTCTAAGTGGTGTGAAGTTTTATATTGCTTAGCAACTAATGATGCAAATTCGGACTCATTATAGTCAGGAACATCGAAACCTATTGAGCATGTAGTAACAGGCTCCTCCCGCAGGCTAGCCATCATTGCTACGACCGCACTTGAATCAACTCCCCCGGATAAGAACGCTCCCAGGGGAACTTCTGACTCTAAGCGAATATCCACGGCTTCACGTAAACGCTCAGTTAGGACTTCTTTGTCAAGTTCGTTGTATTGCGGTTGATCCCACGGTAGATCCCAATATTGCACGGGCTGAGGTAAAGTATCTGTTCCCCCCCGCTGGAATAACAAGTAGTGGCCTGCTTCTAATTTTTGCACTGAAGAATAAATACACTTTGGGTCAGGTATATAACCAAAAGTAAGATAATCTTCTATTGCCGAATAATTTAGCGTTCGATCAAACTCAGGGTGCGCTTTTAAAACTTTCAATTCTGAGCCAAAAATCACACTACCGTCAGCAAGTTGAGAATAATGAAGCGGTTTGATTCCTAACCTATCTCTTGCTACAAATAGCTGCTGTTTAACTTCGTCCCATATGAGAAAAACGAACATTCCTCGCAGTTTATTTAGGCACTCAACCCCCCATTCCCTCCAAGAGTGCAATATAGTCTCTGTATCACTATGTGTTTGGTAACGGTAGCCTTTTGACTTAAGTTCTTTAGCAATGTCATGATGATTGAATATTTCGCCATTAAAAACTATAACTACATTTTTATCTTCGCTATAGATAGGTTGACCACCGCCAGAGATATCTATTATTGATAAACGACGATGCCCTAATCCAACCCCATTTCCAAAGTAAAAACCTCCAGCATCGGGCCCTCTGTGTATTTGAGCGTTGTTCATATCTTCTAACACTTGCTTAGATACAAGTTGCTCTTTGTCAAAACTAAATATTCCGCTAACTCCACACATACCGGCTTCTCATTGGTTGTATAACGATAAATAATCAGAGACCATTTTATCTTCATCAAAATCTTTACAAATTCTTTCACGTGATGCATTCGCGAAACTGTGTAGTAAATCCGGCGAATCGAAAAGCAATATCAGTGCATCGGCCAACGCATCTGCGTCCTGCGAAGGGACAACTATACCTTCCTTTCGCGTAACGACCTCAGGCATTCCCCCAACGTCAGTAACGATTGCGGGGACACCACTTGCCATAGCCTCTAACAATGTCATTGGTATACCTTCACCGATAGATGACATAACGAATACCGAAAAGCTTCCGTACACGCCCGGCATGTCCTCGCGCAACCCTATCAAGCTTATTTTTTTAGACATGTTTTTTGAGACAATATGGTCTCGTAAGGGCAATTCGCTTTCTCCCTCGCCCACAATTCTAAGACTCGCTTTTTTAGCAAACTCAGTGTTTCGACAACTCGCTAAGCAGAACGCATCTATTAAGAGGGTCTGGTTCTTGATGGGGTTCAAGCGGCCCACATGGCCTACAATAAACTCATCACTCGACTTGTGCTGAGGTGTGAAGAGATTTGTATCAATACCATTTCTAATTAGTTGTGTCTTACTAGTAGAAAGACCGACTGTATTTTTCAACCACATGTGTAGCTCTGTTGAAACTGAAACCCAAGTGTGGATAAACGGCGATACTAACCGTCTTAGTAACTGATATTTCTTATTATCGCCGAAGGGATCATATACGTCTCTTCCATGCTCTGCATGGAGCCGAACTCTTACGCCTGCTAAGGCTGAAATTACTTGAAGCTCTAACGTCGCAAGGTTATAACTATGAACCACATCAGGCTGGTAAGCTCTCAAAAGTTTCCACCATTTAAAAAAAAGTCCGAAGTCTTGACCTTCTTTTTTGCCCAACGCTATAACGTTCGTATTACTTGGAAGGAGTGAAACAAAAGAGTCAGAATACGACGTTAGACAGATCACTGTGTGTGCATAATTCTTCGGCATACGGGAGACAGTGTTAACTAATACCCTCTCAAGACCACCGACATGTAGTCCGTATACCACATGAAAAATAGTCTTAGTCATGGTGCAGCCTTTGTTTCAACTGGAGGTAGAGGTAAACTTCCCAGCCTATTTAATACAATATCAACTGAAAGATTTTCGGGTATTTCTGCAACAACATAATAACCATCTGCTCTTTTGCCAGACATACGATTAAGAAACTGCTGCCATTTTGCACTTAAAGCTGAAGCTACAGAGCGGTTTTCTAGCTGGTACCAAATCAATAGGCTCTTACTATGCCCCTGTACATTTTGAATTTTAATTACTTCGTAAGAATTGTTATTCCTACGAATTAGTTCTTTAGCTTTAAGTAGGCTGAACTCGTCATCATTGAATGGTCGATGTAAAGAACTAACTAATTCCTGCGCGTCACTGTCATTTCGATAGGTTAACCTCAACGGAACATTTTTTAAGAAGCCACTCCACGTAGGTTGGATAGAATCATCATGGACCTCCATCCAACTAAATGTCCCTCGCTCTACTGATTGATAGTTAGAATGTAGTAGGTAATTTACATCAATATCCATAGGAGGGTTCTCATTACTTACTTCAAAGTTGGACAGTAATGGAAAGAGTAGAACTAATATAGATGTAAAAACTACCGAGATACGACCTTGAAGGCTTCCACTTTTCCCATTATCTGTGTAATTAGTTTGGGGGTCGTTACCGAAACCTCCTAAAAAAAACAGAATGATGAGAACAAATAGAAAGAAAAACCATCCATAAACTAAGTGATCAGCTCCGACAGCATGTTGCATATCAGTAGTATACCCTATGACCATAATTCCAAAAGCTCTGATGCCATTCGCAATTATAGGGACGAATGCGCAAAACATAGAGAACAGCAGTCGCTTCCATAAACGTTGATAATTTAGATAAGCTAAAAGCACGCCTAGAGCAAAAGTCCCTATTAGAAATCGAATTCCAGCGCACGCTTCTGCTACGTGGAAGGTACCGTTTGGCAAATAGAGATACAATCCCTCACGATACACCGGAATACCTACCGCTATAAGAAGTTGGCAGCTAATATCAGCTGTAATCACTTGCAAATGTGGGACAAGTTCTTCCCCGAATGGGACAGCGAAGTATAGGTAAAAAATAGGAAACGCAATAATTTTGAAAACACTATTTCCTACTAGCGTCCAGATGATCAAAATAAGAGAAGTAACAGCACAAAAGTGTGAAACAAGCTGAACAGACAATTGCTGCGCTAAAACAAACAAAACTTGAGTGATTAGCAGCGGTACAATTACCAACCAAGTAGGGTGATAATCTAAGCTATGGAGAAGCGCTCTTTTTTCGTATAAAAGATAGAGAGTTATAGGTAAAATAAAAAAACAATGTTTGTAAGTTTCGGACTGAGACCACACTGTCACCATGTGTTGAAGCGTTTGGAAATAAATGTACCCCCAAACTAAAAACACAAGTGCCCCGAAAGCCAAATAAGAATTCACCGAAATTTGTCTCATTGGCTTATATTCCTGCAAAACATCAGCAAACCGCGCTCTAACCTAAAAAGCGGCTTAGGTAAGGCCCTAAGCGCTCAGAAATAAACAAAGGAAGCTTTTTCCAGATTTTGATGAAATACTTATACTTAGGGTTATCTGGACTTAAGTTTGGCAAACTATCGGCTTTAACTAAATGACAATAGTAATAGAGTGACTTTGGCTCTATCCCCCAAGTTTTCTTGTAATTTCCCGACCCCGAATTGTTTTTACTTCGCCCAAAATCAAATATTTCACAGTCATGATTAGCCTTAGCCCGGCACATTAAGGTGTAATACATGAAGTCATTACCTCTGCAATGCCTAGCTTCTGGGGTACCGCCTCCGTAATATGGCAATACTGAGTTTTTATAGTAAAAGGATAAGACTGCTGATACAGGCTGGTTTCCATTTTTTATACTCAAAAGCTCTACTTTATCGCCGAATACTTCTTTAAGTTTTGAAAAATAACGCTTTGGAAAAACTGGTGTACCGAGATTTCTAACACTTTCAGAATAAATTCGATGTACATCGCTAATGTCAGTCGTTTCTTCCGCGGTTAAGCCATTTTTTAATGATTGTCGTATGTTTGCACGCTGCTTTTTCTTTATTGATTGTAATATCGCTTGGTCGTCACCCGAAATTGGCATCAGATAAGTAGAGTGGTTACAGTTAAGAGTTATATTCGGGTTATTATCACGAGGCTTGGTATACCTGAACTCGACGTAATCAACATTGAGTTTATGTCCTAGCTCAGCAGCTGCATTCTCCAATTGCAACAACCCGATGTCATCATCAGCTATAGCTCCACCATAAACACAAAATGGCGTCGATATTAAAACATGACCAAACAGTCTGCTTTTCTGTTCAAATAGAGGTAACACGCCACAGATAGTGTCATTTTTTTCTAAAAATAAATAATGAGGTGTGTGTTTATAAATCTTAGAAATTACTTCTCGCCAGCCACTAAGATGAAAAAAACTACCTTCGTCGTGACTATCAACGTACGCATCCCACAGTTCAAACTCGCTTTTTTCTGTCGCTAGCTTACAAACTCTCTCTGACATCGCGTCTGTTCCTTCAGTTTATAAACATCTGCCATTGTTCCCCATTGAAAATCGTTCAATAAAAAGCGGAGCTTCCTTTCCATATGACTAAGGTTCACGTAGTGACGAAAACGAGACTTCATAGGTATTTTCTTTATGCGAGGTTGCTCGAAGTCAATCTCCCACGGGTGGAAATAAAAGTTATATGGCTCAGATTCAGACCTCAAAAATTGTTCAATCCTACGCTTTGATAACCAATAAGGAAAAAGCCTAAAATATCCGCCTCCTCCGATACCTTTATTTGTATCTTTGTTTCTTAAGGTTGGTATTGGTATTTCTACAATACCCTCTGGGCGGGTATGCATGAAGCGGGGCCAATCCGGGACGCCATAGAGGTCATGTTCTATCGGGTAGGTACTTGAAGAATATGAAAAACCTAATTCAGATAGGACTTCATAAACCCACTGGGTGTTCTCATTGATTGAAAAGCTTGGAGCCCGGTAACCTAAAACTTCAACACCGGTTGTGTCTTCAAGAATTTTTTTACTTTTGCCAATGTCTTCAACAAAACCCTCTTTATCTAAAAAGCCAAGCCGAGTATGATCATATCCATGGCTCGCTACTTCATGGCCTTCAGAAACAAGTCTTTGAATAACGCTGGGGCACTTTTCAGCAACCCACCCTAAGCAAAAAAACGTTGCTTTTATATCGTACTCAGCAAAAAGATCTATCAATCTGTTTGTATTATCCCCCACTCTCAGTGGAAGTTTCGACCAATCATTTGGCGAAATTGATTTTTCGAATGCCGAAACTTGAAAATAGTCTTCAACATCTACTGTCATTGCATTTTTCAAAAGTTATTCCCGCCAGTAAAGAACTATCTTCCACGCCCAAATAGAACAACTTCAGTTGTCCTGATTAAGATTAATAAGTCGAGTAAAAGACTTTGGTGCTTAACATAATACAAATCAAATTTAAGCTTTTCCATAGAGTC
Source organism: Alteromonas infernus (assembly GCF_902705815.1). Classification (NCBI taxonomy): domain Bacteria; kingdom Pseudomonadati; phylum Pseudomonadota; class Gammaproteobacteria; order Alteromonadales; family Alteromonadaceae; genus Alteromonas; species Alteromonas infernus. The sequence continues at coordinate 142,624 of NZ_CACSIG010000075.1, forward strand.
TGTAACAGAAGCCCCGTATGGATAGTTAAGTTGCGCCCAACCTGCCAACCCAGGCTTTACGTTATGGCGTTGATTATAATAAGGTATTTCACGCACTAGTTGCTCAACAAACTCAGGTCGCTCGGGTCTTGGGCCAATGAAGGCCATTTCACCTTTAAAAACATTGAATAATTGAGGTAACTCATCTATCCGGTATTTTCTAATAAAGTGTCCGATGCGTGTTACTCTGTCATCGTCTTTTGAAGCCCATTTTGCTCCGTCTTTTTCAGCATCAGGGCGCATACTTCTAAACTTCATAATTCGGAACAACTTGCCATTAAGTCCGACTCGCTCTTGTTTGTACAAGACCGATGTGCCTGTTCTGAAACCGTCATCAATATAGATAAAAACGGCAGTAAGTAGCATAAATGGCCAAGTGATTAGCAATACGATAAGAGCAAGAAAGGCATTGATTCCATAATCGAGGGAATCTCTTAAGTAATTTTGCGTTGAAAAGCCATTTGAATAAATGACCCAGGATGGATACATAAGATTAACTACAATTTGGCCAGTTTCTCGTTCCATAAAGTCCAGTAACTCCGTTACTTCAATGCCTCGCAACTTACATTCAAACAACTCTTCTAAAGGCAATGTACCTCGTCTTTGGTCACAAGCAATGACCACTTCTTCTATATCATTATCATAAATAAATTGGCGTAGATTCCGCTCTAGACGAACATGGATAATTTTTTCCGATTTGATACCATCTTCACGATTATCACCCGGCACCGGAACAAACCCTACTAAATCAAAGCCTATTCTATCAACATCCCTTCTCATTCGTTTCTCGATAATCGATGCCCTTTCGCCCGCACCAATTATCAACGTTCGAGTTTTACCCAGCCCGAGTAATCCCAAACGTGTTGTGAAGTAACGAAAAACTACCAAAGTTATTATCGAAACAGCTGCTGACGCTGGAAGAAAGTAAGGATGAATTTTTAACGAAGTTCCAATGGTTGAACTCACTATCTCAATACAGAAGTAAGAAATACCGACACTAACGAAAATTCGTCTAATTATTCCTCTAAAGGTCTCTCTTAATTTACTTTCATAAAGCCCTACGGAAAGAGAAGATATAACAATGAAGAAGGTGAATAAAAATGTAGTTGTTAAGACCTTGAGAGTATCAACTGAACCATTGAAGTAATAATTATCAAGCATCACATACATTAAATAGGTGATGTAACTTACTAGTGTAAAATCACAAATTACAAGCAAATTAGAACGCTTATTTTGCTTTTTATTGTTTGCTGCCATTAAGTTCAGTCCCTGGCGTTACTTATACATACGCGGCTTAATAATCGATATATTAAATCAATATACGAAAACAATGAATAGGTCTCGGATCTACTTTTGTATCTTTTTCAAAGAATATTCCCAAACTTAGAGCCTTTAAGGCTTGCCTAATTTTTTAATTCAGTTAACAATGATTCTACTAAATATGAGTAAACTTTCGCTTCCAAAAAGGATTTAACAAGGATCGCTCGAAATGAAGGTACAGATGTTAAGTTTTAAATTCACTTGCGTAATTTCCATATTACTTTGTTTGTGGAGCTGCTCATCAAATAACGCTCTTCCTGAGGCAACGTTACACCCATCCTACACAACTGATATAAACGATTACAAGTATCTTATAGGTCCTGGCGACTCTGTAAACATCTTTGTTTGGCGTAATCCTGAATTATCAGGCTCGTTCAGTGTCAGGCCTGACGGTATGATTACTACTCGATTGATTGAAGATATTGAAGTCACAGGCAGAACGCCAACTCAGCTTGCCAGAGAATTAGAAGAGCAACTTAGTGTGTACATCAATAATCCTCGTGTATCGGTGACAATCGGAGGTTATGTCGGGCCTTTTAGTGAGCAAGTACGAGTGATAGGCGAAGCTACCAACCCAAGAGCAGTAAATTATAAAGAAAATATGACACTTTTAGACTTGATGATATCTGTAGGTGGAATAACAGAGTTCGCAGACGGAAACAACACCCAACTAATACGGATAGAAAACGGGGAACAAAAAGTGTACCGAGTGTTTATAGATGATTTAATCCGCGATGGAGATATTAGTAAAAACGTTGATATGCTCCCTGGAGATATACTAATAGTACCTGAAGCTTGGTTCTAGAACAAAGGGAAGTAGATGTTCGACTTACAGCAGTTATTTGCCCAGATACTCGACTATCTTAAAGGCATATGGATCAAAAAAAGGTATATACTTTTCGTTAGTTGGCTTGTTTGCCCTTTAGGCTTCTTGTACGCACTTTCATTACCCGATACGTACTCTAGCTCTGCACGTGTACATGTTGATACCCGTTCAATGTTGGCCCCATTGCTAAGGGGTTTGGTAATAAATCCTAACCAAGCTCAGGAAGTAAGTTTAATAGCGAAAACACTCAAAAGTAGAGAAAACCTCGAGCGTATCGCAAGAGAGACAGATCTGGATTTAAAAGCAATCGGTCCTGGTGCTTTTGACCAATTGATTAAACAGCTAGAAAGCGATATCAGAATTAGTTCTGGCGGTAGGAGCAATATTTATAATATTTCTTATAAAAATCAAGACCCCAATATTGCGCGCAATGTTGTACAAGAAACGCTTAACCTGTTGATTGAAGGTAGTCTAGGTAAAAATCGAGTGCAGTCAGATTCTGCATATCAATTCCTACAACAGCAAATCGATGAGTACGAGCAAAGGCTTACTGAGGCAGAGATGCGTGTAGCAGATTTTAAACGAAAGTACTCTGACATATTACCTGAAACAGGTTCTTATTACTCTAGACTCAAAACTGCCGAAAGTAATCTAGCAACCACTAGACGCACAATGGTTGAGATCAAAGAACAAATCACTTCTTTAAGAAAAAATGTAAAACTAATGCAAAGCGCAGGATCTAATGACGGTGCGCTGATTCCAACTCGTTACGACTCAAGAATAGGCGCATTAGAAAACAAGCTAGATGAATTAAAACTTCGTTTTACTGACGAGCATCCTGATGTTATCGAGACTCATAATTTACTAGACAGATTAATAGCGCTGAGAAAAAAAGAAGTAGATAGTTATATTGCCAGTATCGAAAATGCATCTTCAATGAGTGCCGACAACCCATTATCAATAGATATTGGGCAATTAGAGAGTCAGCTCGCACTGCTAAAGGTACGCGAAAACGATTATGAATCTCAAATCGCCGAACTACAGGCAAAAATTGACTTTGTACCCCAGTTAGAACTAGAGCAAAAGGCATTAAATAGAGACTATGGCATAATTAAAAGCAAGTATGAGCAGTTATTACAACGTCAAGATTCTGCCGAGTTAGGGAAAAAGGCTGACATATCAGATGATGATCTAAAATTTCGCGTTATTTCTCCGCCAGTTCTACCAAGACAACCTTCGGGTCCAAATAGGATTTTGCTTTATACCGCTACTCTAGTTGTTGGTTTTGCAGGTGGGTTAGGCCTCGCATTTATTGTTTCGCAGTTTTCTCCGGTTTTGATGAGAGCCGAACAGTTGTCTGCACTTGTATCACTTCCAATCTATGGAACTGTTGCCGACCTCGAAATTGCGAGTGTTCGCAAAAAACAAAGAAAACACTTGTTGATATTTCTCGCTTTATCTTCAATATTACTTGCGATATATGGCGCCCTAGTTCTATTGTCAATGATGAATATAAACCTATATGAGCGTTTTATGTGATGAGTACTATTGAAAAAGCATTGGCGAAAAATAAAAAAGCAAACGCTATTGAGAATAATTCAGACGATCCTGTAGACGAAGTCATAGGCCAAAAGGCTCAGCCGGCCGAGACTCTCGCTCAACCTAAAGTTTTAGATGAGGAATCAGAAAATAAAAAAGACTCCTCTGATGTGAACACCGTCAATGTAAATGATGAAATCCAACTAGACCTAAAATCACTGAGTGCGAAGGGAATGGTGGATAATAGTGCTGAGCGAAGAATTATTAATGAAGAATACCGCGCTATAAAACGCAAAATCCTCTCAAATGCGTTCGGGCCACTATCAAAAACACTTGATCGTAGTAATGTTGTAATGGTGACCAGCTCTAAGCCAGGTGAAGGCAAAACATTTACTGCTGTAAATTTGGCCCTAAGTATAGCATCGGAACAAGATAAAACAGTATTACTTGTTGATGCTGACGTGTTAAGGCCTAACGTTATGAAAACTTTAGGCTCTCGTAACAGAGAGGGGCTGATTGAGTACCTTTTAGGGGAAAAGCGAAGCATTTCAGATGTAATGCTCTCTACAAACATTCCTAAACTAAAGCTTATCGCCGCTGGTAAATCTCACCATTTATCAAATGAACTTCTCGCTAGCGAAGTTATGCGGACAACTGTTGATGAGTTTTCGACACGTTACAAAGACCGTATCGTCATTATAGATACACCGCCACTGTTAGGAATAAACGAAACTTCTGTTCTCGCAAACCTAGCAGGTCAGGCTATTGTTGTTTGTGAGGAAGGTCGCAGTAAAATCCATGATATAAAAAGCTCTGTAGCTCATTTAAACCCCGAGATGGCAATTGGTTTTGTTGTTAATAAGTCTTTAAGGCAAGACAACGGTCCTGGATACTACGGCTACTACTATGGAAGTAATGGAAGCTAATAAAATGGAAAGAAAAGGATTTGGCACTTCTTTAGTTCAGCTTAGCGTAATAACTTTGGTAGCTTCAATGAATATAAATGCTGCCGATTTTGAATTCACTCCGTCGGTATCAGCTACATTAAATTACGTCGAAAGGGTAGCTGAAAGCCGAGAAAGCTTTTTTGCAGGTGAACTAGCTCCGAAAGCATTGTTAACTTATCAAAGCAGTAACCTTTCTGCTTCTGCGACAGTGAACAACAGGAATATCTATAGAGATGCTTCTGGTGATTCATTTGAAAGTTATTTAACTAGTAGCTACAACGTTCAATACGAACTACATAACCAGAGCAGTTTTTTTATACGCTAATGGTTCTCAGCAATATAACTCTATAAATTCTAGCAATTTGCTAATAGACGACTTGGTCACCAATCCAAGTAACTTAGCGAAAACTAGAAATAACACTGGGGGCCTCCGAATCACTAACTTTGGTAACTCTTGGGTTACGTTATCATCAAATTTATCCGCGTCATTATTTGAAAGTGAGAGAAGCAGTACACGTGAAACTGCTTTTGACACTAAAAGCTACCGTTCGAATTTCAACTTAGCTAGTGGCAGTAGGTTTTCATTCCTTCGATGGAACTTAGGAGCAAATTACAGAGAAACTCAGCGAAATAGTAGTTTTGATACAAAGAGGCGCAACTCATATGCAGATACCAATTTTGCCATTACTGATCGCTTTTTTTTAGTTGCGGGAATTAACGAGTCTAAACAGGAATTAAATGGAGTAGATGGTATAGATACGTACAGAACCTACAACGCGGGCATTATGTATCAAAATCAAAACAACTTACTAAGGATCGCATACAACAGCGTAGGAGAACAAAGTACGTTGTCAAATAGTGATGATAGTAGTTTTTACGCGATTGACTTCAGAGTCCAACTCAGCCCAAGGACAAGTCTCTCAGGAAGTAAAAATCAAGCGTTTTATGGAGACACTGAATCATTTTCTTTCAATTATGCTAATAGAAAGCTAAGAGCGACAGCTACATATTCTGAAGAAGTAACTGCAAACTCATCAATTTTTGACTCCGCCGTTGATGGTGTATTTGTATGTCCAGAAACTTATTTAACTTTAGATGATTGTTTTGTTCCAGATACGCTGAGCTATGAGTTACAGCCTGGCGAGCAATATACTGACCTATCGACATTTCAAGACAATATTAATGACAGTGAACGGGTAAGAAAAAGTTGGGTCGTAAACACTGGCTATCAGTTTAATCGTTTGACTGTTTCCCTACAGGGTCGACGTCTCCAATCATTGTATTTTGACGACACCCCAGACTCATTACAACACTCTTTTTCAACGTCACTGATTGCTCGCCTTGGGGTGAAAACTTCACTCAACGCCAATGTTTCTTATATAAAAACAGAATTTGATAGTCTATCGAGGAGCGACTCCGAAAGTTATGTTGGAACAGTCGGAATGAGCTTCAGAATAAAAAGAGATATAACGATAGGCATTCAAAGCCAGTACCGCAACTTAGATTCATTGAGTCAGTTTGAGGATTATCAAGAAAGACGTTTTTTGATAATGCTTTACTACTCGCCTAATGATAGAAACCCAAACATTCAACAAAACACTTTTAGCAACTAAACTTGGCCAACTTGCTAAAAAGTTACTGATCTTTCTTATCATCACCCTTAAGCCGTACATACGTTTTAAACTTTTTCTTCATAAGTTTATCAACGTACTGCGTCATTTTCACTTTCTGTGAAATAGCGTCGTCTAGCGCGTCTACGAGCTCAGCTAGCATATCCAAGTAGTATTTGGTATCGCGAATAACATTCCCTTTCGGCGTCATGATAGTTTGGCTTTCAGGATGATCGGCAAAGCCCATATGCTCGGTAACTTCTGCGCCGGTTTTATCAGGCTCGAACATTTCGGCTTTCACTTCTTCGATAACTTCGTTTACCGCATCGGCATCGAAGCTCTCAAGCTCTTCAAGAAAACCATAAAGCATCACCCTATCCATAAGGGTATTAATTTTACGAGGTATGCCACGAGAAAACATATGAATGCGCTCCAACGCTTCATCGCTAAATAGGGCAGTTCCATTCCACCCTGCATGATGTAAGCGGTACTCGATATATTCTTTACACTCTTCTAATGAAAGCGGTGCCAAATGACAAGACGCCACGATACGCTGCCTAAACTGTTCCATATTTGGCGCACGTAATATAGGCTGAAGCTCTTCCTGCCCTAGCAAGAAACTTTGAATAAGCGGCTTACCGTTAAGCTGAAAGTTGCTCAACATTCTAAGCTCTTCAATTGTTTCTAGGGGAAGGTTTTGTGCCTCATCGACAAGCAGTAAAGCGCGGCGTCCTGCTTTGTTGAGGTCGTATAAAAATAGCTCAAGCGCTTTTAAAATATCGGCTTTAGAACGCCCTTCCGTAGGAATATCAAATTTAGACGCCACCATTTTCACCAGCTCATCGGGCGAGAGCTTTGGCGTTACGATTTGCGCAGCAGCAATGTCGTCTTCAATTTCTTCAAGTAAACTGTTGGCTACGGTGGTTTTTCCCGTGCCAATTCCACCAGTAATAACAATAAATCCCTCTGCCTGAGAAAGGCCATACTGCAAGTAGGACATGGCGCGCTTGTGCCATTTACTGGCAAAGAAAAATTCAGGGTCTGGGGTTAACTGAAACGGTTTCGAGTTTAGTCCATAATAACTTTCGTACATGCAATTTACCGTTATTCCATTAAAGAATGTGCGTTCAAAAAAACAAACGTAATATTGGTTTGTAACAGCGCGCTGTTTTCGACCTGTGTTGAATACACACATGGTAACCAACAACGCGCCGTTCTCGAAGTATTATCTCCGCTAATGATTAAACGAAGCGCTAGCGCAGTTTATTTTGAGTAATTCGCTCAATAATACCTGTTGTAGACACGCCGTCTTCAAACGTGAGTACTTTGACTTGGCCACCATTTTCCATGACTTCAGTGCCTCCCGCTATCTCTTCAATTGTATAATCGCCGCCTTTCACTAACACGTCTGGCAGTAAACGAGCTATAACACGCTGGGGGGTATCTTCCTCAAACGGAACCACCCAGTCTACGGCGCTTAAACCTGCAAGCACTGCCATGCGGCGGTTTACATTATTTACCGGTCGCCCCGGACCTTTTAACTTCGTTACCGACTCATCGGTATTTACCGCAACAATTAGTCGGTCACCAAGTTGCGCCGCTTCTTCTAGATAGGCAACGTGTCCAGAGTGCAAAATATCAAAACACCCGTTGGTCATCACCACACGCTCACCTCGCGCTTTCGCTGCCTTAAGGGCAATTTCTAGCTGGTCTTCTGTCATTACACCGCCATCAAGATGCACAGACCGCTCACCTAACGCCAAAGCCAGTTCAGTATTAGTGACGGCAGATGTGCCCAGCTTTCCAACCACTACACTTGCCGCTAAGTTAGCAAGCACGCAAGCCGCCTGAAGGGGCAAGTTACATGCAATTGCCACTGCCAATGTCGATACCACTGTATCGCCAGCGCCTGTAACATCGTAAACCTCTTTCGCCTTTGCTGGCAGGTGAAACTCGGTGTTATCGCCGTCAAATAAGGTCATGCCATCTTCTGAACGAGTAACCAACAGCGCGCTTAAATCTAACGTTTCTTTTAACGACAGTGCTTTTTCTACTAATACCTGCTCGCTGTCGATTTCACCCACAATACCGCGAAGTTCATCCAAATTAGGAGTAACTAATGTGGCGCCTGCGTACTTACCAAAGTCGCTGCCTTTGGGGTCTACCACCACGCGCTTATTTTTGCTTCGCGCTTTTTCAATGAGTACTTCAGGGTTGCTCAAACAACCTTTTGCATAGTCACTTAGAATAACGACATCCGCATCATCTAAAGCTAACTCGTATGCGTGCTCCAGTTCTGATTTATCAGTGTGAGCAAAGCTTTTTTCAAAATCTAAACGCAGTAGCTGCTGATTCCTGCTCATGACACGAAGTTTGGTGATGGTATCGAAGCCATCTACTGTAAAAAACTGACAATCAATATCGTGAGTTTGCAAACGCTCTTTGAGAATTTTTGCATTCTCGTCATCGCCACACATCCCCAGCAAGGTTACGTTTGCGCCCAATGTTGCTGCATTCACCGCAACGTTCGCCGCTCCTCCAGCCCTATCTTCAGAACCACTAACGTTTACCACAGGTACTGGCGCTTCTGGTGAGATTCGCCCAGCGCCACCGCTCCAATAACGGTCTAACATCAGGTCGCCAACAATAAGCACCTTCGCTTTAGTAAAATCTGGTAATATCATGCTGAGAATAACTTTTTAGATATTGAAAACATTGGCACAGAGTATAACAGCCAACGCAGGCAGTACACACCAAGGAAGCATAAATACCCAATGGTACCTCTATTTAATAGAGAACAAACTTGGGCAACTTTATACAGGAATAACTACAGAACCAAAACGCCGTATAGCGCAGCACAGAGGTGAATTAAAAGGCGGTGCGAAAGCGCTTAAAGGTAAATCGCCCTTGGTGTTTAGGGCGGTATTTGAGGTCGCAAACAAGTCTGAAGCGTCAAAACTTGAATACGCTGTGAAGAAAATGAGCCGCCTTCAAAAAGACAACATTATCAATAAAGGCCAGCTCAATGAATTGCCGTGTATAAAATCGCAATTTGACGTGTGAGCCTCTACCCGCCCAATACGCCATTTATGATCATGGCATTACCAATGCTAAGCGTAAACCCTAGAGCTGCCACCCCTACATTGTGCTGCTGATCAACTTCTTGGCGGAAGTTCATACCAAACAAAATAATTTTTTTGCTGGCTAACACCAGTATATGAAGTGCGATTGCGAGTCCAACGCTAACAATCAGCCAACCAGTTACATTGCTCACATACCCAGATGGGTTATAAACGAGTAGATTTTTAGCCGCCGACACGATCATTGCGGTACCAAGCAAGTTGCCCGTATGTTCGATAGCAAGCGCTAACTGCCCTTTTTCAAGCGCCCCTTGGAAAGAGTCATTTTGGTTATCTCTTGCATATCTGAATTCTAAAATACGGGTCATCACAAGCAGCATGGTAAGCACCACGGTAAAACCGGTAACAATCGCAATAAGTGCATTCATATCGCTACCGTCTACCCATACCATGATGTTACGTAAAACAATGGCACTGGCGACTAAACTGGCAGCATCGACAAGCGCAACGCTTACGCTGCGTTCAGCTATCATTGCGTGAGTATCAACTTTGTTTAATACAAGTTTATCGTGGGCGAAACGGCCAAATTTCACCAGCAAAATTCCCACGACCCCGAATGTCACCATGCCGATAGCGGCTTCTTTATAGCCTTGCCCAATATGCCGCCCCACTACCGAACTTAGTACAATGCACAGTGAAAGCATGCCTCCTGCAACACTAATACCAAAGGCAAAGTTGTCCTTAACACCCAACTCTTCTGTTACTGAAAACTGCCTAAATGCACCAGTAAGCCACTTCATAATCATTAGCAGCAGTAGCGCTATTGCCACATCCATGGCAAGGTAGATCAATAGCTCTCGGGTTAGCGGTACTAGTTTTACTAAGGCTTCCACGTTATCTTTGCTCCTTGAACACACAAAGCTCCATGCTGATTATTTGTATTGCGTTAATGCTGCAAAAACAGCGGCATTCAAATAAACAGCTTCCATCTATTACAAACTTGTACAAAGATGACAACGAACTTGTTCAGATTTATTTTAATAAGGGCCTGATAACATTGCGCTTGTGGTTGAAAAACCTCAACGCTATCAAACCTTGAACTCTTGCGTTTTAAAATGGGTATATAAACCAATTCAACGCGGGTTTATCTTAAAAACGAGAGTATCATCAAAAGACGCGAGTATTATGCCAACAGACAACGAAAATAGCATGACAAACGTAGAACAAGCAGAAAAGTACTGGCAGCAGTTCTTAACAGCACCTGCACTTACCGACGACGACAAAGCCATAGCAAAGCAACATCATGACGAGCTGTTAACCGCGTTTGCCCGTTCTTCTTTCCTAGCTGAAACAATTATACAAAAGCCTTCGTTTGTTTCCCGTACTGTTGAGCAAACAGTTGAGCAAACAACCGATCAAAATAGCGATGCTCAGTTGCAAAAAAATGTCGACAGCGAAGCGCCCTCTCCCTGGGTGGCGATGTATCGCTCTGCGCTCGATATAACGCTTGAAACCGTAAAAACTGAAGATGACCTTTTAAAAGCATTACGTGAATACAGAAATCAAGAAATGGCCCGCGTTACCTTTCTTGATGTGTTAAACAAACAGGATATCGGCACATCATTAGAACGGGTTTCAGCGTTGGCAGATGTGTTACTTACGGGCGCATACTACTGGATTTATCAACATTTGGCCATTCGCTATGGCACGCCACAAAACAACGGCGAAGATATGCACATGTATATTTTAGGCATGGGCAAACTAGGCGGAAAGGAACTGAATTTCTCGTCAGACATCGACTTAATTTTTAGCTACCCTGAAAAACGGTGAAACCCAAGGCGGTCGAAAGAGCATAGAGCACCAACAGTTTTTCACTAAACTAGCGCAAAAGCTTATTCAAGCGCTGAACAAAATTACTAACGATGGACAGGTTTACCGGGTTGATATGCGCCTTCGCCCGTTTGGAGATTCAGGCCCACTGGTAATGCATTTCGCTGCACTTGAAGACTACTACCAGGACCAAGGGCGCCACTGGGAACGCTTTGCTATGGTAAAGGCCCGGGTGATCAACGACGACAACTCTGAAGATGTAAAATGGCTAAATAGTATTTTACACCCCTTCACCTTCAGGCGTTACCTCGACTTCACCACCCTTGATGCCCTTCGCAATATGAAAAAGTTGATAGCGACCGAGATTCGCCGACGCCGTCTTAACAATAATATCAAGCTGGGTGCTGGCGGTATTCGTGAAGTGGAGTTTTTTGCCCAAAGTTTCCAACTGATTCATGGCGGTAGAGAGCCAGCTCTACAAAGTAAGTCTTTACTGCGCACGTTAGACGCGCTGACTGAGCTAGATATTGTGGAAAAGGATGTAACAGAACAGCTGAAACACGACTACCTTTTCCTTAGAAAAGTAGAGCACACCCTTCAGCAGTGCCAAGACCGGCAAACTCAAACCTTGCCAGATAGCGCATGGCAGCAGGCCGCCTTGATTGAGGTAATGGGTTTTGATTCCTATAGCACTTTTTTAAACCAGCTAGATGCAACCATGGCGCGCATTCACGATCACTTCAATGAACTTGTGGAGGAATCACAAGACAGCCATTCCGACGAAGATCAGCTTTTTATTGCATGCCAAGATGCTTGGCGGCTTTCTTTGCAAGAGGAAGAATTTGCAGAGACCTTTAGCGAGCATTTATCTAGCAAGGACATTACAGGCGTTTATCCAATTCTTGTCGCGTTTAAAGACAAACAGCGTAACTATCGAATCGGTCAAAAAGGAGAAGATACGTTAAACAAACTGCTTCCCGAGATTTTGTACGTGCTGGTAAATCAGCATCCCAATCACATCTCGCAGGTCTTAAAGCGTTTACTGGGCGTGATTGAAGCCATCACTGGGCGTACCACTTACCTCGACCTTTTACTCGAAAACCCAGATGTACTTAAGCAGCTGGTTAAGCTTTGCGAGCGAAGTGACTGGATTGCGCAAGAAATCAAACGCTTCCCATTGCTGCTTGATGAATTGTTGACGCCTTTGTATTTAGGTCAACAAAATACCGATATTCATACCAGCAAAAAGGAATACCAGCTTGAACTGCGCGAAACCATGCTGCGCATAGAGCAAGATGACGTTGAAATGCTTATGGACGGGCTGCGCCAGTTCAAGCTCTGCCAGCAACTGCGTATTGCAGCCAGTGATATAAGCGAGTCGCTCCCGGTAAATAATGTTAGCGATAAGCTTACCGTTCTGGCTGAAGTGATACTTGAACACGTAGTAAATGCGGCGTGGATGCAAATGCGCCAACGCTACGGTGTGCCGTCACACCTTGAAGGTAACGACAAAGGATTTGCGGTCATAGGGTATGGCAAGCTTGGTGGTTATGAACTCGGGTATGGCTCGGACTTAGATCTGGTCTTTTTACACAACGCCCCTCGGGGTATTAGCACCGACGGTAATAAGTCACTTGAAGCGCAGCAGTTTTATATCAAATTAGCGCAGCGCATCATGCATTTACTCAACACGAAAACCCTGTTTGGCCAACTTTATGAAACCGATTTGCGCCTGCGCCCCTCCGGCAACGCCGGTTTGCTTTGTTGCCATATAGAGGGCTTTGAGAAGTACCAAACCGAAGAAGCGTGGACGTGGGAGCACCAGGCACTAGTTAGAGCAAGAGCAATATGCGGCGACGTCGGGTTGCTAAAAGATTTTACTCGAGTTCGACATACAATATTGAGCCAAGTAAGAGACTCAAAATCACTGGCGACAGACGTATGCAAAATGCGCTTAAAAATGCGCGAACACCTGCTTTCTAAAAACAATGACAAAGTCGACTTAAAGCAATGTGTAGGCGGTATTACCGACATTGAATTTATGGCGCAGTATTTAGTGTTGGCCAACGCGCAGTCGGCAGATAGCATGACGACCTACCCGGACAACCTTCGCATTTTTGATACTGCGGTTAAAGCCCGTATTATCGACCCATCTACGGCGAGTAAGCTGCAAAACGCGTATTTAAAACTGCGAGAGCAATATCATCATTTAACCCTTGCAGACACTAAATACGCCGACCAAAGCGAAGAGTTAGACGCTATACGTGAGCAGGTTAGACAGCATTGGGACACTCTCTTTGGCACATGCAGCGAATAAAGCTATTAGTCGTATGAAAGCCGGTTTTGGGGCGAGGAAGGAAGCAAGAGTGTAAGGGAACAATAATGAAGGAAAACAAGCCGCTATCGCCTTAAGCGATAGCGGTGTGAATTCAGTACCAAAATCAAACCGGCTAGTGTAATAAAGCCTTAGCCAGTAACCAAACGACACTTAGTAGAGAGGAACTCGGTTTCTTCTGCGGTGACAACAAGTGAGCGTTGCCCCGCACATAAGTAAGCTTTTACTTCGCCTTCAAAGCTGCTATCAATGGCGCTGGCAATTTTCGCTAGCGACCCTGACACCGTATTATCTAGTTGAAACTGATGCTTGATAACAAAGTCTTGCTCTAAATTCCATATCACCTGCATCCCTTCTGCCTGGGCATACTGTGAGATTGCCTCGCGAAGTGTATTGCCCTCTTTGAACGTGCGGTATTTATGTTCACCCGTCCAGTTTTTTTCAACAGGGCGTGTTTGGCTCGACATGTTCGCCAATTTGCTATCTAAATTTGGGTCGACGCCTGCAACATCAATGACAAAATCACCTTGCTCGTCTTCTTGAGGATCGGTGGCCGACATTCTAAAGTCGCGATAGAACTCGCTGAGCCCTTTAGATACCGACTTTTCCTCTTTTTGCGATTCAGGAGCAGGGGCTTGCTCTTGGTTTTGTATCATGTAAATAAGCACACCAGCAGCAATGACAAGCACAACCGCAATACCAATTTGTTTCGCCCAAAATGACGAACTTGAATAACTTGTCTGTCCCATAACCTACCAAAATGCCGCATCAAAAACAGAAACACAGTAAAAAAAAGTGATAACCACGTCTTTATGTTGTTCTTGTTATTCTAGTCTACCTATACCCGATAAGCCCATTATTCTATTTATCTAATTTTGCGGCAATTGCATAGTGCTGTCTTTCAGCCTTTGTACGTACAACCATTATTTATAAAGGGACTCAGGATTATCTGCTGGCCTAGTTTTAAAACGCTTGTGCATCCATAAGTAGCTCTCAGGTTGCTCTTTCACTGCGGCATCAACATGCTTATTGAGCAGCGTTAATGCTTCAGTATCTCCCATTTCACCTAGCTCAGAGAGCGGTGGATAGATTTTTATTTTGTACCCGCGTTTTGTGTACTGTGAGGTAATAATCATTGGCTCTGAATGGCTACGCCTAATGAACATTAACGTTGCCGTTGTTGTGGCGGTGTCTTTTACACCGCCAAAAGGTACAAATATGCTTTGTTTAGGGCCGTAATCCTGGTCGGGTAAATACAAACACAGCTCTTTATCATCTAACGCAGCAAGCAGCGCCTTGGCGTTGCGCTTATCTATCATGTATTTGTTAGAACGGTTACGACCGTGATACTGAAGGTAATCAACCAACGGGTTATTGTGCTTCCTGTAAAAAGCGATACTTGGATGATAAAAACCAATGCCTCTGCAGGCGAACTCCAAATTCATATTATGCAGCGCCATACCGAAAACCCCCTTCCCACCAGCCAATGCCGCTTCCACGTGCTCGGTGCCTTCAATCTCAATGGCACGCTTTACTCGCCAGCTAGGCCACCACCAGCCCATGGCAGTTTCAAATAATGCCATACCGGTACGGCGTATGTTTTCTTTATACAAAGCGTCTATATCGCTTTCGTTAAGCGACGGATTCCAAAGGGCAAGATTTCGCTTCGCGACTTTTGCTCGTTTAGGCACAATAAGCGCAATAAGCTTTCCTGTGCCTCCACCAATAGCGCGGATCACAGGTAGAGGTAACCATGTAATCATATAAAGTATGAATACACCTAGCCATACGGGCCAAAACTTAGGGCCCAGAAATGACAGTTTAAACTTAGGAGCTTTGATTGCCGCTGCCAATGTCTATATCCTTTGAACTGAATTGGGCGGCATTGTAGCAGAAGCTTTTTTCGGGGGCTAATAACGCCAGACAAGCGCCAATACGCTTGCGATAAACTCAGGCGCAAACTAAAAGCGGTGTATTAACGCAAGTGGCATTGACGCTCCCCACTCTCGTCAGTCAAACACTGTCATTGTGGCGTTTAATATTCTTTATCTATCTCTTTTAACTTTTTCTCGAAAGCCTCATATTTATCTTTCGAGTCATAATCAAAGTGATATTGATTATGAAAGCCAAACTGCAGTTTCACATTTACGTCTTCAATAAATAGCGTATAGCCGTCATGGTCAGTAAACGCGGTAATTCCATTAAGTTTATACTGCTCGTTTTCTTTCGCGCCATGCTGGCGAATCTTGTCGAAAACCTGAAGTAGGAACTTGCTGTCTAATTCGTTTTTCATTGTAAATCCGTTGTTATGAATTTACCTTTTTACATGGAATAGTAGGTTTTGGATTCACAGATAGAGAGAATCAATTAAAGTTATACCTAAAACCGATGTTGACCATATTAGTCGAGAAACTATCCTCACCTGCCATATGGACATATTCAATGCGAACCATTGATTTGAGACCAACGTAATAGTCATAACCAAGCCCAATTATCCCTGCGGCAATGCTATCTGCTTGGCTACATTGAGTAGTAGCATCTTCACTTACGCATTGAGTTGAGACATCCAAATCGACTCTAGCGATACCGAGTTTATAAAATAACTCACCGGTACCACCACTTGCCTTCCCTAACATCGCTAGATAAAGTGCATCCCCCTTGGCTTCAATTTCATTGCTTGAATAATCAAATAAACTCAAATAGCCAAGCTCTACGTTCCACTGCCTATGCACCTGTTTACCGAAAGCTAAACTGTATGTAACCTTTTTGTCGCTTGCACTCGAAACATCGAAGTTGTTATAGCCTAACGTACCTAATCCATAAGTTTTAGGTGCAGCATATGCCTGAGGCAGCCCACAAATTAATACACCTAAAATCCATAAAAACTGCTTCATTTATTTCTTTACCTCAAAAATAATACTCTAATGAAAATTCAATATGATCGTCTCTCCTCAAAAAGAAAAAAGGATCATCTTGGTTGTTAGACGAAAAGAAATACCCATCAAGCTTCCATCGCCAATTCGCCGATAGCCTGCTACTCGCCTCAAGGTACGCTGAGTAAGTAGACGTGTCATCTAAGTCTTGTACAAACCCCATTAATATTTCAGTGCCAGCAATATCATTAGCTGTAACCCGTAAGCCAAGCATAATGTCGTTTTGCCCCGTGGCAAAGAAATTATCTTCTCGCTCATCGTACTGATACTCGGCTAGATAGCCCAGACCATACCTGCTCCCAAACACCCGCTCTTGATTGTACTCAAAGCCTGCGACAACTGCCGCAAAGTCTTCAGACTGCCCTTTACGATAGATACTTTCTAATTTAAGTAGCCATGCACCACTTACTTTGAGTAAATCTAGTCCAACTTGGTCTATTTGAGCGTAAAAAGGATTAATTGATAAATCACCCTTATCTGAGAAATTTGTTACTAACTCAGGCTCTCTTGTTGTACCTGAAAAATACGACAGTCCAACTTCCCAATCGCCAATTGATGACTGCCATCGCAATGCATAGTCCACGTTATTTTGTTCGTTTGCGGATTCGTAATTAGCATCAGTTATTGCTACAGGTGGGCGAAGCCGTCCTTCTGAACTTTGGAAGGTGCGTTCACGGAAATAAGGCATAACGAATACCGAAAAATTACCATAGCCGGAAAAATAGGAAAAATTTGCCATTGGCTGACCCAACTTAGCTTCTCCGTCTACTGACTCGACCCAGTCAGTTTGGTTAATGATGTCGACAAGGTGAAGAGATTCAGTTTGTCCCCAAAACACTTTACCTATACCTACTTTTGTTTCCCAATTTTCTTGGTAATGTGCCCACTGCAGCTCTCTAATATCGCCATGAGAACGTTCGTCATCATGTTCGTCAACTCGATAGAAGGGCTTAAAAAGCAGAGCGTCTTGCCCATCGTTAAACTCACCATATATTTCGGGAGAAATAAAAAGCGAGCCGTAGGTGCGTTCCTGCTGCACGTACAATGCGTCTTGAAGGTAATAGCGCAAATCTATACCAGCAGAACCAGTTACCTCTATGGCACTTACCGAATGTAATAACCCTAGAGAAAGCGTAAACGTAGCTACTTTCTTATTCATCTAACTCTCTTCAAACTATTTTTATCAAAGTCACTTTCTTTTAGAGCAGTGTCGAATGACATTTCTTCAGTGAAGAGAGATGTGGACTTTTTAGTTTGAACATTTCGCATTAAACTCTTCATAGGACGCCAGTATTTATTTTTATATAGCTGATAATCAGATAATAAAAGTGCTTTTAGCAACGCCTCTTTTCTATCGTAATACTCAACTTTCTGTACTCGATAATGGGATTTATCTATCCACACCTTTTGATAAGAATAACCAGAATAGTCGTACTGAGGAACTTGCTTAAGGACAAAGCAATCTTCCCCATTTATCGTTTCTTCACCCAAAAAAGAATAAGAAAACTTTTCCACCTCATAGGATGTCATGTCTTCAAATGCAAATTCACTCCCGACAAAAGGGCCACTTTTACTTTTTGATGAAATGCGCTTTACCCGTTTCAATGCGGGGAGGAATATCCATTGTTCATCAGCCTCCAACGCGTGCGAGAAGCTAAGAAAGGCGGTACCTTTCACATCGCGAGGCGATTCAAAAATAGTCAGCGCCTTATCTCCATCATCCACAACTTCTAAAGACTTCACTTTGAGCTTTCTTTTTGCCTCTCGTCCTTGCGAGTTTTTAAGCACCATTAGGACTTTAGCTTCATTTGTCCCCCAGCCAATATCCCTAGTTTTGCGCTCTTTAGCTATAGCAATCGCTTTTTCATCACCTTTTATTTCTGCTGCTAACGCTTGATTTGCAAATAAGCAAACCACAATGAGTAAAAGAATATGCGAAAAGTTCTTCATATTAAGATTCCTTTTGGACTGTCTTCGAGTCTCCAACCCACGCCAGTAACGCAGGTAAAAAAATAAAATCGACGAGCAGCGCAGCCAAGATAATAATGATTGTTAAAAGCCCCATATGGGCATTGAGAACAAAGCTCGAAGATGCTAACACAGCAAATCCGATGATAAGCACCACTGTTGTTGTCGTAAGCGCCATCCCCACAGTCTCGAAAGCATAAACGACACTTTCTTTTGCCGATAGGCTATTTGACTTAGCCACCTGATACTTGGTTAAGAAGTGGACAGTGTCATCTACAATAATACCCATTGTCATACTTATAACCACTGACAGAGCCATATTTATTTCACCTGAAATCATGCCCCAAACACCGAACCCAATGGCCGCAGGCAATAAATTTGTTACTAGGCTTATCCCGCCTAACTTTATCGACTTCAATGCGAATAATATGAGTATTGAAATGAGTACCAGCGCAAATACACTTCCCCATACCATATTCTTCATATTGCGTTCACCAATATGAGCGAACATCAATGGCGGGCTCGCTGCCTCGATACGATAATCAGTAGAGCGACTGTGAAAAAAGGTTTTAGCATCTCTTTCTAGTGCCGTGATATCGCGACTTCCCAAATTATCTGTGACAGCAATGACGCGAAGCGCCGACTTATCAATGTCAATTTGGTTACCTAAGTCCAATCCAAACGGCAAAGACATTTCATACAACAACAAATACTGAGACGCGAGATCACCGTCAGAAGGAATTACTGCGAACTCTGCGTTATCTCCATTCATGTTCCGATTAAGCCTTTTCAGCGTATCGGTAAATGTTAGCACATGGTTAACCTCATCTCTTGCCCGCAGCCAGTCCGTAAATGCTTCAATTTCATTTAGAAACTGGGGCTCAGTAATACCGTATGACTTATCCGTGTATATTACGAAATCTATATTCGACATACCGCCAAGTTTTTCTTCGTTTACTTCAACCGCTTGCCTAAAGGTACTGCGCTCATCAAAGTATTTCACCGCTACATCGTTTAACACATTATTCATTGCAAATAAGCTTATAGCGACAATAACAAAAAGCGACAAAGGCAGTAACAAACGATATTGGCGATTGATTACAGCCGCCCAACGGGTAAATAATGAGTTGTTTACCGCAGTCGCAGATTTCAGCGGGCGAAACGTCAGCAATGACGGTAGTAGAGTTAGCGAAAAGACACAGGCCAGCATTACACCAAAGGCTGTCATATTTCCCAGGTGAGAGAGAACAGGCACAGCTGAAAAGTTAAGCATTATGAAACCGATTGCTGTTGTTATGCTCGTAATAAATATCGGCTTTTTGTTTACTTCAATACTTTTTTGAATCGCCTCTTTATTAGCAAATCCTTGCCCAAGAAAATACTTAACTCCAACGATAATATGGATGCAATCTGCAACCGCAAGCGTTGTAATCATTGTCGGCACATTTACCGTTGCCGTGCTTAAATAAACGCTGAACCAGCCAGTTACCCCAATGGTAATTGCGACTGAGACCATAACAATTATGAGTGTAAATACTGCAGCCCAAAGCGATTTAACAATTAACATAATCGCAATGAAAATAAGAAGAAACATCAATGGTATCAATGTCTCTGCATCTTCTTGAGCAGCGACAGCAAACGCGTCGTTCATTACTACCATGCCATTGAGATAAATTTTGTGCTGAGGGTATTTTTCTTCAAATTGCCGTTTCATCTCTTTCGCTACAGCAGCAATTTCGATAACTTCTTTGGTTTGGTCTCCGTCAGGTAACTGAATTGTAGTATCAATTACCGTAACATCTCTGTCCTTGGAAATTAATCGGCCATAAACTTCTGGGCTATCAGAAAGAACTTGGCCAATATTCGAAAGATCTACATCGGCAAGGCTCTCGATAGAAATTAAATCCTCGACGATGAGGTCGCCACCGTCATCATAGGTGTACTGATAATTTGATATCGATTCAACTCTTGTCGATAGCGGAAGCTGCCATGCTTCTTCAGTAAGTTCTACCACCAAATTAAGTGTAGAAGACTTTAATACCTCACCGTCATCAGGAACAACCATAAAAGCAACATTTTCGCTTTTATTGAAAATATTTTGCATTTCTTCGAATGCCATTCTTTGCGGGTCATCTGGTTCAAAAAAAACCTTGTAATCCCCCCGGAAATATAGATTCTTTGCGCCGATGAGAGAAGTAACAGTTAGCAACAGAACCAAAATAACTGTAAAAACAGGAGATTTAATAGCAAATGGCGGGCGATTAGAGTTGTGAGTCATCACAATGTCCTTCGTTTTGTATAAGTAAATTCTACATTTAAAAAAGGAATTAACATAACTGACTCATTCATTTAATTACCAAGATAATTTAGTAAGACCTGCACGCTCTAAGGCTCTTAGCTTTTAAAAAAAATATATCCTATTGATATAAAAGAACATTAACAGTTATTAATCTTAATTGAATCAATTACTTTTGATCTTTTGTGAAATTGTTGTAGTATCTACTAACACAACTGGTCAGATGAGCGGATGAGTTATTATGAGTATCAGAACTAGCTTAAAAAAAGTATTACCCCCAATTTCAGTCACAGAACAAGAAGCCCTAGACGCGGGTGACGTGTGGATTGAATCTTCTATTTATCAGGGTAAGCCTGACATGCAGGCGTTACGCGATATCCCTCAGGCAAAACTGAGCGCAGATGAACAAGCATTCATGGATGGTCCAGTAGCTGAGCTACTGAACATGATCGATGACTTCGAACTAGGTAACGGCAAGCACATTCCTCAGGAAGTGTTAGATTTTCTAGGTAAGAACCGTTTCTTCTCTATGATCATTCCAAAGAAATTTGGTGGTCTTGAGTTCAGCCCGTATGCAAATTCGACAATCGTTGCAACAATCGCAGCGAAAAGCGGCGCAATCGCTGTAACGGTTATGGTGCCTAATTCATTAGGTCCGGGCGAGCTTCTAATGCATTACGGTACGTCAGAGCAACAAGACTACTGGTTACCACGTCTTGCTGATGGCCGCGATATTCCGTGCTTTGCACTAACAAGCCCAGAGGCAGGTTCAGACGCAGGTGCTATCCCTGACGCGGCAATCGTGACTAAAGGCGAGTTTAACGGTGAAGAAGTACTTGGTCTTCGCGTAAGCTGGGACAAGCGCTATATCACGCTTGCTCCGATTGCAACCGTACTTGGCCTTGCATTTAAAGTATTCGATCCAGACCAACTTCTTGGCGACAAGCTAGAGCTAGGCATTACTTGTGCCCTTCTACCTAAGTCTCACCCAGGTGTTGAGCTAGGTAACCGCCACGACCCAATGGGTGTGCGTTTCTACAACGGTACTACTCGTGGTCAAGACGTGTTCATTCCAATGGACTTTATCATTGGTGGTCAGAAGAACATCGGTCGTGGCTGGCAGATGCTGGTTAGCTGCCTAGGTGCAGGTCGTGGTATTTCACTTCCAGCAATGGGTGTAGCTACCGCACAGGCTGCGTTTAAAGGCACGGTTGAGTATTCATTCGTACGTGAGCAGTTTGGCCTTCCCATTGGTCGCTTCGAAGGTATTCAAGAGAAAATGGCTGACATTGCAGGTAAGACATTCTTACTCGAAGCAATGCGTGTACTAACAACTGAAGGCTTAGGCCTAGGCGTCAAGCCATCTGTTGTTACGGCTATTGCCAAATACCACATGACTGAACTTGGTCGTGACGTGATGAACTCGGCAATGGATATCCAAGCAGGTAAAGCGATTCAGCGCGGACCTCAAAATACGTTGGCCGGCGGTTACTCTGCACTTCCAATTGCGATTACGGTAGAAGGTGCAAACATTCTAACCCGTAACCTTATGATCTTCGGTCAAGGTGCAATGCGTTGTCACCCTTACCTGAAAGATATGGTTGACCTAATCCACAGCAACGAGAGTTCTGCGGATGCTGAGTTCAACAAGGTACTTCGTAAAACAGTTGGCTTTAGTGTTAAAAATGCGTTCCGCAGCCTAGGTAAAGGCTATCTTCCTTTCCTACGCGAGAGTGAGTCTGCACTACCTGAAGTACGCAAGTACGAAAAGCGTGTAAACAGCATCTCAGCGAAGCTAGCACCACTGGCTGACTTGTCGCTAGCGGTACTAGGCGGTGACCTTAAGAAAGCCGAGCTTTTATCTGCACGTCTAGGTGACGTAATGAGCTACCTATACGGTGCAATGGCTGCGATTCGTTTCTACGAGCAGCGTATTGAAGATAGAAAACTTGCACTACCGTACTTCGAGTACGCTATGCAATGGTCTTTACAACAAGCTGATCAGGCAATTGTTAACTTCATCAACAATTTCCCGAACACAGCAACACGTGGTCTAATGCGCCTACTTACCAACACTTACACCAATAGTGTTGCAGGTATTAGCGACGACCTAGTACGTGAGCTTTCAATTGCATCTATGCAAGATAACAGCGTGAAAGACCAGCTTACGCACCTTGTTCGCGTATGCCCTGGAGACGGTAACGATATTAATGAGCAAGCGTTTAAAGCGAAGCACGCGGTTGCGCACCTTCTTGGTAAAGTGCAAAAAGCACTGCGCAAAGAGCCTGTTGTGCCGTTCATCTCATTTGAACATGCGCTTAATAAGCTTCAAGAAAAAGGCGTGGTTACCGCTGATGAGGCGGCTAAGCTTCACGACTATAATGAAAAGCGTAAGTTAGCGGTTCGCGTTGACGAATACACGTTTGATATGGAACTTGTTCCTGCATCACAAACGCTTAAAGCGATTGACGGCGGTCAAAGCGCGGCATAAACGCCGAGTTAAGACCTAGCGTTATATACCTGTAAAGCCCCATCCTTCGATGGGGCTTTTTTATTTACAAGAAGTCCCCCCTCTTTATATTGTATAGTTTCTGCTCTACCATTAGGCTATCGAAATATTCTTATTCAAAGGTTTAGGTAGTGGAGACAACACTCACAACTCTCAAAAAAGGTGTTCTACACTTAATTTTTCTTTTACCACTCTCTCCCCTATCACATGCAGAAGTCATTGCTGAGCCCGGCACGCTAAGCCATGAAGTAAGTCATAAGGAAAAATACGTTGTAGGACATCTCAATCATCCCCGGGTTAATAGTTTTTATAAGCCGCTTATCGAAAGAGCTTATCGCGATATTGGTATTGAAATAGTGTTTGAAACTGTAGGGGGTGAAAGAGGTCTCCGTCTACTAAACGAAGGCATGACAGATGCGGATGTCATTCGCTATGATGTTGTGAGTCAAGCGGATAACAATATTGTGATTGTACCGCCGGCACTCTCTCACGGAGCATCGTTTCTTTTATGTATTCGCGGGGCAGAATGTAATAAAGACATCATTCAAAACCCTGATAAGGCCATTGCTGCAACCACCCGCTTTTTTATTAATATGCGCGCCAAACCGGGCGAGTTGAATGCGAATATCTTTGAGTTTGATGACTTTAATCATGTTATTGGTTTATTACTCAGTGGTCGCTTTGATTATGCCATTATGCCCAGTGACTTCTCTGAAAAAGCGATTTTTGAACAGTCAGGCATTGAGTATATTCCGCTTGTTAAGCACGAATTAGTACACGTAATCAACAAAAAGCACGCCCATTTGGTCGATGATTTGTCGGCGTCTATAGCCAAGCAGCTTGCATTATTAGACACTGAAGAAACTGAATAAA
Source organism: Alteromonas infernus (assembly GCF_902705815.1). Taxonomy (NCBI): domain Bacteria; kingdom Pseudomonadati; phylum Pseudomonadota; class Gammaproteobacteria; order Alteromonadales; family Alteromonadaceae; genus Alteromonas; species Alteromonas infernus. The sequence goes on from NZ_CACSIG010000075.1 coordinate 166,729, forward strand.
ATAAAAAAAATTGCCCACATAGAATGTGGGCATTTTTAATCTCTGCGTATCAGCGCGTCTTTACGCTGAATCACTCGATATTAGTCGAACATGTACTTAAGTGATAGTACTGTTGTACGGCCGTTTAGAGGGCGAGCACGAACATAACTACCTACTTCCGCTGAACCTTCTTCTGACTCAGTGATGATAAATTCATCAGTTGCATTGTTCATGTTAAGTGAAACCGAGAACTGATCATTAACCCAATAAGTAGCAAACAGGTTAACAAGGGTATAGCCTTCTTGTTTAAGGTCGTTGTTATCCTGTACATAGTACTCTGTAGAGCCTTGTAGTGATGCACCAACAGACCATGTGTCAGTTACGTACTCAGGTGTGATTGTCCAAATCCAGTCGGCTTGACGGCGAGGCGTGTTCCCTACTAGCGCTGGATTATTCACATCGTCGCTAATTTCAGCATCGGTCCACGTAAGGTTACCTGACATTACGAAGTTATCCGTTGCATTCCAACGACCTTCAAATTCAAGACCAGTCGCTTCGTACTCGCGCATGAACGTAAGGCCGCTGGTTACTTCTGCTTGGGTATCTTCTGTAACCGTATCGAATAACGTTGCGTTAATCATTAGGTCTGACGTACCGTACTTGTAGCCAATTTCAAACTGTTTGGTTGTATCGTAACCCGACGTTGTACTGGTTAGGCTACCGTCAGCATTCAACGTACCGCCAATTTGCAGTAGACGGTCAGCAATAGCACGGCCACCTTTTGAGTAACGAGCAAAGAAGGTTTGGCTATCGCTTAGCAAGTAAGAGCCACCAATAGAGTAAGACGTATTGTTAGCACTGTAATCTACGATTTGTGATGCTGCGCCAGCGCGGTTAAGGTTAATCACGCCGCCACTGATAAAGCCACTGTTCGTTGCCGATGCATCTTCAATTTGCTCAATAACCCCGTTACCGTTTAAGTCAAAGTCCGCATTACCACCACAGCATGAACTAATTAGCTCACCCGAGGCTTCTGTTGTATCGTGACGTACCGACGCATCAATCAAGATGTTATCAGACAGCTCGAAACCAACGTTCATGTAAGGGGCTTTCGTTACGTAATTTAAATCCCATTCCCAAGAAAGGAAACTTGCAGACAGTAAACCATCTGACACAAGCTCAACGCCATCTGCGTCAGTGATAGTTAGCAACTGTGAATTGTTACCATCAAGGGTTTGGATAAATGTCTGCCAGCTAGACCAGCTTGTCGCGATATCTTGGTTTGAGTAGTAGTAACCCACAGTTAGGTCGATACCGTTATCAAACTCTTTACGCAAGCTAAAGTCGTTAATCATGTTACCTAAGTCATTAATGCGCGTATCAAACTGCAAGTTTGTGAACGCCTGACCGGTGTAAGTCTCACCTGCGCCTGGGCCGTTAGCAAGTACAACGCTGGTGCTATCACAGTTAAGCGCGTTTCCATCGCCATCTGTTGCACCACTACAAAGCGCTGAAGCGAAGTTTGATACGTCACCTGGGCCTGCTGGGAAACCGTCGGTGAATGGCGCGATAAAGCCACCCGAGATATCTGAAATACGGAACTTGTTTAACAAGAACAGGTTTTCAGCAACTTCTAAATCAACCTCTACGCCAAATGCGTTTACTTTTGACTCGATGCCGTCACGAACATCACGGTTCTCAGGGTTGCCATAGCTGTCAAAAGTAGAAATATTTGTGTTGTATGCAGAGTTTAGTGCTTGTGAGCTTGCATCATACCCTGGCACAGGGCCGTACTCGCCGTCACCTTTTACTAGTACAGGTGAAGGTAAGTATGTTGAAACTTTGTCATCAAGATTTTTATAGAAGAAACGGATATGACCGTTATCTAACATCTTAGTGATGTTGAATTTAACTTGGCCACCTTGATCACCGTTATATCCCGTCTCACGAGGGCCTTCGCCGCCGCGGGCAAAACCAGCGATGTGGTAGTAAAGATCGTCGTTGATTTCACCGCCGTAGCGGAAGTCTAAGCGGAACTCTTCGTAATCAACACCGAACGAAGTACCGATAGCACCGCCGCCAACTTCACCAGTATTACTGATTAAGTTGATAACACCACCTGGTGAGTTACTCGCAAACGTAGATGCAGAACCACCGCGCACTGCTTCTACGTTAGCTACCGACCAGTCGTAACGTAAAAAGTTGTCAGCATTACCGAAGTTGATGTCACCGTACTCTAAAACAGGCAAGCCATCTTCGTGAATTTGCAAGAATTTAGAACCACCTGTAGCTAGCGGAATACCACGGATGGTGATGTTTGCATTACCGCCACCACCAGATGACTCTGCGCGGATACCAGGAAGCGCACGAAATACTTCAGCAGTAGAGCGAGGAGCAAGCTTTAAAATATCTTCTTCGTCAAATGCGCTAACCGATACACTAGCTTCCTGCATAGTCGCACCGCCTGGCGCTGCAGTTACCACGATTTGCTCAAATTTTTCTTTAGATTTGGCTTCAGAATCTGCTGTCGCAGCGTCTTGAGCGATAACTGACCCAGAAAGCGCAGTACAAACGGCAAGTGTCAGTGCGTTGAGTGTGTGATGTTTTTTCATATTTTCTCCGGCAATGTGTTGGAGTTGTTAAATCCTAAGTAGCCGCTTCTCCTAACTACTAGGGTTGGTGGCAACACAAACATACTTAATCGATTAAGAATCTATAACAAAAAAACAACATTGTAAACATCCTGTGAAAAACTTTTATTGTATTAATTGATTTAGCGCAACTCTGCGGTAACAAAAATAAAAGTAAAATGCTTGTTTAGTAAAGAGTAATACGATGCTAGCGGCTTCTTCATTATCGATTAAGAAGAATTAATGATGGCAAATAAACGCATGCTAATTTCGATAAACCAATTTGAACTATGGTCCCATACACATTCAAACACAGAAAACGTACTATATTTAGCCTATGCTAAGTAACAGGTAGGCACTCAAAGGTCACGTGTTTGCCCTAGCGAGAGTTCTGAAGTAAATAAAATGGAACGGCATCAAAATGTCCGAAGGTTACACTGATTGAACACTAATCACGAATCAATCCCTAAGGTTGAAATAGAACGCGACACCACAGACATGTTAATAGGCAACAGTTTCGTCGGTTTTTTTGATGACTATATTTGCCTTTTCTGGCCTTGTCTTTTTCTTTGAAAGTGAATCCCCCGCTGCGTTTCACCAAAAGTTCCAGCTATGGGTAATTATGGTAGGCGTTTGCCTTGCGCGGTTAATAGATTCGATTTATTGGCGAATAAACCTAGCAGGCAGAGCTTACCGCCCACGTCCAGCGTTAATACGATTTGCTGCTGGCTTATATGTCACCGGCAGCTTGTGGGCGATTTACTCTGTTAGCGTTTACGACGCCATGTCTACCATTGAACTGGCGGCAACCATGGTGGTACTGGCTGCTATGGCGGGTGGCGCCGGGACCGTTCTTTCACCTAATAAAAACTTGGTAGGCTTTTATTCTACCGCCCTACTCGTGCCTATGTCTTTATGCGCTCTTCTCGATGAAAGCGAGAAGTTTTTTATTTTAGGGGTTCTTGGGCTGGTCTTTTGGTTTGGCATCTTTACCAGCGCATTTCGCTACCACAAGTTTTTTATTAACACGTTGCACCTCAAAGCTAAAAACAATAGTTTAGTGGAGCAAATGAAAGTTGAACGTAGTGAAACCGAAAAAGTTAATCAGTTACTTATTGCCTCTAATCAAAAACTCGATGCCTCAAATATAAACCTTGAAGCAGAGGTGGAGCGCAGAACGGCGGAGCTTTACCGACTTTCAAACAGAGATCCCCTCACTGACTTACTTAACAGAAATGGTTTTTTAAAGCACTTAAATAAACTTATCGATACCACTCGCGCACTGGAAAACTCGCTAGCCGTTCTTTTTATTGATTTAGACGGTTTTAAACAGGTAAATGACAGCCTAGGTCACAAAATAGGTGATATCGTGCTAGCAGAGATTGCCAAACGGCTGCGTAACTATACCGAAGACAATCACTTAGGACGTTGGGGCGGTGACGAATTTGTTGCTGTCATTCCCTACGCCAACGTAGACACGGCAAAAGCCGTTGCACATGCCATGCGAAGCGGCGTTACCGTTCCTATTGTTGCAAACGACAATCAAATAACGCTAGATGCGACCATTGGTATTGCCATGTTCCCCGACCATGGAGATACCGCCTTAGCTTTAATACAGCAAGCCGATCTCACTATGTATGACCAAAAGCGAAAGCACCGTGGGTCAATAGGCGTGTTTAGTGAAGCCTTGCACAAAGAGATAAAAATAGAGCAGCGTTTATGCGAGCGCCTTCGCTCTGCGATAGATAAAGGAGAGCTTGCGGTTCATTATCAGCCTATTATTGACGTTAGCACTAACGCGCTATCGTCGGTTGAGGCACTGTTACGGTGGACATGTGACAACGAGAAGATTCCTCCCACCGTTTTTATACCACTTGCTGAACGAAGCGGCTTGATGCCAGAGATTGGTGCGTGGGTATTGAACAGAGCACTTATCGACTTATCTCACTGGCAGCTTAATCAAGAGTTAGCAATATCGGTTAATGTATCGGTCGCACAGCTGCTCGACGACAGTTTTTTCAAATCACTAGACAATGCCCTCTTATCTACGAAAGTATCACCAGAGCGACTGCATTTAGAGGTAACTGAAAGTGTATTTGCCATCGATAAGAATGTCGTGAGCAGAAGAGTAAGCGACCTTGTTAAGCGCAATGTAAAGATATCTATTGACGATTTTGGTACTGGGTATTCTTCGTTAAGCCGACTTCAGTCGATACCATTTGACTTTATAAAAATAGATCGCTCTTTTGTACAGAATAGCTCTGAAGAGAGTGATACCATAATACGGGCTACACTTTTAATGGCAAAAGAGTTTGGCTGTAAAACCATAGCAGAGGGTATAGAGACCGACGAGCAAAGGCAGCACCTCGCCCGCCTCGGTACCGACTATTTGCAAGGTTTTTACTTCGCCAAACCTATGAATGCTCACGATTTTATTTCTTGGTATAACGAAAACTACTAACCACCATGGCGCAACTTTATTTTTACTACTCTGCGATGAACGCGGGGAAATCGACATCACTTCTTCAATCAGCATACAACTATCGCGAACGCGGTATGCACTCTATCATATACACTGCAGCGCTAGACGACCGTTACGGTGTGGGGAAAGTCACCTCTCGAATTGGGCTACAGGCCGACGCCAAGCTGTATTCGAAAGACGACGACCTGTTCACGTCAATTCGACTAGACTGTGAAAAGCGTAAACCGGATTGTGTGTTTATAGATGAAGCACAGTTTTTAACAAAGGCGCAAGTCAGGCAGCTTGTAGAAGCAGTCGATGAATTGGACGTTCCAGTACTTGCTTACGGCCTGAGAACTGACTTTTTAGGGGAAACCTTTGAAGGCAGCCATTACCTGCTTGCTTGGGCTGATAAACTGTTCGAATTGAAAACCGTTTGTCATTGCGGCCGAAAAGCTAACTTTGTAGTCAGGTTAGATGAAAATGGTAATGCAGTTAAAAATGGCGACCAAGTTCAAATTGGCGGTAATGACACGTACGAGTCTATGTGCAGAAAACATTTTAAAGCGCTAGTTTGGGATGAGTAAACATACTTTTAAGTAAGTATACTTATTTTAAATCTTCTTTCGTAGGCTAATAACCTTTTAGCCTACGTCATCTAAATTTTTTTCAACTTAGACCAATTGTTGATAGTCCCAAAAGCGACGTAATAGAGCTAACGCTTTAACAAGCCTTTCACAACACCCCATCTAGTTTTCTTATAAAAGCGCGCGACACAGACCTGACTTAAAGCATTAAGAAATACTTGCGCCAAGTGCAAACACCGACTACTGTTAAACTGCTGTAAATAATAAACTTTTGGTTAACATGCTCAGCAAGGACACACACATGACGCACTCTGATACATTTAAACCAGCGTTAATTGCGCTTTCCATCACAGCAGCTTTGCATAGCGGCGCCGTAAGCGCACAAGAGACATCCGAAGATGCAGAGGTGGAAGTTATTCAAGTTTCCGGTATTCGAGGCTCGTTGATGCGAGCGCAGGCTGTAAAAATGGATAATGACTCGATAGTAGAGGCCATATCAGCGGAAGATATCGGTAAATTACCCGACTCATCGATTGCAGAATCACTTGCTCGCTTGCCAGGCTTATCCGGTGAACGTGTGGGCGGCAGAACGTCAGGTATTTCGGTTCGCGGATTCAAAGAAGATTTTACGGGTACCTCTCTTAATGGGCGAGAGCTAATCGGTATAGGTGATAATCGCGGCGTTGAATATGACCTTTATCCTGCCGAAATCATGACCGGCGCAACCATCTATAAAACGTCAGATGCATCGCTTATCGTCCAAGGTATTGGTGGTACTGTAGATTTGCAAACCGTGCGTCCGTTAGCTGCACAAGAAACCCTTACCGTTACCGGCGTATACGAACTTGGTGGTAATGATTCAGATAACCCTGAATTTGATAACAGTGGCAACCGCTTCGCTCTGTCTTTTGTTGAAAAATTTGCCGATGACACCGTTGGCCTAGCCCTCGCCATAGCGTCGACAGAGTCACCCAGAAATGAAAGAAAATACGGCGTATGGGGTTACGGTGAAAACGATGACGGTCAAATACTTCCCTTTGGGCTCGACACCCAGGCCATAAGCCGCGTGCTTGAACGAGATACCATTTCAGCCATACTCCAATGGCGACCGACAGATAGATTAGATATCGTGTTTGATGCACTCGATATCGATTATTCAGACTCAGGTGTTATCCGCGGGTTTATCGAACCCTTTGCAGCGGCGAACGTAAGTGGTAGTGGCGTTAATAGCACAGGCACACAAATTAACGCCAACCCGGTTTTGCGTACTGACCCTGCGCAAAAAGACGGTGAACTTCAAACTTTTGGCTTGAATATTAGATATGATGTTAACGACGACTGGTCAGTTTCGCTTGATGTAGCCGATAGTGAATCAAGCAAACGAGATTTGCGCGGGGAATCTTATGCAGGTTTAGCACGCTCTGGCGCGCTTACCAACGACGAACTGGGTTCGCGCCAATTTCAAATGAGTGCCGATGGCATTTATTTTACTGATAGCAGTGGCCTTGATGCATTTTCAGATCCCGCACTATTGCAGTTAGCGGGGCCGCAAGTATGGGGTGGCGGAATGGCAAATATTGCCGACCAGTTTGCCTCTGATGTTTTACAGGCAAACGGTCAGCCTTACAGTTACTTCAACGCACAAGATGGCTTCTTAAATTTTGCTGACTTTGAAGAAGAGTTAACTACGGCACGCTTTGAAGCTGTAGGCTATGTTGACTGGGGTATCTTCAATACACTTACCGCGGGCGTTAACTACAGCGACCGAAGCAAAGCAAAAGATAATAAAGGCTTTTTTGCAACCGCGTCGTCTTACCCATTCTCCGAGGCTATTCCATCTCAATATCTATACAACGGTTTAACCGACCTTACATGGGCAGGTATGGGGTACGTTGTCGCTTACGACGGCTTTGCCCCTTATAACGACGGCGAATACACCTTAAATGATGCGGGCCTTCTAGAGCCAGACCGATTAGGTGATAGCTACACCATTGACGAAGAAGTGACCACGCTTTACGCCCAGCTCGATTTCGAAACAGAGGTCCAGGGCTTCAATGTCAAAGGTAATGTGGGTGCTCAATATGTTCAAACAGACCAAAGTTCAACCGGCTTCATCGGTATCGTTGGTGACAACTTTGCGGTGTGTGACGACGATGGTAACCAAGTTGTTGATGCAGGCTGCATCATTACTGACGGAGACGACTACTCTCACTTTTTACCAAGCCTTAACGTTAGCGTCGAGCTTAACGAAAATCGCTACTTGCGATTCGGTGCTTCAAAAACCATTAGCCGCGCCCGTATCGACCAGATGAAAGCGTCGGGCTTTGTGAAATTCGACCAAAATATAGAACTTATTGCCACACCTAATACTGAAGCTGCGGTAGAAGCGTATGGATCGCCTTGGTCTAAATTCTCAGGAAACCCAACCCTTCGCCCATTAGAGGCAAATAATTTCGATATATCGTTTGAAAACTATTTTGACGGCGAAGGCTATGTGTCCGTTGCGCTCTTCTATAAAGATTTAGTTAATTGGACCCGCGACGGCAACCAACTTATTGATTTTACTAATGATGCAACGAATGATGGCGCAAACTATTTCATTCCAGGCTTTCACGATAGGATTATTGACGTAGCGGGCAACTACGGCCCTGAGGATACGCCATACGAGGTAGGAGACTTAGTTACGCCTCCTGATCAAGGCTTTTACTCTTTCTTCGAAGATGGCCTTGAAGGTGAAATGAAAGGGATTGAGCTAACTGCCAATATTCCTTTGCGAATGCTCGCCGACGCATTAGATGGATTTGGCATTGCAGCATCTGCCACGATTTTAGACGCAGAACTTGAAGACGGCACCGCTATTCCAGGTCAATCTGACAATACTTACAGTATTACCGCGTATTACGAAATGAATGGTTTTGAATTCAGGGTTGCAGCAACCGATCGTTCTGAATTTTTAACGTATCAGCGTGGCGGCTCTAATAAAATTGAAGCGGCTACCCGTGACGCCGTAACGCAGGTAGATGCGCAAATCAGTTATGACTTTGCTGACAGCGGCATGGAATACTTAGCAGGCTTAAGAGTCTCACTACAAGGGGTGAATCTTACCGACGAAAAAGAAGAAACCATTGATGGTAATGGAATCGTTACGTTGCGCCGAGAGTTTGGCCCTTCTTATATGCTCAATTTAAACTACGCATTTTATTAGGAGTTACAGAAATACGTGGTGCCGTTACTATGCCAAGACTTAGTAGCGGCCCACAACTATTGAGACAGTGATTCTCAATTTTTCTATTTTGAAGCGTCTATACTGACGCCACCAGCACCTAATCAACCTACCCCATTAAAAGCACGAGAGGAGCGCTTTGAAGAGACAACCTCGCTACCTTCTTTAATCGCTGTGAACTAAAAAGCAGGCTGCAACATAAACGACGCTAGAGACTTATACCGTTTCACCAGTTCTTAGTTCAAACGGCAATGTAGTTTTGGCCTCAAGGTTTTCAAGCAGCGCTTTTGTTGCTTGAACGCCTTTTTCAGAGCTTGATTGGCACACAGTAGTAAGGCTTGGTCGAGCGCGCTCAGCTTCCTCTATACCATCGAAGCCAGTAATCTTAAGTTCTTGTGGCACTTTTATGCCCATTTCAAGCGCCATATGCAGGAGCTCTAAGGCAATGATGTCACTCATGCACAGCACTACATTAGGACGTGGTGAACTCATCAACACCTCTTTGGCTGCTTGTCTAGCAAAGTGACGATCACTTTCCGGCAGATGCCAGATACGATCATTGCTCACGTTGACGTTCTTTTCTTCTGCGGCCTTTAAGTAACCATCTAGACGGCGGTGTGCAATTGAGCTTTCAACATCAATAAGCGGGTTATCGTAAATACGGCAAGTCGAAGGTGAATCAATGAGGCGCAGACCAAGAATGGCAATACTATCGCCTTCGTTTAGCGCGTGGTGCGCGACGCGATATGCAGCCTCTTCATTGTCGATATTAATTGATGGCTTTTTCTCTAAATCAAAATCCACTGTGACGACAGGCTTTGTTAACGCGGCTAACTCTTTTACCAAATTGGAATTGCGTGGCTGACCATAGCAGATAAAGCCATCAACAAAGTCTACAACATCAAGGATGCTGTCTGAGTCTCCGGCATATAAGAGTAAGTGTTTATTGTTCTCTTGTAGCGCAGAAGATACGCCTTTGATAAACGTACTCGCTACGGGGTCACTTACCATATAAGAAATACTGTCAGCGAGCACCAAAGCCACTATGTTTGACGTGCCTTTTCTAAGGATTTGCGCCGCTTTATTCGGCCCGCTGTATCCTATTTTTTGACACCGCGCTAATATTTCTTCGCGCTTCGCTTTCGATAATTGATCGGGGCGATTAAAAGCATTTGAGATTGTTGCTGTCGAGACGCCCAGCTGCTCGGCAACATCTTTAAGGGTCAGTTTTGTTTTATTCATTATTATTAGCTCTCTTAACGAACTTAATACCCTTACTTATAAAAAAAGGGTAGAAAGCATACGCTGCGACTACCCTTCACTATAACACTATCTTAAACGTTTAACTTATAATTTTTAACGTCCTATTAGTAGGTTGTGTTAAGAAATACTGTACAGCTTAATATTTAGAAAAAATCGCCATTAGCGCGTTCCAAAAATCTTATCACCAGCATCACCTAACCCCGGCAAAATGTAGCCTTTTTCGTTCAAGCGTTCGTCTACGGCTGCCGTGAAAATATCAACATCAGGGTGAGCATCAACAACCGCTTTAATTCCTTCGGGAGCGGCTACAAGAAAAAGCCCCATTATTTTGGTACACCCTTTTTTCTTAAGTAAGTCTATGGTCGCAATTAAGGTGCCACCTGTAGCAAGCATAGGGTCAACAATAAGCGCCGTACGTTCATCAATGTTTTTCACCACCTTGTCGAAGTAAGCCACCGGCTGAAGCGTTTCTTCATCGCGATAAAGCCCAACAACGCTGATTTTTGCATTGGGGATAAGCTCAAGTACACCTTCAAGCATACCTAGGCCGGCACGAAGAATGGGCACAACCGTAATTTTTTTACCTTTGATCTGCCGCACTTCCACATCGTCGCCAGACCAGCTTTTAATGGTTGCCCGTTCGGTAGGTAGTGTTCGCGTTGCTTCATAGGTAAGAAGGTTTCCTACTTCAGATGCGAGTTCGCGAAAGTCCTTACTACTAATATTACCATGTCGCATAAGCCCGAGTTTATGCGCAATGAGCGGGTGAGTTATTTCGTGAACGGCCATGTGAGACTCCTTTTAATCGATTTAGCTATATTTTACCCAAGGTATATTTTAGTTAAAGCGATTAGTCGTGAAAATATGTTTATTCAATGAAATACCTCACGCTCACTACCGCTACCCTACTTGTAGGGTAGCGCCATCAGGCATGGTTACCTCAATCTTCATATTACCGCCCACAGCAGCCAAATAGGCGGCCGCGCGCTGAAGAGAGACGTCTTGAATACGCTTTGATTCTAACTTGCTTACGCCCGATGCGGTTACCGACAACGCCATCGCTACGACTTCTTGTTTAACTCTATGCTGCTTTCTAATGTCACCTAATGTGATTTCTTTCATTGTTTCTTACCGAGAATTACGGGCATTAAAAAAGCCCAGATGGTGATACCTTCTGGGCTTTTGCAAAACGTTCTACCTGCTGTGCCCAGAAGCCAATACTGCCCCTGAACACCGATGGTCAGGTGCAATCAGTAATTAAAATTATAAAAATAAACCGTTGTAACGTTTTGCATAATAATTCTCTTTTCACGATGCGCTTGTCGGTCCGGCCCTATGCCGTGACTAAGCGTTTTAGGATGTCTATACGATATATCGGCGCTGAACTTGCCTATTTACCGCGTACATTTATCCTTAACCATAGCATGTCCATAAGCAATAGCAATGACTTTCCAAAAAGGAAAGTGCCTATATGCTTGTGTTATTGAACCTTTAGCATAAGAGCTAAATCCTTTACTTATCATCAAGATACTCGTCTTCCCTTACCTGTTTTACTCGCGCGAGAAAATCTGGGACTAATGCACTCCCCTCCTCGGGTGACCATGGGGCGAAGCCCTTATCATCGGTAACCTCATAGGGTCCCTGCTTAACTTCCATAAAGACAACAGGGCTATGGCAGGTGGTTGCATGCCACACGTTTGGCGGAATTTCCACGCCGCTGGTTTCACCATTCGCACATAAGCTAATTCTTTGCTCGCAACGCCCCTGTTCGTCGAAAAAAATAAGGTCGAGTTCACCATCGAGTACCATAAAAAATTCCCACTTATGCGGCTGAGTATGTCGGTGTGGCCTTACATATGAATCGGGCATCATCGCGATAAAGAGTCGCTGAACGGGATCTTGATAGTTATTGTGTACATTTAAATGAGCGCGACGACGGGAACTTCTGTCAGCCTGGGCTTTTAGGTTTTCAAACAGCGTTTTATCAAACCGCTTTATCCCCATTCGTTCAACAGCGCTTTGCTTTGAAGTAACGTCTTCATTATTGGCCAACATTTCCTCCCGAAAACTTGTAATAAGCGATAGGCGGGCTGCGAGCTTAGCTTCCCAGCCTTCTATAAAAACCTATCGCTTAAGTTACTGTTGCAATAGCAAAGTTACAAGCTTAGAGGCTAGCTATTTCGACCCATCCTCCTTGAATGAACTTCACCTTCTTATCTTGGTGGCAAAAGACAGGAATTTTCCAGCCCGCTTGCTCACTTTTGTTAAGACGGCTGTCTGGCCACGTATAGGCGGCTTGCGAAGACAGTTTCACCCACTTAGAACTGCCATTTAAAGGCGCTCGGCCAAGCTGTTGCCAACCTTTACTCTGTGTATTCACTTCTACTCCGTTCGGGCTGAAACGAATCATTGGCACGTCGTACTCATCAAGTACCACCATATGATGATCGCCACTGTAACTCACTCTAATAGCGCTTTCAGCGCCTGGAATAACCATAGCTGATAGGTCTGCTATCGGTGCAGAGTCGCGGTCAACCGTAACCAAAACCCGTTCATTAGGTGGCGCCAACGATTTGAAGTATCCAACAATATCACTACGTTCACCGTTTACCGCTAACGCAATCTTCCAATGATCCGAGTGTTCGTCAGTCTTTTCTAAGCGTTTGTCATACCAGCCGTAATAGTTTTTATCGCTCACTAATGTCCACTTAGACTCTAGCTTTCCGTCTGTTACCCATTCAGGCAAAGGTCTCGGACCTGCGGTTTGCACCTTAAACCACATGGGGTGATCCCAATTAGCATATACGCCAGCCTTGGTGATACGAATAAAGGGTTCATTATCATCCCCGAGCACTTCTACCTTTCCTTCACCCGTAAACTGCACGAGTATTTCGTTGCCTAAAGGCGAGCTTTGAACTTGGGATAAAATGGATGTGTCGTTTGTTATTTCCTTATCAATTACCGGAAGCCACTCTCCGGCAACAGCAGAAGCGCCATGGGCAAAAGCATTAGCCGATAAAACGCTAGCAACGCTTGTTAACGCGATAAAAGCAATAATACGTGTATACATATTAACCTCCCCTATTGGCACATTGCCGAAAGTTCACCCATTACTGTGATGGCTTTAGAAGCTGACGGTACCAAGTTCCCCTCCTCGTCGCGTGCATTAACAAACAACATATAATCACCCGGCGGCACTACCGCTTGTTGTGAAGGCATTTCAAGCACTATGCTGTTGGTGTTGTGGCGCACGATAGGCAATATAACGCTGCGCTGGTCACCGTCGATAAGGTGGGTAATGTTAGTTCTTCTTATTAACACCGCCGACTCTATCTTGGCGTTCATTGCCGCCGATACTTCGTCAACGTTTTTTAACCCAATACGGAAGTGTTCGCCCACCGAAACTGTTTTGTTCTTTTTACCAATTGCAGGGCGCTCGCCAAACATATAAGCAGGTTTGTAAATTTCAAAGGAAGGATCTCTGCCGTCGTTCGGTGAGAAGCCTGGCAAGGTAACACTATACGCATACGCGGTGTTAATCGGAGCATGCCCCCCAATTAACACGCTTCCGTCGGGAAGAAGCGCTGCAGAGTTGTGGTACGTACGCGGCCTATTTTGTTCTGCGACCTGCTTAAAGGTTTCCGTTTCTGGGTCAAATATCTCAGCTTTTAGTATGGGCTTACCTGAACCAGGTAACACAACCTCATCTCTATCAGCACCGGATACAACGAGCACCTCTCCAGTCGGCAACAATACGCCCGTACCGTACCAACGTCCTTGCGTAAGGCTGCCTGTAGAACGTGAATCATAAAGCATTTTTTCGCCGTCAATCGTGACCGAGTCTATACGCGCCAAGTTAGTGCCTACATATAACCCTGGGCTAGTAGCAGCCACACCGGTCAACACTCCCCCCGCGGTAAGAAACTCGGCTTTACTGTACTTTCCTTCGCTGTCTGGCGTTAGCGGCAGCATCATTGAGAACGTAGAACCTCTAAAGCCAGCGCCCAATAGCGATTGTACATCGGCCAATCGATAGGGGTCGTCGATAACAGGTGCCAATGCATCAAACGGGTTAGCAATAAACTCTTCAGTGAGCCCCGTAAGTAAGCCATTAAGTGAGGTGTCTGATTGCGTATTGGTAACGTTTAGGAAACTTGCCAAGTCGCTTATACCCGCTTCATTAAGGTGGAGAGGTAGTCCAGCGAAGCCTAAATCTGCCCACGTCTTTGAAGAGGGATCATATGCCGCAACAATATTCCATAAGGCTTGGTCATAACTTTGCCCAAAAGGATTAAACGCTTGCCCGCCACCATTGTAAAACACGTGCCCGTTTGGCAATAGATGAAGCCTTGGGTATAGCGGTAGTGAACGCTCTGCTAGCGGCCCGTTGTCAGTCCATTCTCCGCACGAGGTATCGTAGGTTTCAGTCACCGTTACGTTTCTACCTGAAGTCTCAGGCCGCGTTAAATAAACGGGCTTCACGAGTTTAGTTACACCACTGGCTACCAATACATTGCCGTTAGCCAGAGACAAGGCGCTGGGATACCAACGTCCAAAGTTCATGTCCCCAGTTTTGCGCCAGCTGTTATCTTCTGGATTAAAAATGCGGCTGTTTTTAAGGCCTTCTAATTCAGATAAACCAAAATTAATTGGCTCTCCTAGTAAGCTGGTATTAACCCCAGGTTCATGGTAGTAATCTGTACCGCCCACTGCCATAAGTTCACCGTTAGGTAAGCCTACTAGGTCTGCGCAAAATAACGCACCATCGTTATTAGTTCGGTCATCGTCGGTATTCAAGTCTACTGGCAAACTCGTACCTAACAGGCCGGTAATATCCCCAATAATGGTTTCTGAATCATTACCATCTGGGTTTGCGCCTGCATCTACCGGCGAGGGAGCAATCCAACTCGCATTGTCATTTTTCATGGTAAGAACGCGAGTTTGGTCGTTGATTATTGCTGAACCAATTTCTAGCAGTGCGTTGTATTCAACATTTTCGGTACCTTCTAACGCATTGAAATAGAGCACACGACCATCGTTTAAAAGCGCAAGACTCCCTGCGGCAGGTTTACACTTCAGTACACCATCCTCGTTCTCCTCACATTTCCCATTGTCAGGGTAATTGTTTATCGGGTTGGTTATATTGGTGTTGTTTTGGTCGGGAAATTCGCCCGATACGAGTGGCTCTTCAAACGGGTCCGTAAAAACCCCTTTTTGTTTGCAGACTTCAATGTTTGAGCATTCGGGCGTCACAATGGGTACTTTGCCCTTGTTGCGATCGGCAATGGCAAATTGTGAGGCGATACTTAAAGAGAGTAAGGTGAGTGTAGGTAAAAATAACGGACGTTTTTGCATGATGGCATCCTATTCTTGTTGAGTGTACGCACTGCTAACTTAAGGGCGGCGCCCTAAAAAATGTTAACAGCACGTTAACCAAACGTATAAGAAAGATGCTTAGATGCAAAAATTAAAAGTTTTTTTAATTTCTTATTTTTTACGCATTCTGCGGCTTTGTTCTTGGCGCTTTTCCTCGCGCTTTTCTTTTCTATCTTTTTTGTCAGGCGTTAGAGAGCCAGTTTTGAACTTCTCTTTTCTTTTTGCTTTTGCCTCGGCTTTTTTAGCGGCAGCCTTAGCCATTTCTTCTTTTTCACAAATTAGCATTTCTGGCGTTTCTAAGGTGACCCGACCAAGCTTACCAGACTGCAACTCCTTAAGAAGGATCTCACAGATTTTATGTAAATTAACCCGTCCCCCCGAAGCGATAGCACCACGCGTTTTTGCCGCTGCTTCTAAAAACTCAATTTCAGTTGAAGGAAGCTCGTCTAGCTTGAAACGCTCTTTCATTACTTCTGGGTAGGCTTTAATTAGATAGTCGGCAGCAAAAAAGCCAACATCGTCATATTCCATAGCAGTATTTTTTACCGCGCCAGATGAAGCTAATCGATATATAGAGTTCGGGTTTTCTAGTTTAGGCCACAGTACCCCTGGGGTATCGAATAAAATAATGCCGCTGCCTAAATTGATGCGTTGCTGACTTTTCGTTACGGCGGGTTCATTACCTGTTTTCGCAATTATTCGATCTGCAAGGATATTAATCAGTGTGGACTTTCCTACGTTTGGAATACCCGTGATCATTGCTTTTATCGCTTTTGGCTGGCCTTCTTTATAGGAACAAATACTGCGAATCAACTGCATGAGTTGCTTGCTATTACCCGGGTTGTCACTCGATGTGGTTATGGTTTTAACCCCCCGTTCTTTTTCGAGGCTTTCTTGCCATAGGGCGGTTAATTCTGGGTCTGCCAAGTCGTATTTATTAAGAATTTTGATACACGGCTTGTCGCCCCGAATTTTGGCAATCTCGGGGTTTTCGCTCGAATAAGGAATTCGCGCATCCAATACTTCAATAAGAATATCAACTTGATTAAGTGACTCTTTTATTTCTTTAAGGGCTTTGTGCATGTGCCCAGGGAACCATTGTAATGCCATGGTTAATTCCTATCGTAAACGTGTAGTAGGCGCTGAACTTAGCGCCTTAGCTCGTAAGCGCAAATATTAACGGCGCTGGCTAAGTTTAATGAGTCAATGTTACCACTTCCAGAAATGGTAAAGGCTGTTGCGTTTAATTGCCTTAATGATTCACTAGGTACACCTCGCGCTTCATTGCCAAACAGGTAGCACTGAAAGTCTTTAAAACCTTTGGTTTTGATATTAGCCCCATTCATGTCTAAAAAAGCAAAGCGCTCAAAGCGTTCGCTTAGCGTATCTAACGGAACGTTAAGCTCCATATTTACATGAAAGATAGCGCCCATGCTGGACCGCACCACTTTAGAATTAAAGGGATCTACGCTATTGGGACTAAGCAATAACGTGAAGTTATCAAACCAAGCTAGGGTTCTTAAAATAGTGCCTAAGTTACCTGGGTCTTGCACTTCATAAAGATAAATATACTTGCTCTGTGAAGACTTCGCTTGTTCGCTGATAGCAGTTTTAAAATCTGAAGTGCTTGTTGTGGTTTTAGGCAACGGTACCCGAGCAATGATTCCTTGAGGCGATGTTGTGTCGCTGAGTTGCTGCATTTGCTGAGAAGATACGATCTGTACCTTAATATTAGCACGGGAAATATCGCTATTTTGGCTTATCCAAGACTCATATTCAGTCGTCGCGTAAAGCGTAATGTCGTTAAAAAAGCCGTGGTCGTCATCACTCACTTTAAGCAACTCCAAAACTAAGTGCTCCCCCTCCACCAAATAGAAGCCAAACTGGTTTCTATATTTCTTCTGATGAAGCTTCTTCACATCACTTAGTTTCATTATCACAACCCTTTTCTTAACTTTCGGCGCAAGTGTAAGGTATGCAGCGAAAAACGCAAAGCAGCAAGTCGTTTTAATAGCGTAAAAAGGGACAGGCTTTTGGCTAGTCATAGGAAAAAAATAATTACTTCGCTTGCTCTGGTTAAAATTAGTTATCCCCATAATGAGCAACAAAGCACTATCATAATAAATATCAATTACCTACAATCACTGCTAGAAAGTTGCACCGAATGCAGTGTGACGTACATTGAAGTTTTGACTTCCCCTACTTAGAAAGTAACAGGACATACCATGGCGTTTAATTTAGCGATTAATAACGATATTGCAGTCATTACGTTTGATGACGGAAAAGTTAATGCAGTTGGCTTTACCCTTATTGAGCAATTCAACAATGCCCTTGATGAAGCAGAAAAAAACGCGAAAGCCGTTGTACTGCATGGCGGTGAAGGCAAGTTCTGCGGCGGGTTCGACTTATCAGTTATGAAGTCTGGGGACAAAGAAAAACAACACGAGCTTGTATCGAAAGGGGCTGATTTAATTGTACGCCTCTATAGCTTTCCAATACCGGTTATTGTTGCTGCAGAAGGCCACAGTATCGCAATGGGCGCTATTATGCTTATGGCGTCAGACTTACGCATAGGTAAAGATGCGGATACGAAATACGGCCTTAACGAGACGGCTATCGGTATGGTACTACCGCCTTTTGGTATGGAACTCGCCAAAGCAAGGCTTGCTAACACGAGCCAAACCGAAGCGCTACTTTTCTCTCGTATTTATCAAGGTAACGAAGCGGTGAAAGCGGGCTTTTTAGATGTAGCTGTGCCACAAGAAAAAGTGTTAGCAACGGCTATGGGATACGCGGAACAACTTAAAATGCTGCCTTCCCAAGCATTCGCAGCATCTAAACTTCAGCTGCGAAAAGAAACCTTAGAAAAAATGAAAGGCTAACGTAAGAAGATACCACCGGTTGAACAAAAAACCTTTAAATAGCAAGGTGAGCAAAGGGCCCAGCATTCGAAATGCGCGTTAATGTTGATAACGTTAACGCGCATCTGACTATCTTATCTCGTGCTATCTAATAGGGCCTGAACGGCGCTCAATTTCTTCTTTTAGTGCATTCCTGAAGCCTAGTTCAAAGCTCAGCTCCGCTAATACAAACAATGGCCCAATGGCTAACCCCATTATGTCATCGACAAAAGCAGGCTTTTTGCCTTCGAAATGATGACCGATAAACTGCAAGATCCAGCCCCCTACAAATATGCCCAATGAGATAGCCAGCCATGTACCTACGCCATACTGTGCAATAGGCTGAGCAAAATAAACCATGGCGCCAGTGATAAGCGCCATTATAAGGCCAAGCTTTACATCTAATTTAATGTAAAACGCACTACTGATAAGCCAAACAAACAGTGCCGGGCTCGCGTTAATCGTACCAATTAGCGGAAGGTGTACCGCAAAGGCTGGCTTGCTCAGTAAGCAAAACACTGAATAAACAATAAGCGGTATACCAATATAATGGGTATATATATTTCGTTGGTCTCTGTGGTACTTTGCGTATTCACTTAAATGTTGTTCTAAATTTTTCATACTGTATCTACGACAAGTTATCTCGAAATACCAGTTTACTCTGTACGTTAACGAACGAACTGTCGTCTTCACGACAGTAGTAACGCAAAGGTGAACTTAGTCATACTATTTCACTCATAGTGCTATTAACAAAAGATGATTGGGAGTATTTATGACCTACAGGACGTATCTTGGGGCGTTAACTGGCGCCGCACTTTTCTCTTTAGCAGCCTGCAGCACGTCACCCGATATTGATGGTTCACCTTCATCAGATTTAGGTGCGCAATCAACCCCGAGTGAGCTAACGACCTTTACCGATAGTCACTGGCAAGTGGAAAGTATTAAACAAGGCGGTATTATTGATTACAGCAATATTACTATGAACATCAGTAACAACCGTATAAGCGGTAGCACAGGATGTAACCGATACACGGGTACCATCAATGTAGAAAGTGAAAGCGACGAGCGATTTACTTTAACCACTGACAATATCGCACTAAGCAGAAAGATGTGCGCCCCAGCATTAATGAAACAAGAGCAGCAATTTATTGATGCACTTACAGAGACCGCTTTTTACGCTATCGATAAAAATACATTACTTACCCTATTTGACAGCAATAAAGTAGAAACGGTCAAAGCCATTAACACCTCGGGGTCACTGTCCTCTATGCAGCCGACACCTAATGGACCGCAAGCGACCAACCTCCAGCAACGCCCCGTAAGTGAAAAACAGGATCGAGTTAACACGCCACAGCCCAGTGCAAAGGTTTATGACTGCGAAACCCCCAGCGCGAATACTACCTCACTGAAAGTTAACAGCTTAGGTCCAGACACTTTGGCATTAACACTTAACAATACACATCATATTGTGCAGCTTTCGCGCGCGGCATCTGGCGCGAAATATACGAATAACAAAAACGTCGTTTTTTGGAATAAAGGCGATGAAGCGACACTCTCGGTCAATTCAGGTAACTATTACTGCAGCCTAATTAAGTAGACGTACACGCTACGTAATCGGCAATTTGCCCTAAGGCGAGTGAGCGTACCCATTCTTACTCGCCTTCTCCCTCCCTGCGAACTTGAACAACGCTTTTTTTTTGCGTTATGACTTGAAGCTGTTTTATTCCGTGTTCCTTCAAGCATATACCCTAACTATCACAGCGCTCGCCTAACATAATTAGTTTCAGCTAAACATTTTCCTTTAGGTCATGAGCCTAAATACCCGCTCAGTGATAAAAAATGCCGACACTAGACACTTTTTAATGTTTTCGATTTTTTACTTATGTAGCAGTTATTTAGTTGATTAACACTCACTTAAAATGAATGTGTTTTCCCTCTCCTTCACTAAGACAAAGTTGAAATAATAATTAGAGCACTATACAATTTATTTTTATTGAACGACCAATTAAAATAAAATCACTGTTAAGAACGAAGCGTTTCAGCGCTTAAAATAGACGGTTCGAGGCACAGCAGGCTTGGAAAGTAACGGTGATTTTAATGAAGCGTGAAGCACTTGATACAAACGCTATCTCTTAAGGACGAGAAAAATAGTTTCAACACTATTCATCGTATTGAAACTATAGTTATGTATTTATTTGCACATTTTTAGCTTCAACTATTTGGCGAGAATCTTCAGCACCTTTTTAACGTAGGAGTTTATGCATGTCATTACCGACTTATCAGAATTTTATTCACGGCAAGCCGATGGCAAACAAAAGCAAAGAAACCTTTGCAGTAACCAACCCCGCAACCGGTGAAGTAATTTACCACGTAGAAGTGGCTGATGAGTTCATTCAACAAAAAGCAATAAAAAGCGCAAAAGAAGGCTTTGCGGTTTGGTCTGCAATGATGCCAATTGAAAGAACCCGCATTTTAAATAAAGCGGTGGCGCTGCTTCGAGAACGTAATGACGAACTAGCAAAATTTGAAGTGCTTGATACGGGCAAGCCGATTCAAGAAGCTGACTGCGTAGATATTGAAACCGGTGCTGATGTTATTGAATATTACGCAGGTCTTGCCCCTACTCAACTGGGTACGCAACAGCCTGTTGGCGGTGACTTTTTCTATACCCGTAAAGAGGCACTTGGCGTTTGTGCAGGTATTGGCGCGTGGAATTACCCTATTCAGATCGCATGCTGGAAATCAGGCCCTGCACTTGCAGCCGGTAACGCGTTTATCTTCAAACCTTCTGAAGAAACGCCGATGGGCGCACTTAAACTTGCCGAAATCTTTATCGAAGCCGGCGTACCTGCTGGTGTATTTAATGTGGTTCAAGGTGCCGCTGAAGTGGGCCGATGGCTTACAAGTAGCCCTGACATTGAGAAGGTGTCATTTACCGGTGAAGTGGGTACGGGCAAAAAGGTAATGCAAAGCGCAGCTGCGTCTAACCTTAAAGATGTCACTATGGAACTTGGCGGTAAATCACCGCTCGTCGTATTTGAAGATGCGGATATTAGCCAAGCAGTAAGCGCGGCAATGCTTGGTAATTTCTATACCCAAGGTGAAATCTGCACCAACTGTACACGCGTTTTTGTACAGCGTTCTGTCTATCAAGCCTTTACCGACGAGCTGAAAACCCGCACGGAAAATAACATTGTAATGGGCGATCCGCTCGACCCTAACGTAAACCTTGGCGCTCTTATTTCTAAAAAGCACCAAGAGCTTGTACTTGGCTACATTGCTAAAGGTAAGGAAGAAGGCGCTACCCTTCTAACGGGTGGCAACGCAGCCTCTCCTGCGTCAGCTCCGAACGGTTTCTTTGTTGAACCCACTATTTTCACAGACTGCACCGACGATATGACTATCGTGAAAGAAGAAATCTTTGGCCCGGTAATGAGCGTGCTAGTTTTTGATGACGAAGATGAAGTTATTGCCCGAGCTAACGACACTGAGTTAGGACTAGCGGCTGGTGTATTCAGTAAAGACATTCAGCGCGCGCACCGCGTTATTCACCAGCTTGAAGCTGGTATCTGCTGGATTAATGCTTATGGAAACTCACCCGCGGAAATGCCTGTAGGCGGTTATAAGCAGTCAGGTATTGGCCGCGAGAACGGGGTTGAAACGCTTAATAGCTACACGCAAACCAAGTCGGTTTACGTTGGCATGAGCGAAATAGAGAGCCCGTTTTAAGGCGCGTCCTAAGGAGTGAATATGCAAACGTTTGATTACATTATTGTAGGTGCAGGTTCTGCCGGCTGTGTGTTAGCGAACCGCCTGTCGGAAAACCCTAAACACAAGGTGCTGCTGCTTGAAACCGGTGGCTCTGATAAAAGCATTTTTATCAAAATGCCAACAGCGCTGTCTATTCCTATGAATACCGACAAGTACGCGTGGCAGTTTAATACCGAGAAAGAACCTTATCTAAACAATCGCGAAATGCATTGTCCTCGCGGAAAGGTGTTAGGTGGCTCTTCTTCTATCAATGGCATGGTGTATGTGCGCGGACATGCAAAAGACTTTGATGAATGGGAAGCCCACGGCGCAGAAGGCTGGAATTACCAAGCCTGTCTCCCGTATTTTCAAAAAGCTGAAACCTGGTACAAAGGCAATGATGCTTACCGTGGCGGCAATGGCGAACTTGGCGTCAATAACGGTAATGAAATGAAGAACCCGCTTTACACGGCCTTCATTAAAGCCGGCGAACAAGCGGGCTATGACATTACAAGCGACTACAACGCCAAGCAACAAGAGGGCTTTGGCCCTATGCACATGACCGTAAAAGATGGCGTGCGCAGTTCTGCGAGTCGCGAATACCTAGACCCTGTTAAACACCGTAAGAATTTAACCATCATAACTGGCGCACTGGTAACTAAAGTTGTGCTAGAAGACAAAGTGGCCAAAGGCGTTGAGTATGTGGTTAACGGTAAAACCGAAACGGCACGTACGTCTAACGAAGTTATTTTAAGCGCGGGCTCAATTGGCTCACCACATATCCTTCAACTGTCAGGTATTGGTGATAGCGAAGCCTTAGCCAAAGCGGGAATTGACGTAAAGCATCACCTGCCGGGCGTGGGTCAGAATTTGCAAGATCACTTGGAGTTTTACTTCCAATATAAATGCAAACAACCGATTACGCTAAACCGCAAACTAGGTCTTATTTCAAAGGGCCTTATTGGTGCCCGTTGGTTGCTAAACCGCTCTGGTTTAGGAGCAACAAATCATTTCGAATCGTGCGCTTTTATCCGCTCTAAGGCCGATGTGGAATGGCCTGACATTCAATACCACTTCTTGCCTGCGGCCATTCGCTATGACGGAAAGTCAGCGTTTGACGGCGATGGCTTCCAAGTTCACGTAGGGCATAACAAGCCTAAAAGTCGAGGCAGCGTCACTATTCAGTCAGCCGACCCAACGGTGCCGCCTAAGATTTTGTTCAACTACCTACAGCACCAAGATGATATTGAAGGGTTTAGAGCATGCGTAAGACTTACAAGAGAAATTATCGCTCAGTCAGCATTCGACGACTTCAGAGACGGCGAAATACAGCCTGGCGAACACATTCAGACGGATGAAGAAATAGACGCCTTTGTACGTGAAGCTGTTGAAAGCGCCTACCACCCATCGTGTTCTTGCAAAATGGGCGAAGACGACATGGCGGTCGTGAACTCACAAACAAAAGTTCACGGCATTAAAGGCCTGCGGGTGGTCGATTCATCTATCTTCCCAACTATTCCAAACGGTAACTTGAATGCGCCAACCATTATGGTGGCAGAAAAAGCTGCGGATATGATTTTGGGTAAGCCGGCGCTGCCATCACAGGACGTACCTGTGTCTATTCACCCAAATTGGCAAACCGAACAGCGCTAATTATTTCATTCTATTTTGCACCAATGCGCTTGTAGTTACTTCAAGCGCATCATCCACAGTGCCTATATGTCGCCTTTATATGGCTGACGCATAGCTGGGTGGGCTGTTTAATAACTAAAAAAGGAAAAAACATGTTACATTTTTATCAATACTGGGAGGGTGATAATGACAGTATGGCTTAGTGCAGGCATTATTTTTACCCTACTTTCTGTCGCGTACATTTTGTTTAAATGGGGCAACATGAAAGTGGTTGGCGTAACGCCAGTTAGAACCTTTACCTTTATTGCTATTCTTTTCACCTCAGGTTTAGACGTGGGCCTTATCATGTTCCCGCTAACCGAATTTGCAGGTTATGCTGACATAAGCGCAAGTCCTGAATATGCATTCACCAACCCACTCGCTATCGAGTTCGGCTTTTGGGGTTTCTTAATTTGGGGGTTCTACTTTCTTACTTGCTTTTATTTCTGCGTAATCGAACCCAAGGTTAAATTCTTTGAAAACCCTGTTGTTAAGCTAGTTAACAACGTTGTGATCATTGGCACCTGTGCTTTCACGGCATTTTTATTGCTCTCGAACCTACCTTGGTATCTGCCCTCTGTCGGTGACGGTGAATCTATCGTACCCGCCTTTTACCTGATTGTTTTCGCGGCCATTGCGTTTGCGGTTTACTCAAGTACAAGCATTAAGTATGTACGTATTTTAAGCCTAACCACAACGTGGGTGTTTATTGCCTTAATTGTTGGCATGTGGGCCGGCGCATTCATATTTGGCGAAAGCAAAATGATGGCGTATTTCACCAATCTAGGTCTTATTGGTGGCTACTTTGCTAACATTGATAACTTTGTATTGCCTATCAATGAATATCATGAATTTTATCTGTTCTGGTGGTTTAGTTGGAGCATCATGATCGGCCAATTTACATCTCGATTTGTAGGCGGCCTTAGAACCTATCAAGTGTTACTGGCAATGATGGTCATTCCGTCTATTCCTATCGCAGCTTGGTTCTCTGTGCTTTACCATTATCACAGCGCAGGGATCCCAACGGAAGGTATCACTAATTTAGCGATGGTTTTTGTCGGCGTTGTGTTTGTAATCAACTCTCTTGATTCATTAATAAGGCTTTACACAGATAACCTCAACATATCGGTTGAACGTATAGGCAAGACCAATTACATCGCCTTGAATATCGTTGCACTGTCGCTGCTAACGTTATTATTCAAATTAGATTTCTTGCAAATCCAGTGGGTTGGCGCGCTAGTTATTGCCATATTCTTTAGCTGCTTTGCTTTCATTCTAAGTCAGAAGTTTAAATCGGTAACGGCGATTAAAACCTCGCCGAAAGAAAACAAAATCGACTTTACGAAAATAGAAAATCTTAACTAATTAACGCAATTTATCGCTTCCCACTTTTTGTTCCCATTGGCTCAGTAATGAGCCAACGGGGCAAGTCTTGACTATCGCAAGACATCTAAAGGGTGTTAATTGAGAAGCGAATACAAACAATGATAAAAACAGGTGTTTAACAATGAAAAAATCGTATGCGTCTTTAACATCTTCTTGTGTATTCACTGCTGCTATTGCGGCAACACTTTATTCATCAGCATCTTTCGCAGATTGGAGCGCGAACATCTCAGCGGTTTCTGACTATACCTTTAACGGAGTCAGCCAGACCCAAAATGATCCAGCGCTACAGGGCGGCGTTGATAAAGCATTCGAAAACGGAAGCTACGCTGGCACGTGGGCATCTAACGTAGATTTTGATGGCGACACCAACCTTGAATGGGACTTTTACGTAGGTAGCTATCAAATGGTTACCGACACCGTTAGCATCGACTACGGTATTGCCTACTACTCATATCACGGTGGTGACAATTCAAGCGACGGTAACTACCCGGAAGTTTATACTAAATTTGGTTACGCTAACGATTACGGAAGTTCAGAGCTTAACTTTTGGTACACATGGGACTACTTTGGCACTGGCGCTAAACACGCTATCGCAATGGTTGCCCATACCTTCGAACTCGCCCCGAACCACTATTTACGCGCAAGTTTCGACGTGTCGAACTCGCTAGACAGCGACAAGTGGATTTGGCAAGACGATGAAACCTCGTTTTATCATTACCGCTTAGCTTATCAAACGAGTTACGAAGGGTTTGATTTCGAAATCGCGGCTGAAAATACTAACTTAGATTACGATACTGCTGATGAGCGTATTGTATTTGGTGTATCTAAAACGTTTAGCTTTTAAAGCCTGCTTTTAAGCACTATTTTCTAATATAGAAAACAAGGGCTAAGCATAAAGTTAACGCGTGCGCATGCCGTTATTAATGCGCACGCTTTTTATGGCTTTTCTTGTTGAATTTTGCCGCTAAATAGTCGTTAAAACGACCACGCGATAAAGCGACTTACCTTACTCCCCTGCCCCATATCAATGACTTCACATTCACGTGCGCCGTAGTAATTAATGCTCGTTTTAAGTGGCTTTAAATGCGCGCTTTTCGATACCAAGCAGGTAAACCATTCAACATTGTCTTTTACGTTAACACTTTCTTTAATCATGCGTTGAATAAACGCAAGCTCGCCGCCTTCACACCACAGTTCGTTCGCTTGACCCGCAAAGTTTAGGTTGGCCTGTTTCGCGACATTTTCTGTAACCTTGTTATGCCCTTTTGATTTCGCGCTATGAGCGAACCCCTTTGGTGATTTTGCCGGTAGTTTGCCACCACGCTTGTGCTTATTACGGGCTAAATTTGATGTTTTTCGATGAGTGCCGAGTAACGCATCTTCTGCAGACTTATGAAAAGGTGGGTTACACATAGTAAAAGTGAAATGCTCGTTATCCTTAATAATACCCTCAAAAATATGTGCACTATCGGCTTGTTTTCGCACGCTAAATTTATTGGTTAGCCTTTTATTTTTGCTCGCTATTCGCGTAGCACTTTTAACCGCTTGGCCGTCTACATCACTGCCCACAAATTCCCAGTCATACGAGGCCACTCCAATAATGGGGTAAATTGCATTGGCACCCACGCCCACGTCTAGACCGCGAACAGCGTCTCGCTTTTCATCAGATTGATATAATAAATCGGCAATGCCGTGAATATAGTCGGCTCTACCTGGAACAGGCGGACACAAATATCCTTCCGGCATGTCCCAATATTCAAGCTTATAGTAGTGGAAAAGCAGCGCAGCGTTGAGCGCTTTTACCGCGTTGGGATTGGTAAAATCGATACTCGTTTTGCCACTTTTTGCGCGCACTAAGAAAGGTTTAAGTGCGGGATACGACTGGCACAGCGCATCCATGGGATAGCCGTTCTTGTGAAGATTTCTTGGGTGCATGAAGCGCTACTTTTTATTGGAAATTAGAAATTGAGACTGCACGTTATCATCGAGCAACTGGGCGCCACAGCCCCGGGCTGCCACTTTATCGTCGTTATTGTATAGCCTGCAGCGTTCTAATGACAAACACCCACAGCCAATACACCCCTCTAACGACGTTTTCAAACTAGTCAGCGCCGCTATTTTTGCTTCAAGAGATTAAGGTAGTTTCATCAAGATAGCCACTCAATTGATTTATATATACAAAGCATAATTTACGTGTTAACGATATAAATAATAGACAGAAAATAGAAAAGTTATGAAAAAAATCAACGGAATGCATATGAACAAAGTTATATTTATTCTACTCACCCTCTTCAGTTTCAGTGCACTAGCTAACTCAGTTCTCTCAATGAAAGAACGTAGCGCATTAATTGACACTATTCTTGAGCAACGTTTCAGTGATGTACTCCCTGGAATTATGGAGCGTGAAGGCATCGACATGTGGGTGCTGATGTCACGAGAGTACAATGAAGATCCTGTTTTAAAGACCATGCTGCCCTCTACATGGCTAGCTGCTAGGCGCCATACCATGTTAGTCATTTATAATCCTGGGGATGGTCGCCCCCTTGAAAAGTTAGCAGTAGCGCGATACGCAGTAGGTTCACTATTTAAAAAGGCGTGGGACAAAGAAGCCCAACCCGATCAATGGCAAGCGTTGAAACATATTATAGAGTCGCGAAACCCAACGAAAATTGCCATCAATACTTCCGATGCTTTTGCCCTTGCAGACGGTATGACATCAACCGAATACAATAGGTTTATGGCCACACTATCTGATGAATTCAAACGTCGAGTGGTAAGCGGTGAAATGCTTGCTATTGGTTGGCTAGAGACGCGTAGTGAGTTAGAGATGAAGCACTACCCTGCTCTTGCGCAAATTGGCCATTCGCTTATCGCCACGGCATTTTCTAATGAAGTCATTACCCCTAATGTCACTACAACCGATGACGTGGTTTGGTGGCTTCGCGATCAAACTCGCGCACTAGGCTTAACCAACTGGTTCCACCCTACTGTTTCTATCCAACGTAAAGACAGCGAAGTTTTTGATCAAATCAGTGCGTTTAGTAAGCGCCCTGGCGAAAATATTATTCGACCTGGTGATTTAATTCACGTTGATTTTGGCATTACTTACCTTCGGCTTAACACTGATCAACAACAGCATGCTTACGTGCTAAAGCCCGGAGAAAAAGACGCACCAGCGTCACTCAAAAATGCGCTCAAAGCCGGTAACCAGTTGCAAGACATACTAACCAGTAATTTTAAAGTAGGAAGAACAGGTAACACTATTTTAAATATGTCGCGACAACAGGCTATAGAGCAGGGTATCACGCCTGCTATTTACACTCACCCGCTTGGTTTTCATGGGCATGCAGCTGGCCCAACTATAGGAATGTGGGATGCACAAGAAGGAGTGCCTATTAAAGGTGATTACCCAATGTTTGCACAAACGGCGTACTCTATAGAACTTAATGCAGCGAGTTTTATTGAGAAGTGGAACAAAGAGATAAGAATTATGCTGGAAGAAGATGCGTTTTTTGACGGTAAGTCAGTGACGTATTTAGATAATAGACAGACTGAGTTTCACTTAATTCATTCGGGAGAAGCGCAATAACTATACGTGAGGCGTTGAGTTTATTTTGAAATATAAGCGCTAACGTGTGGCAAGAATAGCCAGTAAG
The DNA here is from genome assembly GCF_902705815.1 of Alteromonas infernus. Taxonomy (NCBI): domain Bacteria; kingdom Pseudomonadati; phylum Pseudomonadota; class Gammaproteobacteria; order Alteromonadales; family Alteromonadaceae; genus Alteromonas; species Alteromonas infernus. The sequence continues at coordinate 195,611 of NZ_CACSIG010000075.1, forward strand.
GGAAAAGAGACTGAGAGATAAAATTTGTAAAGTGTCAGGCCTTTCGTCTTTTAAGCGAAAGGCCATGAAACTGTACATAGAATTAGCAGTAGGTTGCTACCCTTTTCGCAGGCTTATTCAGCAGCAGTGCGAACAACCACGTTTTCCGTTTTGTATTCACGAACAAAGTCAGAAATTGCTTTGTGGTTGCAGATAATGTTTTCACCTTCTAAATCAAACTTTGCTAGTGCCGCTTCTTTACCTACAGACAGCGCTTCTAAACATGCTTGCGAAGCTACATCTTTGTTTTTAGCAACAAGAGCAACAGTTTTAGCGTTGTCAGAGGCTTTGTTGTTTTTGTACATGTAAGCGAACGTGCGAAGTGACTCGCCGTTACAGCGAACTGATGCACTAAACTCTTCCGCATTAAAACCTTTTGAGCGAATAAGGCGCAATGCAGGACCAAAACCATCTTTAGCTGCAGTCAAACACGCTTGTGTTTCAATATTATCGTTAATTGGCTTAAGTGCGATGTCTTTTGCGAAAGACTGAGTTGCAGCAACAGATAGCGTTAAAGCAATAGCGAAAGTAGACAGTTTCATTTTTTGAATTCCTATTTTGTAACTAAATTAGACATCACCTAAGTGATGTGTACATTATGAACAATACTTTCAAAAAATAAAGCTATTTTCGTAATTAAATTACAGAAAACACAAAATAAACAGACAGATCACGCCGAAACTGAAAGTTATTTACAAAAAATAGCAAGTTTTGTATAAACATTTACATATAAGTCTTTTTCGTTACAGCTTTGGCTATTTATAAGTTGGGTATAATGCTGGCAGATGCGGTTGAGCGGTAGATACAAAAACGCGCTGGCAACAGAGCTCAGCGCGTCTGAAACTAAAAATCTATTGGAAGACTCTTTGAGCAATAATGCAGAGTCTTGTTCACAGAACTATGAAATTAAATCATGCATCCAATTGATGGAAGGTAGTTGCTGCTCAGGTTGGTAAAACAGTCTATTTAACCTACCCAGTAAATTTACCGATCGACTTGGATCGTGCGCTTTCATTCTGTGTGCACTTTCAGTACGCATAAATTCCCAAGGCTGTAAATTTAAATCATCAACCTCTTGCTGTTCTACGCCAAGGGACTTCAGGGTAGAGAGGATACGCTCAGTCTTACTCTCTGCGATGGGAATAATCTGGTTACCGTACAGCTCGTCTAATGGCGCATTAACCGCTTCTAACGTATGATTGATTGCAGACCACACATCGTCGTGATCAAACGCCCATCCACGCGGTGCGTAGTAACCTTCTATTTCCCACTCAAATTCCGCGTTACTTACTGCAATAGAGCTTTCTGCTTCGGGCGAATAGGCTAAATCCGGCTTAGCCCCAATATTGTATGCATCAACACTCATAGCAACACAAACAATGAGATCACCGCAATATTGAGGGTTGGTATACAGGGCTTCAAACGCAGCCCGCTTAACGCCCATCCAACCGTGAACTTTAGAGGGCTGCTCTACAAAGTGACGTACGTCATCTGGCAGGTCTTCACCGTAAAGATCGATGAGTAAAGGCAACGGGTTTTGATCCGGTGCTTCATCTGGCATCCATACTTCGTATTCTTGACGGTTATCGGCCTTTCCTCGGCTTTTTATGCCATAAGATAAATTTACGGGTCTACAGATACTGCGATCTTCATCTACTTTGTGAAAATATTCAGAGCGCATACGCTTAATAAATGGGGCATCTAAACCCGCAAGTGCGGCTGTCGGATACCGATAACCAATTTCGCTGTGCTCAACCATATGTAAAGTGGGAATAGCTTGCGTCAGTTTTCTTTTCAAACCCGACAATGTATTCACTTTTGGTAGAACGATACTGCGCTCTGGCTCTATGGTTAACCTGCTGCCATCTTCAGTAATAAACTTTGGCGTTTTGTGAAACTCATAACCGTTAAACCCCATTGTTTTTACCGCTGCATTTCTATATTGCGATAGTTCACTAAAAAGCGCGGTGTGATTGCGAATATGTTTAAATAACGGTCTTGATGCGGTCATATTTACTTCCAGTTCGGCTACTTCTATTTTAATTCAGGGGTCTATTGACCTAATTCTTTGATAAAAAGCGATGCCATATTTCTGCGCCTACATCGTCATAGTGTTTTACCAAATCTCGATAGCGCTTACGCAAAGCGACATCCACCAGTGGCGATGGTAATAAAGGGTCGAATACCAGTCGATATAACGCGCTATCACCTACGACATATGACTCTTTGGTGGCTTCTTCAAGAGGTAAGCGATGCAGATGCTTCAGCGACTGTTCAATTTCCTCGCATCCGTTGCGATAAAGCTCTTCAAGATCATCCTGACGCCACAACTCCATTGCCTTGTTATGCATTTTGTCTTCAAAGTCAGTGGCACTAAAAACCATGACTTTCTTGGACAACCCCAGTGTCTGAAGTTTTCCTCTTACCCCTTTTGCACCATCAAGAATGTTATTCGGTCTAATATACATGTCGCTTACTAGCTTTCTCATTCCCACTAGCTTTAGCGCACGTTCGTTAGTTCTTTGCTGCTTCTTATCACTTTTTGGTAGCGTATTGGTCTGCGCTACCACCCAATCGTTACCCCACGACATAAGGCTGTCTTCGGCGCTGCGCCATTGACTAATTTCTTTAGCAAACTGCTTACCATTTTCCCCAAGCGCGTAATAACCACGCTCAACTAAGGTGATCAGCTGCATAGACTGTAAACGCGTTAGCGTAACGCGAATGTTATTTTCAGAAATGCCAAATAACGCGCCTACCCTCACTGCAGAAGCAGCATTCATTTGTATATTTTCTCGCGAACCGAGAAGTTTCAACAGTAGCTTTCTCGCCACTGGCTTTTTCACTATTGCTTGTTGCACCGTATAACTACTTCTTCATGTGGCTTAATTACGTGTCTGTGTTTCTGTCAACGTTAAAAACCATCATTATACAAAGGGTTGTCGAGCACAAACATTACATAATTTGACTAATTAAAACATTCAGTGTAATGATCTTAATATTGTTATTTTTGGCACCACATTATGACCTCACTTAACCGCTTTGATACACATACTGTAGACAACCAGCCGTCTATTCTAAATTCATACAACTTGTGGCGCGATGACAAACTACTAAAGACATACGTTACTCAGCAATTACCCGAGAAGCAGCATTGGAATGCAGAACTCTTAGGATGCTTTGGCGCGCTTGCAGGCAATGAACTCATGGAGCATGGCGAGCTCGCTAATAAAAATAAACCCGAGCTTCGTACCTTTGATCGCTACGGCAGGCGTATTGATCACGTTGACTTTCATCCAAGCTATCACGCGCTAATGCAAAGTGCGATGAAACACAACGTACACAACTATTCATGGCAAAATGAACAACAAGATGGCGCACATACCCTTCGCGCGGTGTTAATGTACATGCACTATCAAGCCGAATCTGGTACGTCTTGCCCCCTTACCATGACACATGCTGCTGTGCCGGCAATGCGCTATGGTAAGTCGCTTCCCTCTTACTGGTTAGATAAACTCATTAACGGTGTTTATGACCCTCGCTCCCTGCCCGCAAGTCAAAAAAACGGGGTTACTATCGGTATGGGAATGACCGAAAAACAAGGCGGTTCAGACGTAAGGCGCAACACCACTACTGCGACAAAGCAGCGCGATGGCAGCTATAGTATCGTAGGTCATAAGTTCTTCTTCTCTGCCCCCATGTGTGATGCCCACCTCATTCTTGCCCAAGCCGAAGGCGGGCTTAGCTGCTTCCTGCTGCCCAGAATACTCGAAAATGGTGAACTGAATAACGTGCGAATTCAGCGTTTGAAAGACAAGCTAGGCGACTGGAGCAATGCATCCTCTGAAGTAGAGTTTCAAGAAGCCACGGCATACTTAATTGGTGAAGAAGGCCGTGGCGTAACGGTGATCATCGATATGGTGTCGTTAACCCGTTTAGACTGCATGATTGGTTCATCAGCGCTAATGCGGCAATCACTGGTACACGCATTACACCACGTAAGTCATCGCGACGCGTTCGGCAAAACCTTAGTCAACCAGCCCTTAATGCAAAACGTTCTAACAGACCTTACCATCGAGTGCGCTGCCGCTACTGCGCTCACTATGCGCGTTGCAAAAGCAGTCGACAACGCATCACGTAATAGCTATGAAGCAGCATTAGCAAGGCTGGCCACGGCGATTGGAAAATACTGGATTTGTAAACGCACGCCTATGTTTGTGAACGAAGCTCAGGAGTGTTTAGGCGGTATTGGTTACGTTGAAGAAAACCCCATGCCCCGATACTACCGTCAGGCACCGCTTAACTCAATTTGGGAAGGCAGTGGAAACGTGCAATGCTTAGACGTACTTCGCGCACTCGCTAAAGAGCCCAATGTAAAAGAAGCGTTGTTTAACGAACTTAAAACGCAAACCGGCAAAAATAAACATTACGATATTCACCTTAGTAAACTATTAGACGAGTTATCAAATACGCAGAATATGGAAACGCGCAGCCGTTATTTAACAGAGCAAATGGCGCTAGCGCTCCAAGCATGCACGTTACTTGCTACATGCACCTTTCTTGCTAAAGAAAACGTCCATAACGACATTGCTCACACATTCTGTGAATCACGGCTCGGCAATGCGTGCGGTTTCGCTTTAGGTACACTCCCCGATACGACACCGTTTGAAAAAACTTATCGCGCTGGGGCAGGTTTCTTCTAGCTAAACCCTATCTTGAAATAGCTTTGAGATTATATGTGTAATGATTGAATTATTTCGTTCAGCTCGATTATCAGCGCGCTAAATTTAACGGGTTTGAACTGAAGCTTTTAGACATATTTAACCGTCATTGATAACGTCACCTGCCCAGCCATTTCATATAGAATTATTTTTCAATTTGCGCTCTATATAGAATTAACTACAATGAGGATATGGTCGGTCACGCGTTAGGTGTTCTATGCAAGCGCAATCTTCAACAACAGACAAAGGGCAGTTTGCCCATGTTGCTAATGCAATTCACAACTTGTTCGAAAAGTGGCAGTTAAACCAAAAGCAGCGTATGCAGCTACTTGGCTTTACATCAACATCCATGCTGCACAGATTTGAGAACGAGCCAGAAAAGGTATCTGTGCGCCCTGATTTGGAAACGCGGATAGGTTTGCTACTAAATATTCATCAAGCCTTGAGGACGCTGTTTAGCAACCCTGACAACGTGTATGGATATCTGTCGATGGTCAATAACAATCCCCCTTTTAACGGTCAAAAACCAATTGAAATTGCCTGTCGCGATTTTATGGGCTTAGTTCGTGTACATGACACCCTCGATGGCATGCGTGGAGGAATGTGGTAGTGCGTTGGCACCGATTGATTAACAGCAAATACCCTACGATTGATATTTTCGACGATATTGCTTCGCCAGAAGCCTTTGACGCGATTTACGCCATGCAAGCGAAGGTGAACCCACGCTTACGGCTACTCAATACAGGGGAAGGTGCGATCAGTACCAGCGAGATACCCATAGGCGCTCAGCAAGTGCACTCAGCCATTGCGCCGTTCGTGCATATACCTGTAACGCCTTCTCGATTTAGTACAGGCGGATTCGGTGTGCTTTACGGTGCAAGTACTGTCCATGCTGGGTTAGATGAAGTGCGCCACCATATTGTGAAGCACCTGTCTCAAGTGAATGGCTTTGCTTTTGAAAACATTCAGCTAAGGGAATATGTGTTTAATTACGCTGCCCCGTTAGAGGATGTGACGGGTGTGCAAGAATATCACCTGCCTGATGACTACAGCGCTCCGCAGGCGTATGGCGCAATAATGTGGGCGGCTACACGCGACAAGGTGATTAAAGGACTGACAAAAAAAGATACGGTCGGTGTAAGATATCGATCGGTACGAAGTGCCAATGCAGAGTGTATTGCACTATTCTCGCCAAAGTTCATTGAAGACATGAAGCAATCGCGTCACTACGATATGAACTTCAACCCTAAAACTAAAATGCTCTCGCCCGCGAATGAAATTAAGGTCGCTTGATGTTACTAATCACGCCACGTACTTTATAAAGAATGTAACAAGCAATGAGAGTAATAAGCAGCTCCGCATTCGTGGATTAGTGCGCTGATGAAGTGCATTGGATATCTGCAATGCACAAATGTTTATCACAAAAGAAAACGGCCTTTTAAAACGGGTTAACCGAATACCCTTTTTGCGCCAAACGCGCATGTGCTGTCATGGCAGATAAATCCATTTTCACCCCATCAATCAATGCACTTTTTTCAACGCCATGGGCTGCGGCAGACTGCCCACACACTATCACTTCAACGCCTTGCTCCATCAAAGCACTTAGCAGTATTTCGTTGCAGAAATGCTATCAACATTTCCAAATCTTATTTCGATAGTAAGGCCTATGCGATCCAAAACCTGGGAAAAACACGTTAAAGATACAACGAGTCGAACTTTGCTTTGTTAAGCATGTCTTCAATAAAGCAGTATTTTACAGTGGGTATATTATGTATAGCAGCACTTCGAAAAATGTGATGAGCAGAATAACGCATCAACTGAGCAAAATTAAAACAACCCTATTAGCGTTAATGTGCGTCGCTATCGTAAGCGCCTGCAGTAGTAATAAGCCTCAGATAAATGTTGATGAAAACCAAAACTTTGCTGACATCAAAACGTTTTACATTCAGCCTCCGCTGAACCCCATTAACGCAACGCTTGCCAACCATCTATCAACGGCTATCACTGAGAACCTCATCGCAAAGGGTCTTAAACCGGCGTCTGAAGAAGACGCCGATATCGCTGTGGGATACGTGCCTTCCACAAGCACGAAAGAAGACGGCACTACGCTAAATTTAGGGTTAGGTACTGGTAGCTATGGCCGCTCTGGCGGTATTTCACTAGGCAGCATTTTCAGCATTCCCGTGGGAGAGCAAACGTCGCTTCAGCAAGGGCTGCAAATTGATATGGTAAAAGACGGAAAGTTTATTTATAGCGCGGCTGGAAGCACTGAACTAGATGGGAAAGACAGTATCAGTATACAAAATAGTCTGAACGAACTTGTTAGTGAGTTACTCAACCCTTACCCAAATACAACGCTAAATACCCAATAGGTTGAGCCGGCCCTTTCGCTATTTTGAGCCTTTTTTTAAGACTTTTAAAATCAAAAATGCGTGGGAATTAAAACACCCCCTTCGTTGAGTTTTGTCAATGAAGGGGGCATTTATTTTAAGCATTTTACCTACAATGTTATCGAGAAGCGGCGGCTAATTAGCTGTGCTTACGCTGCTTTTTTCCACGCTTCCCTTTCATTTCATCAAATTTTTCTAGCTGTTCATCGGTAAGGATATCAGCAACTTTTGCACGAATCTCCGCGCGTTTTAGAAAGCGCGCTTTTACTTGCTGCGCTTTTTCCTCGGCAATGGCATTCACTTTATCCTGATAGTCTGCATCATCTGGATTTAGGCCAGCCAAAAGGTTTCTATTTTTACGCATGCCCTCTTCACGCATTTCCGATTTTTTAGCTCGGCGTTCCGCTTTAAGCTCTTCCTTTAACGTTTGAAATTGTGCTATTTGCTCGTCGGTAAGGGCAAGTACTTTTTCCATTTTATGCAGCGGAAAAACGCTCCCGCCTCTGCGCTCATCAGAATGCTTACCGCCTGCATAGGCAGTCGTTGCGATACATGCACTTAATAAAACACCGGTAATTAATTTTTTCATCTTAATCTTCCTACTTGTTTTGTCATGATAATGCATGACGTTAAAAATAATGTTGTCTCATCAACGAAATGAAGTATGCGTGAATCAATCGATAAGTAGGGTTAAGCTAGTGTAAAGTTCGGTAAAGTTGAAAAAAACACCCAGCGTAAAAGGGTAAGCTTAAATCATGGAAAATGAAAAAATTAACGTATTACTTGTCGACGACGATGTCGACCTTTGTGCGCTGCTAAGCGAATTCTTAGAAGGCGATGGTTTTAGTGTGCATGCTATTCACAGCGGCGAAGAGGCCGTCAACACGCTGCTAAACAGTAATCAGTACGACACCGTAGTGCTAGACATTATGATGCCAGGTATGTCGGGGCTTGATGTGCTTAGAGCCGTTAGAGCTGAAAAGCAAACGCCCATTCTTATGTTAACCGGGCGGGGTGATGATATTGATCGCATTGTCGGCTTAGAAATGGGTGCAGACGATTACTTACCTAAGCCGTGTAACCCAAGAGAACTTGGCGCGCGCATTCGCGCAATAATACGCAGAACACAACAGCTTAAAGCGCCCGCGACTGTGATAACCGAACTACATGGCATCTCACTAGATATTGGCGCGCGAACAGCCTCGGTAAAGGGAAGGCCTATTACTTTGACTGGCGCAGAATTTAACGCACTTTGCTTGTTGATGGAGCGTGCAGGGCAAACCATTTCGAAACAGGAAATGACGCAAGAGGTGCTAAGCCGTCCGCTGGAAGCCTATGACAGAGCCATGGATGTACACATCAGTAGAATTCGACAAAAGCTATCTGCTGTGGGTGTGAATAGTGTGATTAAGTCTATTCGCAAAGTAGGCTATCAGATGTTGACCTCACCTCAGTCACAAAAATAATAAGGTACGTGATATGGCTGCAGGCACTACGTGGAAAAACATAAAAAAAGGGCTCGGATTCAAGCGCTTATTTTGGCGTATTTTCCTTACCTTCTGGATTGCTAGCCTCGCGGTAATGGCCACTACAGGCTACGTATTAATAAACGAATATACCTCCACCGAATACAATCAACGCTTTTTTAACGACGTTACCGCCCAAGCTGAAAGAATTGTGTGGCGTTACGAGCATGAAGTGCTTGTTGACGGCAAGGCCAAAAGAAAGATAAAAGAGTGGATACGGCAGCGAGAAAACCGCGGTGGCCAGCTTATTCCCATGCTAGTTTACAATGCTAAAGGTGAATCTATTTATCATTATAGAATGAATAAGGTGCCCTTTGAGCAGCGTATTGAACAGCATGTTTATGGGCCTTCAAATACTCGCTATACGGTATTGGTTCGCCAACCGCAGGCACCTCGTATGTATAAACAAGTGCTGTACCGTTTTCAATCCATACAATTTGTTTTAATTTTTGTGGCATGTGCCCTTGTCAGTGCCCTACTCAGTTGGACTATCGTTAAACCAATAACGTATTTAGGGGCATTTAGTCGCCGCTACGCCAATGACCAAACCATCGCGCCGTTACCTACCCCTTTGCTTGCTCGCGGTGACGAGCTTGGTGACTTAGCGACAGATATAAACTTTATGGTGGGTAAAACCCATGAAGCGGCGAGCGCCCAGCAAAGGCTTCTTCACGATGTCTCTCACGAATTGCGCGCCCCGCTGGCTCGTTTACAGGCTTCTGCAGCACTGATAGAACAAAATCAACCTGACAATCGCCATGTAAAGCAAATTCATAATGACTGCCATCGTATAGACCAGCTCATCCAACAGATATTAAATTTTTCAACATTGGAAAACGCCCAACCCGAGGAACAAGTTTGCGATATAGCAGCCTTGTGTGAGCGGATTTTGGATGACATGGCAATAAACTATCCTGGCATTCCAACGGTTTTGACACCGCCGAAAGGCACGCAAAAACAACGATTGATTCGCTGTTACCCCGAAGCTATCCATCAAGCGCTGGATAATATTATTGGCAACGCCTGTAAGTACTCAGATAAAAGGCAGCCTGTGAGTGTGGCTATTGAGTCGACTAGCGCAGCTATGCTCATTAAGGTTACGGATAAAGGCCCCGGCGTTGATGAAAAGGAAATCGAGAAGTTGATGCAACCTTTTTACCGGGCAGGAAACCAAATGCATACTGAAGGCTTTGGTTTGGGACTTAGCATTGCGTTAAAAGCGATTAAAAAACATGGCGGTAGCCTAACTATGCAAAGCCCTAGTGAAGGCGGTTTGTGCGTAGAGGTGTCGCTACCTAGGCATGGTAAAAAAACGGCTAAAAGCCGATAAACTTTCACTCTGTGAAGACGAAATGTAAGGAAGTCGACGTAAAATAACGCTATGCTTGACGTAATGATGAAGTGCAGATTTAAATAATGGCAGCGCAACAGCCGCTTTCCGTTCAGCAAAACCTCACTATTCGCTTGTTGCGGGTACTGAGATACAACAAAGCGCGTATTGAGCGTGCCCTTACACTCATGCCTGAAAAGCACAGACCTCTTTTTCACGTGCTTCCTTTTCTGGTGCACGTCAATCACGAGTCGCTTCCCGGCTTTGTCGCGCCCCTCTCAACGGGCGAAAGTGTACCTTTTGGGATCAGTAATTATTCCTTTAGGACTGATATAGAAAAAGCCCTGTTACGATGCTTCCCTTCAGAAAGCCATTTGTTTGCAGACATAAAACAGGTATGGCCGCGACAACGCGCCGTCGATGCTTTGGTGCTTATGGGCAGTGTAGGCACTATCGCTCAAACCGATGATTCCGATTTTGATTTCTGGGTATGCATAGACGGAAAACAATTCACTTCCACCGCACTTTCGCTATTGCAACAAAAGCTTACCGCTATAGAAAAGTGGGCCGACCAAACCTTTGGTATAGAAGTGCATTTCTTTTTGTCTGAAATAGACAAAGTAAAACAAAACGACTTTGGCGTTGCCGAAGGAGAAAGTGCGGGTTCCGCCCAAGCGTTATTTCTCAAAGCCGAGTTTTATAACACCAATATCGTGGTGGCAGGTAAAGCCCCCTTTTGGTGGCTAACCCCAGAAAAAACATCAGAAAAACAGTATCAAGCCATATACAACAGCCTTGAAAAAGGTGGTTCACCAGATCTAGATTGGTTTATGGATTTAGGCCATTTAGAAAAGTTAGATGCCAGCGAGCTTTTTGGGGCAGCTATCTGGCAGTTAGGAAAAGCGATGGACTCGCCGTTTAAGTCGGTGCTAAAAATGGCAAAGTTAGAGGTTTACCTTGCTAATATCGCCGAGGGACAACCACTGTGCAACCTGCTTAAAAAGCATGTACACCGAGGCGCTGAAGCACCGGGGCATGTGGCAGACATCGACCCCTACTCGCTTATGTTTGATGAGCTAATTACCCACTACAGTGAGCATGGGCAAGCCGAAGACATTGCCGTACTAAGAGAGTGTTTGTATTTGAAATGCGGCTGTGCCCTTAGTCAACCGCTGATGGAAGATGAGAAACCCAACTTCAAACGCAGAATTATGGCGTCTTATGCCAGACAATGGGGATGGAATCGAAAGCAGCTTAGTCATTTTGATAATCAGCAAGAATGGAATTTCAGCGAGCGAGTGCAATTAAGTCGTCGCATTCATCGTTTCTTATTGAAATGCTACCGTCGTATTTCCAAAGAGCTTAGTCACCACCAGCAAGTCATGGATGAAAAAGACATGACGGTATTGGGCAGACGTTTAAGCACGTACTATGCGAAAAAAGCCGATAAAATTGAATTCCTTCGCCGTGCGTTTGACGAAAGCCTTTATTGTGAAAAGGTCACTATTGCCATGCGCCAGCTCAAAAACGGTGAGGAAGTATGGTCGGCCTATGCAGGAGATTTATTGAGTAAGTCGGGTATCATCGACGAGTCGCAAAAAATTACGCAGGCATCAAGCGCTATTGCACTCATGGTGTGGTGTGTATCAAGCAAAATCATCGATACACACAGTAAAGTTTACCTCGACTACAACTACGGCGAAGTCAGCGAACTTGATTTAAACGACTTACTTAAGCACTTATGCAAGTATTTTCCACCGGTAAAGGTTTCAGCACTTCCGCGAAATAACCTGCTTGCTCCAGAACGGATCACCGCCTGCTTTGCAATTGTAAACTTTCCTACACTACGGCAAAAAGCCACAGTAGAGGACGTATCTGTTATCTACAGCACGTCTTGGGGCGAAACATTTCTAAAAAGCGGCAGTGAAGTACTTGATACACTATGGTACGACTTGCAAGAAGTCTCGCCAGCCCCACCTTGCTACGTTATGGTGCCAAGAGGTAATCAACAGGCTCGTATTTTAGGTGAATTTTTAGAGGCCCATGAACTTAACTTCACCGTTTTATACTAGCCCTCTCCCACTTTCTGTATATCCCGTCTAAAAAATACGCAATAAAACTTGCACTTTAGAATTACAAGTGTAATCTAAAGTCATAGACTACAAATGTAATCCATTAATTAGACATTATTATTATGAATAAATCGACGGACAAACCTGAAATTTCTAATGCGGAATTTGAAGTACTCGACGTGTTATGGGAAGACCATCCTGCCACATCGAATGAAGTTATCGCACGCCTTAACAATAAAAAAAACTGGCATGAAAAAACCGTAAAAACACTGTTAGGAAGGCTGGTTAAAAAAGAAGTACTGGGGTTTGAAAAGCAACACCGCCAATATCTATACCACCCCTTAATAGCGCGAGAAGATTACACGAAGAAAGAAACCACAAGCTTCGTTAGTCGACTTTTCAAAGGAAAAATAGCCCCAATGGTAGCGGGCTTCGCCAACCAAAACTCACTTTCACAGCAAGATGTGGACGAGCTCAAGGCCCTAATAAAAAAGTGGGAACAGAACAATGATTGATTGGATTATTGCTCAACAGGGCATGCTTTCGGTAACACTTGCACTGCTTATATTTACAGAGCATTTTTTAACACAGAAGCTCGGCGCATCACTTACGTATAAATTATGGATATTGATCCCCGTTTGCTTGCTGCTTAACAACATCCCTATGTCGATAATAGCAATTCCATCGAATGACTTCAGCCGATATGTGGTAGGGATCACTCCTACATTGACCACTCGCGACGCCGCGCCTTTGTTCATAACCTGGGGGATAGGGGTATGCGTTATTACGGCTTATATTTTGGTGCACCACCTAACGACATGGGCGTCTATTGGCAAGCGTCGTGCTGTACACACTAACGCGTATTATTCTAGTAAAGCCACCACGCCTATGCTTTTCGGCTTTATCGCGCCCAAAATACTCCTTCCCTTTTCATTTAAAAGTACATTTTCAAGTGCGCAGCAAGCACTCGTGTTAGAGCACGAAAATGTGCATCGCAAACACTACGACCACCTGTGGAACACGATAGCGCTAACAGTCGCAATTTTATTTTGGTTTAACCCGCTTGTCTGGTTTGCCCTTAAGTCGTTCAGAATAAATCAGGAACTAGCCTGCGATAACGCGGTGCTGAAAAACAAAACCGAAAACGAAAAACTCACTTATGCAAAAGCACTTGTGCAGTGTGCTGAGCATTGTTCTAACGCAATCACGCTTTATCCAACCTTTGGAGAAAAAAGGACCATGATCAAACGATTAAATGCCATAAAACAACCTACGCGCAACAGTAAAGTATTTGCAGCAGGAATACTGTCGATTGCTGCTTTAGTCACAATTAACACAGCCCTTGCCAAGGTGCCGCCTCCGCCCGCAAAGGCTGAGACGAAAATTAACGAAGCTGCTCCGGTTAAGCACGTCTCACCAACCTACCCGACCAAAGCGGCAAAGAATAACGTTGAAGGCTTTGTGGTTTTATCTTTCGATATTACCGAGACGGGCGCCACAGATAATATCAAAGTGGTGAAATCAGCCCCCACAGGTGTATTTGATAAGAGTGCTCAAGTCGCCCTTGACCAATGGGTATACAAACCCCGCATTCAGGGCGGCAAAGGCGTAAGACAAACCGGGCTGCTTGTTCAGCTAGACTACAAACTTAGCGATACGCCCTAGGATATAAAAGGTACAAAAGAGGTGAGTAGCAATAGGTAACGTTAGCTAAAACAGCCACTTTTATGCCGTGTTACAAAGTAGAATACTAAAAGGAGCAATCGCTCCTTTTAGTGTTTTGTCTAATTGACTTATCCACTCGGCCCGCATCATTTCTTTTCGCGAAAATGTAAAGCACCTTTACATTTTCTCTACAGTATTTGCGGTACTACTGCGTTAGAATGTAAGTATTTACATACGCTCTAGCTATTAATTAATGGAATGCCTGAATAGCCTTGATTCAAATTTTTTCGAGGTGAATTTACATTTCGCTATTCCCGCAGCCTCAAAAAGGATATTCAATATGAAACGCTTTATTTTAGCCCCTGCTCTGCTTATTACATTGACTTGCTTTACTCATTCAGCCCACGCCAATATCAGTGAGCTAAAGGGCCTTCTAGGCGATAAAAAAGCTGATACAACTTTTACCACCAGCAGCCTTACACAAATGGCAACAAGTGCGGCATCTAACATCGACTTAGCCAGCTTAGTCAGCGCTGTTTCTGGTAATCTGAATGTATCTAACGAGCAATCGCAGGGCGGCATTGCGTCGGTAATGAACTACGTACAAAGCAACTTATCTAACGGTGAATACTCGCAGCTAGCGAAAAACATCCCTGGCTTAGACGGCTTGCTTGATGACGTACCCGCGCTGTCTGACAGTTCGGCGCCAAACTCAAGCTCTTCGCTGTCTGGGTTACTAAACAAAGCCTCGGAGTATAGCTCTACCGTTAAGTCAGTCAATGACTTAAAACAGCAGTTTGAAGCCCTTGGTTTATCAACTGATATGATTGCGAGCTTTGTTTCACAAATAAGTACTTACCTAAATGTAAACGCCGATAGTGAAACCCAAGCCTTATTTAAGTCTGGCCTAGATAATTTGCTAACGGCTCTGTAATCTAACCATTCTTGTTTTGCAGATGAGGCTTTTCTCCGTTGTTGAGACTAGCCTTTGCCTCTCTTATTAACCCAATAAAGCAATATAAACGCCTATGCAAAATGCAATATCTTGGTTTGCTGCTAAGCCTAAATGGTTTCGAGTGTCTACTTACCTTGTGCTTGTTTACTTCACTTACGCGCTGCTGTTAGGCGTTCTAGCCCCTGCTATATTGAAAACCAAACTTCCCCAAATAGTTGAGGAACAAACAGGGAGAAAAGCCAGCGTAGCAGATATTGCTATTAACCCGTTTTTACTAAAAGTAGACGTTCGCAACTTCACTATTTACGCCTCAGCTCACAGTGGGGCTCTCTCTGAAAGCCAGATTGAGAAAGAAACTACCAATACACTGCCCGATAACCGGTTTTTTCAGCGTGGGGCATATGTCATTAGACGTAGGTTTTTGGCATTCAGTATTTACGCTAACGCCAGCAGTTGAGAAGCTCTCCATTGATGCGCCATTTGTTACTGTTGCTCGCCTCAATAACACCAATAATACCCAAACATTCAACTTTTCCGATATCCTCGAGCACGTAGCACAACAGACACCTGAAACCGACGGCGCGCCATCCGAAAGCGAAAATGGCCAAATTCCGCATATCACATTAGGTGAATTTTCACTGACTCATGGCCACGTGATTATCGAAGATAGGGTAACGGACACCCTACTTAATTACCCAGAACTTGAAGTTGCATTGCAAGATTTAGACACCCATGCGGTACTTAAAGACACAGCTCAATCTACGTCTTTGCAAAGCGCGAATGATGCAGCCTCGAAAGGGTCGACATCTGCTTTTAATCAGTATCAATTTACATTGGTAACGGCCGAAAAAGGTAAAATATCCATTGATGGCGAATTTCAGTTATCTCCCTTAAAATTGACCACCTCAGTGGATATCGATGATATTGCCCTTGTACCGCTCTGGTCCCTCGGTAAACACCTAATAGCTGCTAATTTAGCCGATGGAACGGTGAGCGTTAGCCTACATGCTGAAATTTTTGAAGAAAAAGACGCTTTCCAGTTTCTACTGCAACATGGCGAATTCGAAATTAATAACCTGCTGTTTAAGCGCTCCCCTATTAGTAACAGCAAAGGTGGCAAAGACATTCTTTCCATACCTTCTTTTGCCGTTCATAACATCAATGTAGATGCGCTGCAGCAACAGGTAAATATTGAACGCGTGTCGCTTGATGCACCGCATATTTCAGCGGTATACGATAAGTCAGGCATTGATTTACAACGGTTATTTACACCGGAAAACGTACCAGGTGTAAACGCCAACACGAATACCGCAGCAGATAATTCATCGCTTACCGCTAGCCAGCCCGCAAGCCTATCGGCAAAGGAAGACAGTGGTGTTCAAACAGCCGATGAGCCATTAGCGCAAGCGGCAAAAAGCGCACCCAGCGCTGAAGTAGATGCTGAAAGCACGGCTCAAAATACAAGCGAGCGAAATGAGTGGCAGGTAGTACTACAGCAGTTTGTATTTAACGGTGGCACCCTGGATATTGAAGAACGCGGTGTAAGTGCCGGTACGTTTCTTAGAGTCAGTAATATCAATATTGAAACCGGAAGCATTACGACAGACTTTACGGCGCCCATTTCCTATAGCACGAATTTTCAGGTTTCTGCTGATCCCGAGCGTTTCAGCTCAGTCCCACAGGGCGCGTTTTCAAGCGCTGGCAGTGTAACGATCGCCAAGCAAGCTATAAAGGGCAGCGCAGCCCTTGACGCGCTAGTACTTAGTCAGTTTCAGCAATACGTCTCGCCGTACGCCAAAGTCACGCTAGAAAGTGGCGCTGTTAATCTCGACGTAACGTTTGAAGGCTCTGCCGCTGGCGACCTTAATGTAAATGCGAGCACACGGGTGGAAGGTTTAAGCATACTCGACACCGCTCAAACGCCCTTATTGCAATGGGAAGCACTGAGCGTAGAAGATATAAAGTTTGACCGTAACGCCAATCAATTGCGCGTAGAGACGGTTCATCTTACAGCCCCTTTTGCTAGATTAATCATTGATGAAGCGAAGCAGGCCAACATAAGCAAACTTTTTGCTGCAAGTGAACAGGACGTTGTTAAGAATGAAAGCACTAATAGGGAAGGAAACGATAATTTAGCGGCTCAAGACGCTGCAAATAGTAATGGTGATGGCAACGGTAATGGTGAAGCAAAAAGTAAAAGTGCGACATCGTCGACAAGCGAAGCCGCTTCCTCTGAATTAGCTATTGCAGTTGGCGGTGTTTCTATCGAAAACGGTAGGGCGTATTTTGCCGATCACTCATTAACCCCTAAATTTGCGTCGGCAATAGAAAGCCTAAACGGTAAAATATCGGGCATAGATTCTCGCTCGAACGACCCCGCCAGCGTTGATATTACCGGTAAAATAGACAACTATGCGCCAGTGAAACTTGCTGGCACAATTCACCCGTTGAAGCAGGATTTGGACCTTGACCTGAATTTTTCAGTAAAAGGGGCTGAACTCACATCGGTTAACCCCTACTCTGGTACCTACATGGGCTACTACATTGACAAGGGGCTATTATCGTTAGCAGTGCAATACAAGCTCAACGGTGACCAGCTAGATGGCCAAAATCATGTGATTATCGACCAGCTTACATTGGGGAAAAAGTCTAATTCAGATCAAGCATTAAGTCTGCCATTAGGCCTTGCTATCGCGCTGTTAGAAGACAGAAACGGCGTTATCGATTTAGGTTTGGATGTTTCAGGGGATGTAGACAGCCCAGACTTTAGCTTTGGTTCTATCATACTAAACGCAATTGGCAATATTATTACTAAAGCGGTAACCGCCCCCTTCTCACTACTTGCTAACCTTGTGGGTAGCGATGATGAATTAGACAGTGCGGAGTTTGCGTTTGGCGCCTCAACCCTTTCTCCAGCAGTGAAAGAAAAACTTGATACCCTTGCTAAAGCGCTTAACAAGCGCCCTGGCCTGCGCGTAAACATTGAAGGTACGGTCAATGCCGTATCTGATGCAAGCGCGCTGGCACAACGCCAGTTAAACAATACACTGTTGATAAGAAGCGGGCTCGTTGATCCATCCAGCACTTCGAGCACTGCAGATATGCCCGCGAACGGTGCTGTTAATAGTTCGCAGGCTGGCCCCATAACCGGCAGCAGCATTCCGCTGGATGGCCCATTAGCCGACGCGCTATTAGCTTATTATGTCGACGTTTTTACGCCAGACCTTAACCAAGAGTACACCAACATGGTGGTACAACTATACCCAGAATTGGCAAGCGAAAGCCAAGAGCCAAGTCAGGTAAGCACTAAAGATAATCAAAGTGTAATCAAAGGAGATGACGTAAAACGCGCGTTAAGCATCGCGCGTTACAACAAACTACGCAATAGCATCGATATCCCAGAAAGTGAACTTATTCTGCTGGCCGATGCGCGCAGTAAAGCGGTAAAAAGTTACTTGGCCAACGACGCTGAAATTGAAGCGAATCGCTTGTTCTTGCTTAATACTCAGCACGACTTACATACTGAATTTAGCGGTGTGGAGTTATCCTTAGAGGCAAAGTAGCCATCGCGTCATTACCACCTTCGTGTAAGGTGTAAACCATTACCATCGATAAAACAAAACAGGCAGCATATTACTATGCTGCCTGTTTTCGTTGTGTTTGATAGTTTTTTAACAGAAGTTTAGCCAGCCCTGAATGCGCGCTAAACGTTTCTGTATTTATCTGTCCGGCTTTTATTTCTTCAAATGCGGCGCACACGTTTGTGCCACTTTTGATGCATCAAATATTTCAATCCAGTAGCCGTCGGGATCTTTAATAAAGGCAATACCTTTCATAGACCCCTCGTTGAGCCCTTTTTGAAAAGGCACGTCGAGCGCTTCGAAGCGGGCGCACGCTGCGTCGGCATCAGGTACGTGAAAACCAATATGCCCAAAGCCTTTTGGCTCAGAATTGCCGTTATGGTAGCTGACCGTTTCTGGCGTATCGCCCCAGTTATGGGTTAATTCCAGCATTGCCGGGCGGCCAAATGTTTGTTGCGTGCGCTTTTCAACGTCATCAGAAATATCAGAAAAGTCATCACCTGCCGCAAGAAAATACAAGCTGAACTTCATTTCCTCAAAATCTAGGCGCTTGATAAGCGTCATGCCCATAACTCGTGTGTAAAAGTCTAGCGAGCGTTTAGGGTCAGCTATACGCAGCATAGTTTGATTAAACACGAACCCTTGGGTAGCGGTGTCTATCTCTTCACACAAACCATCCGCTTGTTCAAAATGGCGACTCATATTCTCTCCTTTACTTAATTTCAATTTACTCACTTTTACGCTTGATGTTTTTCACAAAGTCCACCACTTTTGTCACGTACTCATCGGTGTCAAAAATGGGTTTACTATGCCGTTTCCCCTTTACTAAATGAAGACCGCCTAACACAGCACTTCGTTCACCGCTTTTTAGAGGGCAGCGTTCCCCATACAGAGGTATTTGCTTGTTTGCTGCTTTCTCGTACTGCGTTGGTATGACGGCTATTCAACTCGCCTTTCTCAGTTTTTAGCGAATGGGTTGTTCCCTTCTTCTTAGCAGGTTTTATCTCATTCGGTTTACCGCTAGATGGCTTTCTATCATCTGGCTTTGCGTTTCGGTGCGAGACGGTTGAATCTGGGCGATGTTTCTTCACCATGCCTTGAAGGAGGTTTCTTACAACCTGATCGCCAGCAGGTTTAAAGTTACGATGGTCAGGCTTTCTAAAAAATGCAGACAACTCACTTTTGCTTATTCTAAAGTCAGCGAGTTGTAGTGCGTGAATCATATCTTCGTCTTTGTAGCTCATCGCAATACGAATTTTACGCATGACTTCGTTGTTGCTTAACCGTTCTTTTGGCCCCAAGACTTTCGGCTCCTGCCCTTCTTGGCGACCGCGATTCTTAATAATTAATCCGTCTAAAAACAGCCCAATAATTTTGTCGCGACACGGCAAGTAGCCTTCTTCACCTTCTCGCTTCATAACGGCATGCAAATAATCTATTTCCATGTCGTAGTTAGCTAATTTGAAAATACTGATAGCGGCGGTATCGTTGATGGCAAGTGCATAACGAAGGCGACGTAAAACATCGTTGTGAATCATGTAAGTAGGCCTGAAATATGAAGTGGCGCTTAAAAGCGTAGAGCAAAATACTCAATTTCACTATTTTACACCACTTACACGCTGGCATCTATTAGCGCGCAAGCGGGTTTCAGAAGACTTAATTTTCACAGCCTAAACCGAAACCACTTTCCCCCCGTAGTGATGATAAATCTCTTGTTAAGCTCATTTCAAAGGAGTACCGAAATTGAGCACAATGGTAGAAGGACATATCCATGGCTACACTCAGACTTAACGGGAAAGACGTTTCTCTTCCCGAAGACCCCAGAACTACGCTTCTTGATTTTCTTCATCAACACCTATCACTTTTTGGCACCAAGAAAGGCTGCGATCACGGCCAGTGTGGAGCCTGCACAGTTATCGTTGACGGCGAGCGGGTAAACGCCTGCTTAGTCTTCGCTTTCCAGCTTGAAGATTGCGAGGTAACCACCATTGAAGGCATTGCAAATGACGACGCGCTTCATCCTCTTCAACAAGCATTTATTGAACGCGACGCTTTTCAATGCGGCTACTGTACATCTGGGCAGCTTTGTTCGGGCGTATCATTACTTAATGAGCTAAAAAGTGGTGACCCTAGCGCGGTCACCTACAGCAACCGCGCCTCACTCAAAGAAGACATTAGTGAGCGCATGAGCGGTAACTTATGCCGCTGTGGCGCCTACCCAAATATCGTAGATGCAATCACTGATGTGATTGCTTTGGAGCGTCAATAATGCAGCCTTTTGACCTACACCATTATGACCACTCTACGCCACTTAACTCGCTTCCACTTACTGACACGACGCGTTTTTTAGCCGGTGGGACCAATCTCATCGACTTAATGAAGCTTCAGGTTGAGACACCCAACACGCTAATTAGCCTAGCGAAATGGAAAGAAGCAAACGCCATTACGCAAGATGAAGCGCACTATCATATTGGTGCTATGGTAAGTAATTCTGCACTGGCAAAATTTTCCCACGACGAGCCTTCATTGTCTTTGCTAGCCCAAGCGCTTTTAAGTGGCGCAACCGTTCAACTTCGAAACCGTGCCACCACCGCAGGCAACTTGCTGCAACGTACGCGCTGTTATTACTTCTACGACACCACTAAAGCGTGTAACAAAAGAGAGCCGGGGTCTGGGTGCAGCGCACTTAATAGTATGAACCGTATTCACGCTATTTTTGGTACAAGCGAGCACTGCATCGCAACACACCCTTCAGATATGGCGGTTGCGATGATAGCCCTTGATGCCAAAGTGAACGTAAAAAATGCAAATAATGATACCCGTCAAATAGCGTTACGTGAGTTTTACCGAGAGCCTGGCGACACCCCGCAGATAGAAACCGTGTTAGCGAACGATGAGTTAATTACTCATATCTCTATTCCAAAGTCTCGCCACGGCACCCAGTATTATCATAAGGTGCGCGACCGCTCTTCCTATGCATTTGCGCTGGTGTCAGTGGCTGCGGGCTTAACCTTGAAAGAAGGGCGTGTTGACACACTTTCTCTTGCCTTTGGCGGCGTAGGTACTAAGCCATGGTACCCACAAAGCGCCATTCGGGTACTCGAAGGCGCAGAGCTTTCTCAAGAAGTTATTGCGCAAGCCGCAGAAGCAGAGCTGTCTCATGCGAAAGTTTACGGCAGCAATAACTTTAAAACCACGTTACTACGCAATACCTTAGTACGCGTACTGACTTCAATAGCAGCTCATCAGGAGAAACACCCAGAACACGAAGGAGCGTTATATGACCACGCATAATCAATCTGTTATCGGTAAAGCTGTTAATCGCGTAGATGGCCCTTTGAAAGTCACCGGCAGAGCTCGTTATGCGGCTGAGCACATGAGTGAGCGTAATCCGTTGATAGGCTGGCCTGTGTCAAGTGATACCGCGGTAGGGGAAATAACGAATATCGATACCACTGAAGCCGAACGTGCAGACGGTGTGAGTGCGGTAATTACCTATAAAAATGCTGGGCCGCTTAAGCCTTTCAGTAAGCCCGCCGACGAAAGCCGGTTTACGCAAAGTCGAGCGGTGCTACACGAGCCACACATCCGACATTTTGGTGCTCCTGTGGCACTGGTTATTGCCAATACGCTTGAACAAGCGCGCTATGCAGCAAGCTTAGTGAAATTTACCGTTAAAGGGAATGCCCCCGATTTACTGACATCATTTGATGATGCACAACAAAAGCCAGCGTCTCTTGATGGCGGTTTTGAGCCCGATGTTACCAGCGGTGACAAGCCCCACGATGATGATATTCGCAGTGAGATAGAGAGTGTTTACACCACGCCCTCGCAAATCTCCGCAGCCATGGAGCCTCATGCCACGGTCGCCGATTTTAAAGATGGGAAATTAGAAGTTTATTGCAGTGTGCAAATTATCGCGTCAGCCGTAGAAGCGTTAGCCATTACTCTAGAAATGGCGCCGGAGGATATCGTGGTGCAAAGCCCTTATGTGGGGGGCGGCTTTGGCTCAAAACTAGGTTTACATTACGATGCCATACTGGCGTGTATTGGTGCTCGACACGTGAAACAGCCTGTTAAAGTTGCGTTGAGTAGACGCCAGGTATTTTACAATACCCCTCATCGAGGCCATAGCATCCAGCATATTTCGCTGTCTTCAAACGCAAACCGCGAGCTTACCAATATCACTCACAAAAGCGCTATGCCGAAAGCGAAAGGGTATGAATTCGCTGAAGCAACAGGTGCAGGCGCGCGGGTGACTTACAAATCACAATACATCGAAAGCACACATAGAGTGAAGGATGTTGATTTACCGCTTATCGATTCAACCCGCTCTCCTGGCGATGCCATAGGCTCGCTTGCGTTTGAATCCGCTATCGATGAGTTAGCCCATAAAGCAAATATTGACCCCCTCACTCTTCGTATAAAGAACTTACCCGTTGTGCACCCAATGAAAGGCAGCCCCTTTACTACACATAATTTAGGGGAATGCCTACGCCAAGGCGCGGAAAAATTTGGTTGGCAGCATAAACCCTCACCGTCTGAAGGCAAAGTCATTGGGCACGGCGTAGCAAGTGCTATGCGAATGAACGTGCTAGTAGAAAGCTCTGCCGACGTTGAAATTAACGCCGAAGGGCAAGTGATCGTTCGCTCAGACATGACTGACATTGGTACCGGCACCTACACCATTTTGGCTCAAATCGCTGCAGAAATGCTCTCTACACCGGTGGAAAACGTTATTGTAAAGTTAGGAGACAGCCGCTTTCCTGCATCTTGTGGCTCGGGCGGTTCATTTGGCGCGGCCAGCACAGGCTCTGCGGTGAAAAAAGCCTGCGAAGCGCTAACGCAAAAAATTATGGCGACTTTACCGGGCGAATATAAAAACGCGCGGCTGCGCATGGAACAAGGCGAATTTATTGTTACTAATGCGCCAGATAATAGTACAGCTTCTTCAGCTAAATCGGCCTTGCTGTTGGATGTTGTTGATAAAAGCGCCTTCCCTCTCTCTGCAACAGGAAGCGTTTCGCAAGACGACACAAGCGACCAAGAGCAGTACTCATGCGGCGCACATTTCGCAGAGATAGAAGTAGACACACTTACCGGTGAAGTGCGCTTGCTTAGACAGTACGGCATGTTCAGCGCGGGACAAATCTTGAATCTTAAAACCGCGTCTTCTCAAATTAAAGGAGGAATGGTGTGGGGCGCAGGCTATGCACTGACTGAAGGTATTCACCACCACACCGATTCGGCAAGTTTCGTTAATCCAGACTTTGGCGAATACCATATTGCCGTGAACCGCGACATTGCAGAAGTCAACTTAGACTTTCTTGAAGAGCCTGACTATGCCGCGTCCCCCGTTGGGGCTAAAGGTATCGGAGAGCTTGGCATAACCGGTGCAGGCGCCGCCATTGCCAATGCAATCTATGATGCCTGCAAAGTGCGAGTTAGGGACTTCCCTATAACCATGGATAAGGTGATGCTGGGCATCAGCGACCCTCAACAGTAATGATAAATAGAGGCGGCTTTCTAAAGGCCGTCTCTTCGCTCATCATTACCAAACCGACCAATCTCGTAAACGGCGCGTTAGGGTGTTTTTACTGCACCCGCCGAATACCGTATAGTATCGAGTGTTTTTACCTATTCGTTTTAAGTGTTGTTTAATGTCGGTTACCCTTCGTAAATACAGTCGAAGTATTCATTTATGGCTGTCGCTTGTTATTTTTATTCCGGTGATCATCGTTATCGCCAGCGGCCTATTGCTGCAAGTAAAAAAAGAGTTCGACTGGCTCCAACCACCCACACAAAAGGCTCAAAATAGCGCGCCAACCCTAGCATTCGATGACGTATTAGCAACAGTTAAACAAGTCCCCCAAACAAACTTGAAGACATGGGAGGATATTGACCGTTTAGACGTACGCCCCGGCAAAGGCATTATCAAGGTAAGAGGAAAGAACCACTGGGAAGTGCAGTTAAACGCGCAAACGGGGGAAGTGCTTCAAGTGGCCTATCGCCGGACAGATACCATAGAAGCTATTCACGACGGCAGCTGGTTTTTTGAAGAAGGCGCTAAGCTTTGGGTTTTTCTACCCGCGGCCATTTTACTGTTTGTACTCTGGGTAACCGGGTTGGTTATGCTGATAACAACGTTGAAAAGCAAATACCGAAAGCAAAAATATCAGCAAAAAAATCGCCAACGACGTTAGTCGTTAAAGCAAATAGGTTAATGCAAGCTGTATGCTTTTACCTTGGGCAAAAGGGGCTTTATCATCGGTACTGGTATAGTACAGCTGATCGGTTAAATTTTCCCAACTGGCCTGTAACACAATACGCTCGTTCATACGCCAGCTACCGCCCACATTCAACGTAATAACGTCATCAAGGGGTCGCTCTCCCTCTGCGACATCTGATTTACTAGCGCGATAAACCACCGTGGTAAAAAAGCGCGCACTGCCCAATGTCATACCAACATTAAACCGATGATTATCGGCAGGTATATCAGCAATAGCATTACCTAACTCATCGCGCCCATTTACCCATGCGCCACTTAATGTCGCATCAATGTTGTTAACTTTCGACTGCCAACTAAGCTGATAGCTTAGCCCTTTAATGGTGGCACTATCCAAATTCGCATATTGTAAAACGTCGTCAGCTATCGCTTGCCTTTCTATGTAATTATCAATTTGCTGATAAAATACGTCGATAGCGCCCTGCAGCTGTTCGCTGTTGTAAGCAAAAGTAGCTTGTGAGTTTAGGGCGCTCTCGGTTTGCAGCTTTGTACTGCCTATTACTGTGCCACGGGGCGTTTCCCCCGCGAAAAAGCGCTCGGTTAATGACGGGTTTCTAAATGCGCTAGATACATACAAACTTGTTGCCCAACGCTTTGCTAATTGATAGTTTACTCCGATATAACCGCTTAAATTTGTGGCGGTGACGTTTTCATTGGTACCGGTATTATCAGATTGTCGCTGCCAATCCACCCGCGCACCTAGCGCCAATGAGGTGCTATTCCATTGACGTGAGGCATCTACAATACCGGCAGCATTTATTTCATTTGCATTCAGTGTACTTACTTCATAAGCAAGTGCAGGCGCCCTTTCCTCTAAAAGGGCAATAGAATCAGGCCCATGGCCCTGTTCAACCGAGATAGCGGTTAAGCTAAATTCTTTTTCGTCTGCTTCTACGCCTTCGCGCCCTGACACCTGTAACTGCCAGTTAAACCACCAATCTTGCCAATTGCCCTTGGTCTTAATATCAAAGCCATAATCAAGCGCCTTGTTTTCGCTATCGTTAATACGGCTTTGCGGGCGCAACACCGACGTCTCTAAATAAGACTGATGCCACCAAATGCTTCCTGTGTAGTTATCCGCTCCAACCGTCAACTTGCCTAGCCAGTGCGTGTTATCTGGATAAGTAGAAATTCGATTTAAAGGGTAATCGCTGCTCGATTTACCAATATTATTGTTGTCAGAATAGAGGGTCCACGCTTCTTTTATAAACCCGCTTTCAGGGCGATGTCGCAAGAAAAGCCCGGCCTGTTCAAATTGATCAAATAACAGAGCGCCGTTAGCATCTTCTCCCTTATTAGCACTGCGATAGGCTATATTCCAATCTGTATTGCCGACACTGTCTTTGTAGCTAAGGGTTTTCATTTGCTGGTTGCTACTGTACCCCACATTAAGATAAGGGTTCTCGGTGGCATCTAGCTGCAAATTAACCGCGCCTCCTAGTGCACCTGACCCCAAATACGTAGAAGCTGCGCCAGGCAATACAGAAACCGACGTTATAAATTCAGGTGGAACAAAGCCAATGCTAGAACCTGCTCGCCTATCGCTGACAATAGGCACACCATCAAGCAGCGTTTGAATACGCCAACGAGAGTACCCCCTAATACTAATACTTTGTATCTGACCGCCCTGCCCGTTGAGGGATACGGAAGGCGCTTGCAACAAAAGTTCGTTGGTGTGTAGCGGCGTCACCAGGTGACTTTTTATCAAATTGATACTGAGGAAATATACGGGATAGGGATTCATCGTAATAAGGCCGCGTTGCGGTTACGGTGTAACGCTCTAACTGACTGATATCTGCATGTTGCGCGAAGCTTAAAGGCGAAACAAAAGAAAAGAATAAACCCGCACATAGCCCTGAAAACGTCACGGTGTTTTTAGCGTTTTTACCTCGTGTAGAGATAAAGTAGAAACACAGAAAAAGAAAAAAAGGCGAGGAATAAGAAGACAAAAGCACACTCATTAAACTGACAAGTTAGGGATAAAACTAAGACTTAAAATTAAAATGTAAAAGCCAGGGCACGACAATTTCATTACCGCCGCGCCTTTCGCTGGCTTATAAAAAGGTAAGATGACATTGCGCATGAGGTAACCCCATGCGCTTTGCCCGTTTCGCTATTTATTAATAACAGGTAGACCAGAAGTCCACGGACCGCCAGCTTCAACTACGGCTTGTTGGAGTGCAGGCACGGCAGTGCTTTGCAATGTGCCAATACGCGCAACCGCACTGTCTAAGCTATCGTTTGCGTAACCCAGCTGATCTTTATGCTGCGCTGTAGGACCGTAGGAAGAGCCTAGTGCCGAACGAGCATATCGTAAACGGCTCATGATATTAGCGGGCTTTATACCCATTCTATCGCGAGACTTAAGGCCGTAGAATTGTCTGTTTACGGCATGTATCTCTTCTTGAATTGCAGCAAACTGCGCCTCAAGCTTTGCAATATCGCTTGGGGTACGATCAATGGCTGTGCGCAGCAACGCCATTGTATCTTTCAGATGTTTTAGCACTGTTGTGGCTGAAATCGCACGTTTTTGTGCATCACTAACCGCACTTCCATAGACTTCCATTTCTTGTGGTGTTGCACCTTCAAGTGCACCTTCAACAATAGCAGCCAATTCGAATGAAACCGGCTCAGAAAGCGGCGTTACCTCAGTACCCACGCGTTTAAACAAGGTAGCGGTATAGCTGCCTGGCAGTGCCATCAGACCATTATTTTTACTGTCTTTTTCCGTTAACGGGTTAGTAGATGCATACTTCATATCCCACGTTAGGCGATGTAGCCCTTTTTTGGTCTTGCCATCAACGCGTTTAATAATGTCGCCTTCGCTATCACGCACTTCAATATAAACCGCAGGTTCCGCTTCTTGATTTTCCGCTTCAACCGCTTCCCAACTCGGGTATTTAGGGTACTTTTTATCTTCTACTGCTTTTTTATCTGCTTCTTGGCGCTTTTCTTTGGCTGTTAGCAAACTGTCTTTAAGGTAATAGGTGAAGGTTGCACCATGCTCTGGGTTCTTCGCTACAAAGCGATCGTCGCCGTCAGAGTCGGTGTGATTATCATCTAGCTGGAACCATTTTACTGGGCGGCTTGGCCCGAACAAAATCGCGTCTTGCTGCATCGACTTTTCGGTTAATGAACGAAGCGGTGCGTAGTCATCAAGAATGTAGATCCCGCGACCGAAGGTACCAGCAACCAGGTCATTTTCACGACGCTGAATTTTTACGTCTCGTGTTGAAATTGTTGGCATACCGCCATCAAGCTCAACCCATTTCTTGCCGCCATTCACCGAGAAGAACACGCCAAATTCGGTGCCAATAAATAACAGATCTTTGTTTACGTGGTCTTGCACAATGCGCCAAACCAAATGCTTTTCAGGCAAGTCTTCAGCAAGCGATGTCCAACTTTTACCAAGGTTTGTCGACTTAATCAGGTACGGCTTGTAGTCACCATATTTATGATTATCTAATGCGACGTAAACCGTATTAGGGTCGTATAAATCGGCGCGGATATCATTGACGTACGAGTTCGCAGGAATCCCTCGAATATCGTCTAACTCAATCTTTTTCCAAGATTTACCGCCGTTAGTGGTCACTTGAATAATGCCGTCGTCAGTCCCTGCCCACAATATATTTTCATCTACCGGGCTTTCTGCGAAGTTAGCGATGGTATGAAATTCCGTCATTGCGTACAGGTCCCAGCCAGCTTCCACTGACCACGTACGTCCCATTAATGGCGAATGCATGCGATTGCCGTTTTTCGTTAAATCGCCTGATACCGCCGTCCAGCTGTCTCCGCGATCATCGCTTCGCCATACTCGCTGAGACGCAAAGTAAATACGCGCAGGGTCGTGGGCCGAAACATTAATAGGCGCGTCCCAGTTATAACGCTCTGCGGGATCGCCAGGTAGCGGCTGCGGTTTAATGTAAACCCCTTCGCGGGTTTTCATGTCTACACGGGTCAAGTTACCTTGTTGCCACTGCGAGTACACAATATCCGGGTTGCCTGGTTCTGTTGCCGGTCCGTGACCGTCACCACCAAGCGTAAGGAACCAATCTTTGTTCTTAATCCCCTCTTCTCGCATTGTTCGCGAAGGGCCACCTTGGGTAGAGTTATCTTGCGCACCGGCATAAATTTTATAAAAAGGCGTAGAATCATCGGGCGCCACTTTATAGAACTGCGTTAACGGTAAGTTAGCCATAAAGCGCCAGTTCGCCATTCTGTCGTGCGACATATAAATTCCCCCATCAGAACCCATTAACACGAAGTCTGGGTCGGTGGGGTGAAATGCCATGGCATGATCGTCAACGTGCTTGCGCTTGGTGTTAATGGGTGTCCAAGTTTTACCGCCGTCGTCTGACACTTTGCTGTAGTTACTCGCTATATACACCCGATCAAACTGGTGTTGGTCTGCGAAAATCTCTTGGTAGTAGTGCGGACCGGTTCCCCCACCTACTTCATCCGACATCTTGGTCCAGCTGGCACCTTGGTCGGCAGAGCGATAAAAACCTCCACCGCGGTTGTCGGTTTCAATAGTGGCATAGATAACATCGGGGTTCATAGGCGATATTGCCATTCCGATTTTTCCCATATTGCCTTCTGGCAAGCCGGTTTTAAGTTCGGTCCAGGTTTCGCCACCATCGTTTGATGTATGAATACCTGCCCCTTCGTTTGTCCCCACATAAGCACCAATAGAGCGCTGACGCGCCCAGGTTGCTGCGTAAAGCTTATCAGGGTTGCGAGGGTCGATAAGCAGTGAGGTTACGCCTGTCCACTTATCAGCAGGGGTAAGGACCTGCTTCCATGTTTCGCCACCGTCGGTAGTTTTGTATAGGCCGCGCTCGCCACCACCACTCCATAGAGGGCCTTGGGCTGATACCCAAACGATATCGGGATTGGTAGGATGAATAATAATGTCTGAAACGTGCTCGGATTTAGACAGCCCCATATTTTTCCAGGTTTGACCGCCGTCTACTGACTTGTAAACGCCGTCACCGAAGCTGATATGCCGGCCACCGTTATTTTCGCCGGTACCAACCCAAATGATATTTGAATTGCTTGGCGCAATAGTAACGTCACCAATGGAATAGACCGGCTGGTCGTCAAAAATAGGCGTCCAGGTTGTACCTGCGTTAGTCGTTTTCCATACGCCGCCCGAACCAACGGCGGTATACCATGTGGATGGGTTATTCTGATCGATTGCAATATCAGCAATACGCCCCGACATATACGCAGGCCCAATGTTTCTGAGCTCCATTGCTTTAAACGTTGAGCTGCTAAATATTTCGTCTTTGTCGTTTTTATCTGCGTAGGTGGGCGAGCACGACAGTGCTATTGATACAGCAACTGCCGCTTTAAGAAGCTTTTTCATTATTATTATCCAGTGTGTTTAAAGGGCATCACGCCCTTACAAGTTTGTTGTTAACAACTTTATAGCATTACTTATAAACACTGGATAATTCAATGCACTCCACGACCAAACTACGATTATGAAGGTTAAAAAATCTTCCAGATGGTATTAGCGTATTATTGATGCGTAAAATCCAAAGGGCGCAATCAAATCACTGTGCTTGAGCGCGCCGTTTATTCTGGACACTAAAAGAGTTGGCTATTTTTAAATAACCTGGCGGCTTTAAAACGTTACCATGTCGTCATCAATAAGGTGCCCGACAACAGCGCTATTTTCAGCATCGATAAACCCGTTATCAATAGCGTTGAAGCGCTCTGTTGTTACTTTGCGGTAATTTGGGTGCGTAAAAATATAGGTTTGCTTTGATTTAAGGGCTTCGATTACGCGTTCGGCTAGCATAGCTGCCGGGATCCCAGACTCAACCGCCATGGTAGCCGCTTGCGCCCCCGCTTTAAGCTTTTCTTTATCAATGCGATTTTCTTGAGCGACGGCGTACTTTTGTTGACGATTTCGATAAGACTCATGGATTCGCGTTTTCACAAAGGCTGGGCACAGTACAGAGGTGTGAATATTGAAAGGTTTAAGCTCAGCAATCCAGCTTTCTGTCATTGAAACCACAGCGGCTTTAGACGCGCAATACGCCCCTGCGTAGGGCATTCCCATCATTCCAGCCATTGAAGCCACATTTAACACCCAACCGCCTTCACCATGCTCTTTAATGGCTGGAACGCTAGCCTGCGCACCGTAAAGCACCCCCATTACGTTAACATCCATTACCCAGCGCCACGTTTCGTGCTCTGAGTCTTCGACTTTCCCCGGGGTGCCGCCCACACCTGCATTATTGATGACCATGTGAACTTTGCCGAACTTATCTTTCGCATTAGCAACAATGTCTTCCCACTGGGAGTAGTCTGTCACGTCCAACGCGCAGGTAAGAATATTATAGCCTTTTTCACGCAGGGCACTTCCCGACTGCGTTAGCGCAGCGTTGTCGATATCCCCCATCACTATATTCATGCCCTGTTCGGCTAACGCCTCTGCCAAAGCCAAACCGATGCCGCCAGCCGCGCCCGATATAATTGCCGTTTTACCATTGAACTCGTTCGACATGTTATTCTCCTGTTATTGTTGTGCCGCAGTGTTCACCGTTCTGTGTTCTAAAGGCATACCTTGCGCGACACACGACTATTCGTCGCATCCCGCACAGTGAAAAAAGCGGACTATTTGTAATAAACAGATTAGGAGGGTTCAAACGGGGAATATACTTTATTTAGCTAATTTCTATGACTTCACGAAATTGATGGCGGGCATAGTGAGGGGGGCTGCAAGGGGCAAGGGGCAAGGGGCAAGGGGCAAGTGTAAGCCCCTTTAATAATCTAACGTATGTAAAAACTGTCTTTGTTGGTTACAGTAAAAGTTAAAACAACGGGCGAACCGGCATGTTAGTTCGCTGGCATAACATACATTTCTCGTACACACGCCGAGCTATTAGCGTTTAAAGCAAATAGCACAGTATTGGCAATATCTTCAGGCTGCAGCTTGTCTTCCTTAGGCTCGTCGAAGAATGGGGTATTTACCATGCCCGGGCAAATTGTCGTACACCTACCGCCCCACTCCCGCATTTCTTCTGCCAAGTTTTGACCAAATCCGTAAGCGAACCACTTGCTAGCGCCGTAAACCGAGCCTTTAAGCGCGATACGGCCAGCTACTGAACTGGTAATGATGAAATGGCCTTTGCTGTTGCGAAGATAGGGTAAACCTGCCTTGGCGGTGTAGAGTAAGCCATTAACATTCGCGCCTAACATTCCATCCCAATCATCTACCTCGCCTTTTTCAATACCGGCTGCTTTGGCGCCGCGCCCTGCGTTGGCGAAGATACCGTCAACTTGGCCGTAGTGACTGTTTACCTTTTTAAAGGCGTCTTCTAATTCACTAAAAACGCTTACGTCTGTTTTAACGGCATAGGCATTGTCTTTGCCTAACTCGTCCACAAGCGTCGCTAATTTATCTTCACTTCTAGCCATTAGCGCAACCTTGAAACCTTCATCAACGAGCTGTTTTGCCGTTGCCTTGCCTATTCCGCTAGATGCCCCTGTGATCACGATAACTTTCTGACCTGACGTTGAACTCGTCATACCTTCTCCTTTACTCGTAAGTCGTTGCTATTTAGTTGATTGCCCCTTGATGACGTGTAACGTCAAAACAAGAGGCAATAAATTCGTTTATACCTACCTAAGACAGATACGTTTCTACCAGCCCATTAAAATTGAAACGGGCTAGCGTTTACCCTGTTAGGCAACTAACTCGCTAATTTTGGCAACAAATGCGGGGATATCGTTGGGGTTACGGCTTGTCACCAGTTTCTCGTGATTTACCACTTCTTCATCTACCCAGGTCGCCCCGGCATTCTGTAAATCGGCTTTAATACTTGGAAACGATGTAAGCGTGGCGCCGTCGGCTAGTCCCGACTCAACCAATAGCCATGGGCCGTGACAAATTGCGCCAATAGCTTTAATACTGTCGGTGCCATTGGCTTTGCTGATAAAGGCTACCGCATCGTCGTTAGTTCGAAGCACATCAGGGTTAATCTGCCCGCCTGGTAGTACAAGGGCATCGTAGTCTTCAAGGTTAGCTGACGATACTTGTAAATCGACATCTACCTCTTTACCCCAATTGTCTTCATCCCAGGCTTTAATCGTCGTTTGGTCCTCAATGGAAAGAATGTCTACCTTAGCGCCTTGCTCGGTGAACAAGGTTTTAGGTTCAACAAGCTCACTTTGCTCAAAACCGTTTGTTGCTAAAATGGCTATCTTCTTACCCTGTAGATTTTGCGTATTGCTCATCTATATCACTCCTTTTTTAAAGCATTGAATTACACAGGTAAACCACGCTATTTAACCAAAGGCTTTATAGTGGTATACCACTTTGTACCTCGTCGTTTCTACGTGTTAACTAATCCTACGTAGCTACTAATCCTGCGTCACAACTAAGTTGCAAAACTAAGTTGCAAATTACAAACCAGCGCGCAATAAACAACATAACCCCATGATTAAATTAATTATTTCAAGAATCCGCGTTATCATCTAACCCTATTAAGCACTCACATTTGCAGATAAACATGAATGATTTACAGGGCGAAGTAAGCCGACTACTACGA
The DNA here is from genome assembly GCF_902705815.1 of Alteromonas infernus. Lineage (NCBI taxonomy): Bacteria > Pseudomonadati > Pseudomonadota > Gammaproteobacteria > Alteromonadales > Alteromonadaceae > Alteromonas > Alteromonas infernus. Next base: position 228,740 of record NZ_CACSIG010000075.1, read on the forward strand.
TTTTATGTATGAAGAACTACAAAGGCTACGAAGCGTAAAAGAACGATTAGAGGATTTATGAGCAAGGAAAGATTTAACCACGCAAAATCAGCATTTGAGATTTCGCTGAAAAGTTGGTGGAGCATTTTAAAGCGCATTTTTAGTAGCGTTCAAAAGGACAACATTCCCCTTATTGCTGCTGGTGTCGCGTTTTATTGCCTATTAGCTATCTTTCCCTTGTTAGGTGCCACGATAGCCCTTTATGGGCTGATGGTATCGCCACAAGAATTGCAAAGTCATATGACGTTCCTTGTAAATGTAGTGCCCACTGACAGCCGATATATTATTGAAGAGCAATTGACCAACTTGATCGAGAAGTCTAACTCCACCTTGGGCTGGGGCTTTTTATTCACCCTTGTGCTATCTCTATGGAGTAGCAGTAAAGGGGCCAATGCGCTTATTAAAGCGTGTAACATTACCTATAGTGAATCGGAAGGCAGGGGCTTTTTTAAAGACATACTGGCTCGCGTTACCTGCACTGTTTTCATGATTTTGACCGTTATCGTCGCCCTAGCTTGCATTACAATTTTACCCGAGTCTATTCAGTGGCTGTCGGGAAATACCGTTAGCGCGAAAGAGGCTATGTGGGTTACTTGGCCTGTTATGCTAGGCTTATTTAACATAGCCTTGTCGGCACTTTATCGATATGCGCCACATCGCCGCGAAGCGCAATGGCGATGGGTAACGCCCGGTTCCATTTTTGCCACTGTACTATGGGTGGTCGCATCCTATGGTTTTTCGATATACCTAAACGAGTTTGGAAGCTATAACAAAACCTATGGTTCTGTAGGTGGAATTATTATTTTGCTAATGTGGCTTTACCTCAGTGCCTACATTATTCTTATTGGTGCCGAGGTTAACTCGGCAATAGAGCTTCAAACTACGGCAGACAGTACTAAAGGTGAAGACAAACCTATGGGTGAAAGAAATGCCTTCGTAGCCGACCATACCCCCGATGACGTAAAACATTGACGCTATCAACTCATAGGTTTTAAAGGCTTAGAACGAGTGTGCTATTTGTAACTAGTATAAAACTATACCTATATTCAGTTACCCATCATTCTTGATTTGTATACCTTTATATTACCCAATGTCGGGTAACCCAATAAAAGGAATTATACAATGCAAAATGCATTTATACAGATAGCGAAGTATCTTGCTTATATGCTTACTATTATCGTAGCCATTGTATGTATTCAAAATACGCTTTCGTCTGTTTTCAAACTAGATGGATACACTGAAATTGTGTTGACGGCATCGGTGGTTTTCTTAGTGACATTTATTTGCACCTGCTGTGCGAAAAAGCTTAATGTCTTTCCCAGTTAAAAGCCCCTTGTATTTTTCTGTTCCAACAAAAAAGGGCTTTGAGTTTTTATCACCGTTATTTAGCATTGTGAAAGTTTGTAAAGGCGACGAACAAGTTAAACCGAAGCACAGGGAAAAGCACATAAAATAGAAGATTGCCGTATGCGCAATCAACATACCTGTCAAAAAGCACCGCACTCACCTACAGCGAAAATCGTTTTTTACTGGTACTATACCGCAAAGTATTGCTATGCCACTGTTGCCATAGCAACTCAAGGCTAACAACAGGCCTTATCAAAACGAAGCAGGAACATCATGGCTCTCAAAGCAACCATTTTCAAAGCAGACATATCGATAACCGATATGGACCGCAACTATTACAGCGACCACAACCTGACGATTGCGCGCCACCCGTCTGAAAACGATGCGCGCATGATGCTGCGCATTATTGCTTTTATTGTAAACGCCCATGAGCGTTTGCAGTTTACTAAAGGTTTATCTGACGATGATGTGCCTGACCTTTGGCAGAAAAACTTTAGCGACGAAATAGAGCTGTGGATAGAACTAGGTCAACCTTCTGAACAACGCATTAAAAAAGGCTGTAACCAAAGTCAGCAAATGATGATTTATTCATACGCGGACAACAGCTTTGAAGCTTGGTGGAGTAAAGAGCAAAACAAATTACAAACAAGAAAAAACTTGTCGGTGTTTACTTTACCTGAATCGTTATCCATTACTCTGGCTAACGCTGTACAGCGCTCGATGCAAATTCAGGTTACCATTCAAGACGGACAAATGTGGCTTACCATAGAAGGGGCAGATATTACTGAAAGTGTTGAAGTTGCCATTGAGAAAAGGATGTAATGAAAAAGCTCTCTGCCGTACAACTTAAACAGCAAGCACTGGTGTTTGATATTGCTAACCGTCTAGAAGCACAAGCAAGAGATGAGCTTAAAGGTATGCAGCAGTGCTGGTTTGACGTTCAATACCATCAGTTTCCTGGGTCTTTATTGTTGCGCTTCCAGTTTAAAAACGAAGAAGCGTTAGCATTAGCAGAGCCCGAGCTAAAAAAATGGCAGCAACAGCTAAGCGCAGCGTTACTTAAAAAAGGCGTAGTGTTAAAAGACAGGCGAAGGCATTTAATCTTTACAATTGAAGGACCTAAAGATTAGCCACCCTCACCCCTTTTTTTGCACACAAAGTCTAGTTACATTTTGTATAGTAATTAGGCTAGACTGGAAACGTCGAATATTTGGCTAGTCTAATATTAATAACAACGGCAAGCAGTGCGCACTATTGCGCCGAATATTTGAATTACCCATGTTGATCGGCTTTAAACAAGCCACTATCCCAGCAAAAGGAGCTTCACAATGAAAACACAAGCAATGGCGTTAGCACTACTACTGTCTTTAATGGGCTGTACTGAATCTAGCGAAGAAACGAAAAGCGAAGTAAGTAAAGAGATGGAAAAGGCAGGCGAAGCGACATCTGACGCTTATGAAGACACAAAAGAAAGCGCTGCCGATTCTTGGGATGAAACCAAAGACGCAACCTCTGACGCTTATGAAGATGGCAAAGAGATGGCTTCTGACGCCTACGAAGATGGCAAAGAAATGGCATCTGACGCCTACGAAGATGGTAAAGAAATGGCATCTGACGCCTATGACGCGAGTGCCGAAAAGGCGGGCGAATTTAAAGACGCCGCAGCGAAAAAAGCCTATGAAGCATGCGTAAAAATGAAAGAACAAATGGGCGGCGATGTGAGCGAGTGTGAAAATTAATAACGTCTGTTATTGCTCATAAAGCGTCAAAGCGAACCTTAGGGTTCGCTTTTTTGTAGCTTGGTTAAAAAGTTGCTATAACCTACTCACACCCAGCCAATATCACCGAACTAGAGGTGATGGTTAACGGTGCAACGCGTAATAGCGTATTAATACCTAAAATATTATTGCCTTTAGGAAGCACAGCGACTTCCACTGGGCCGACTTCACAAGTATTGCCTATACGAACAGAGTTCAGTTGGTATTGTGATACCTTTAAGATTTTTCCATTTGCCATTCTTGCCGCCGAAGTTCGGGTAGCGAGTAACGTATGATTTCGGGTAAGTGCGTCGAACGTGGCTTGATTGAGCGTTAATAAACTCGAACCGGTATCAAGTAGAAAGGAAGCGTTAACTTGCGACTCAAGGGTTGCTTCTAAATACAAGGTGCCGCCTTTGCTTTGAGATAGCGGGATGTTTTGCTCGATTGCTGATGCCGGTGCAGCGAGCCCTAAAAGGCAAGATAGCGATGTTAAAAGTGACGCCTTCGCCGCTTTTTTTACTATTCTTTTCATCTTACATGCACCACGCATTAGCTTTTACTGATTGAAATAGAACAGCAAGATGAAGACCAATCGCTAATTGCTTGATTTATTTAGCGCTCTGTACACGTCACAAGTCAAAAGCACTTAAATAGTGCAAAACCTAAGCCCGCTTCGCACCAAAGGTGATCGCAGCGAGACTATTTGACGCACTTACTCTTAACACGCCTGATTACACATTTCCTATATCACCCGTTACCTGATAGCAAATAACTATCGCCAATCTCTATTGTTTGAAACGATTTCGTTCATATAATAGACAAAAGTAGTAATATCAATATGAGGACACGATATGAAATTACGCTATTTAGTGAGTTCTTTATTTACCGCGGTTACACTTAGCTTTACTGCCAACGCGGCACAGGCTATGCCAGCTTCGACCGGCGATACTATCGAAGTGCAAGTCGTGGATTATTCAGGAAAACCGCCTTTTAAACGCAAAGTTGTCAGCATGAGTGTTAACGATGTCGCGCAGCTTGAATCGGTGGGTGAAGAAGCCATTGAGTATGTTGAGGTTAAGGAAGTCATTATGCGCGGTAAACCACCTTATCGCAGAGTAACGACTATGATGCCTGTCTATGACATTGCTCAACTTGAAGTACTAGAAGAACAAAACGAAAAACAAAAGCGTGGTACTCGCCCCCCATTTAAACGCAACTAATAGGCGTTACCTGTATCGATAAACTGCACCAAAGCGATCCATTTTGCCTGAATGGGTCGCTTTTTAGTTTACGCGATATAGTCCAAACTCCTTCGTTTTGCACGCTTTTATTTTGAATACAGCCCTACAAACGATAAAGTGACCTAAAACGGCAGAAAAAAGAGAAAATAGATGCAGCCTCACGACCACTCACCGCTTAACGACTTTATCGAATACTCTGAACAAAGCATGCTTGCTCGAAGCGCTGAGTTTTTAAACGCTATGCAGCGCCGACATAGCATTCGTCTTTTCAGTGACAGACCGGTTGATAAAGCCATTATCGAAAACTGTATTTTAACGGCGGGCACTGCGCCTAGTGGTGCCAACCACCAGCCTTGGCATTTTTCTGCCATCCATTCAGCTCCTGTAAAAAAACAAATACGTGAACAAGCTGAAGCTCATGAACGGGGGTTTTATGATGGGCGCGCTGGGCAGCAGTGGTTAGACGATCTCAAACCTTTGGGCACCGATGCCAGCAAACCTTATCTGGAAACTGCGCCTTGGCTAATTGCTGTTTTCAGCCAGAAATTCGGGGAAACAGAAGCAGGAGATAGAAGTCAAAACTACTATGTCCATGAATCAGTCGGTATTGCAGTGGGCATGCTTATCACCTCGTTGCACAACGCAGGTCTAGCCACCCTGACGCATACGCCAAAGCCAATGAACTTTTTAACCGAAGTGTGCCAGCGCCCTGACAATGAGCGAGCCTATATGCTAATTGTTGCCGGTTACCCCGCTCACGATGCCACCGTTCCTATTCATGCGAAGCAAAAGAAATCACTCAACGAAATAGCTAGTTTTCTTTGATTTTTATAAACGCTTATAGGCGTAGCTTTTTGTTCGTCCTAGCATCGCAGACTTTACGGGCATGATTAATACAACACCACAACATTTGTTAAATAAGCAAGGTTAGTTCGCTATCATCATAGACATGAAATACGCAGCACTTATAATGCGCCCTCGTTTTTAGGAGCTCGTATTTTCATGTCATCCCGCCACGCCTTTTCGCCACAGCTACCTTTCTTGTTGCTGAGTTTACTTACTGGCTTAACATCATCGTTCGTCACGCCGCTCATGAGCTACTTTTTAATTGACGAGATTAACGTTGAACCCATTTACATCAGTGTATACATGGTGTCGGTTACGCTTTCAGGGCTGGTGATAAGCCAATATTTGGGACACTTGGCCGACAAAGGTTTTAACGCTAATCGCCTCTACGGACTCACCATGATTTGCGTTGGCATAGCCATGGTAGCGTTTATCTTTAGCAACCAGTTTTGGCACGTATTTCTTGCCGGCGTGTTGTTTATGTCTGTGGGCGCGGGGGCGGTTTCGCAAATGCTAACGGTTTCAGGGCTATGGGCCAAAAACCAAGATATAGATTTAGCAGCATTTAACTCAAAAGTACGCGCGGCCATATCCTTAGCTTGGGTAGTAGGCCCGCCAATGGCGTTTACATTAGTGGCTAGTTTTGGCTTTGCCGCCTCATTCTCTGTGGCTATTGCTTGCGTAGTCACCGCTACGCTTTTCGTGGTTAAGGTGGTACCGCCTCAACAAGCCTGCCAACATTCGCAAAACACCACATTAAAGGGGTCGCTTGCACTGCCGTTTTGGCTTGTAGGGCTGGCAGTGCTTGCTGGAATGGCCGGTAATGTTATGTATTTATCCTCAATGCCATTATACGTAATGCAAGAGCTAGGTTTGCCTGAAAATTTACCCGGCCTTATGATGGGCGTGGTCGCAGCGCTTGAAATTCCTACTATGCTAATTGCCGCTAAGCTCGCACGACGCTTTCCACCTGCTGGTGTTATGGCTGTTGCCTTTCTATTTGGCTGCTGCTTTTATATTGGCGTGTATTTCTCTCAATCAAGCTGGGAATTATTATCGCTTCAAATATTAAATGCACTTTTTTACGGTTTATACGCTGGCATAGGCTTAACGCTTCTGCAGCAACAGGCACCTAATTTAACGGGCTTCACCTCAGCTTTTTATTCGAACGCCACCCGCGTGGGTATGATGCTTGGCACTATTGGCGCAGGCACAGTGGCGCAATTTTATAGCTTTAGAGCTGCCACAATAGGCTCGCTATGTATTGCCATATTTGGTTTGAGTGTATTGTTAGTGTTTATGTTTTTAAAGCGAAGGGCGAGCTGAAGCGTAGCGTAGCCTCGCCTCATTGATTGGGTTACACGCAAAACCCAATCAAAATGCGATACTGCTTAATACAAAAAGGGCCCGGTGGCCTTTAATGTACCTTTAAACCGCAGTTTGTACATCAAAGATCAACGAGCCCTTCTTCTTTAATTCTTTTAATTGAAGTATGAAGCTTCAAAGTTGAGTCGTTAGTCGCCTTTATTGGGCACAATCAGATATTTAGTACCCGTCTTTTTCGCATTGTATAGCGCTACGTTTTCAGGCTGTAGCGCTTCTTCAAGGCTTAACTCTTTGCTGTAGGATGACGCAAAGGTAGTGTTAATCTCCGTAGCCACTTTTTGATAAAGCTCGCCCACGCGTTTCTTATCAAGCTTGCCTAAGAAGCGCATTAACAACCAACCGCCAATACCCCACGTCATGCCGTAAGCGCGGTTTAAAATAGTCGGTGAGAAATCTAAACCACCATAGATATACACTTGTTTATTGCTGTCAGAACCATAGGTGTTGAAGCCTGTTGCATCTTTACTACCCGACGCTTCCATCATGGTAAGGATATCGCTAACTAGCTCACCGCCACCAATGGCGTCGAACGCAAGTGTAGCGCCAGTGCTGTCTATGGCCTGGTAAAGTTCAGCTTTGAAATTATCGCTACTGGAATTAAGCACAATTTTCGCACCAATACCTTTAAGTAGGTCTACCTGCTCTTGACTACGAACGATATTTACTAGTTCTACGCCTTGCTCTAAACAAATTTTATTTAGCATTTGCCCAAGGTTAGACGCAGCTGCAGTGTGAACCAAGGCTTTATGCCCTTCCATACGCATGGTTTCAACCATACCCAATGCTGTTAGCGGGTTAACAAACGAAGACGCCGCCTGCTGAGGTGTAGTGCTATCCATATGAGGTAAACACGCCTGCACGGGCACGCACGCGAACTCTGTATAAGCTGCGCCGGTAAGAATAGACACGGTTTTTCCCATTAAAGCTTGCGCTTCAGGGCTGTCGCCTGCGGCAACCACGGTACCGGCGCCTTCATTCCCAATAGGTAAAGTTTGGTCAAGACGAGACTTAATACGGCTCAACAAAGGCTTGTGTACCGGTGCAACCAATGCATTTTTATCAGCATCGAAAGTGGCTTTATCAAGGCTTGCTGGACCAAACATAGGCCACATATCTGACGGGTTTATTGGAGAGGCTTCCATGCGCACAATCACCTCATGGGCCTTCGGCTCTGGAACATCTACCTCTTTTAGCGATACCTGAAGCTCACCTTCTGATGTAATTAGCGTAAATAGTTGTTTAGATTTATTCATATCGACTCTTGTGCCCTAAAAATTAAACGCTCTACGTACTGTTAAGCTAACACGCCCCCCACTATCAGCAGTATTTATATTTCGAATACATATGCGTTTCGATGATTTATACACCCGATTATTTAGATGAGTTACACTACAAAGCGTGTATCGACTTGTAATAGCGAATAAAAAATGAAAAGACATGGTATCTACCTCTTTCTAGGACTCATCGGAATAAGCAATATGGCGTTTGGTAAAGCTGCACCTTTGGTCTCAATTCCTACCCACGACGCGTTTTTTAATTCTATAAAAGCGTACTGCGGTAAAGCGTTTCAAGGGAAGGTGAGTAAAGATAATGTAGGTAATACCTTCGGTGATGCAGAACTTGTTATGCACATACGAAAGTGCACAGACTCAGAAATTCAGATACCTTTTCACGTGGGTGACGACGCATCCCGCACTTGGATATTAACAAAGACTGGCGCTGGTCTTATGTTAAAACACGACCACAGAAATAAAGACGGCAGTTTTCACTCCTCTACCATGTACGGCGGGCATACTGTAGATGAAGGATATGCCCAAGTTCAGTCATTCCCCGCGGACGCCTACTCGAAAGCATTATTTATAGAATCTGGGATTGCAGCATCCACCGATAACGTGTGGCAAATGATGATTTACCCCAACCGCTTTAGCTATCGATTGATTCGCCCTGCGCGCGAAGTACAAGTTGATTTCGATCTAGATAACACATTCCCAGTTCCCAGTACGCCCTGGGGCTACAAAGATTAATTGAGGCTGAAACTGGACACAGGTATCGTTGCGTTTATTACCACAACACCATATAACAAGTTTTAAATTGCCTAATATATCTTGTCCCAACATACGACTAGATAGAAATAGTTAGACTTAAATCATCACCTACTTGGATAAAAAGAATGTCTTCTGCCCCCAATATTTTACAACAGCTTTTTGGTTTCTCAGCGTTTCGCGAGGGGCAAAAAGAGGCGGTGGATTCTCTACTTAGTGGGCATTCAACGTTAGCGATCTTTCCGACTGGTTCGGGCAAATCTTTGTGTTACCAGTTCGTTGCTACGCAGCTGCCACATTTAACTCTGGTGGTTTCTCCATTACTGGCGCTGATGAAAGATCAGCTAGAATTTTTGCATAGCAAAGGCATTGCGGCGGCTAGCATCGATTCCACCTTAACACCTGAGCAAAACAAGCAGGTGATGAACGACGTGCGTTCAGGGCAGTGTAAAATTTTAATGGTGTCAGTGGAGCGTTTTAAAAACGAACGGTTCCGACAATTCATCGAGTCCGTTCAAGTAAGTATGTTGGTGGTCGATGAAGCGCACTGTATTTCTGAGTGGGGCCATAACTTTCGCCCCGACTACTTAAAACTTCCTGCTTACCAAAAAGAGTTGAATATTCCTTTGGTACTGCTGCTAACGGCTACCGCCACTAAAAACGTAAAAGAAGATATGGCGGCACGCTTTGCTATTGCGCCAACTAGCATTATTCAAACGGGATTTTATCGACCCAACTTGAATTTATTTGTTCGCCCCGTACTTGAACCTAACAAAAATCAAGCGCTGATAGACGAAATTCAAAAACAACAAGGTGCTGGGATTGTTTACGTTACATTACAAAATAGCGCAGAGGATGTAGCGCGCTTTTTGCAGCAGCAAGGGTTTGCTGCGAAGGCCTACCATGCAGGCCTTAACAGTGAGGTAAGACAAAGTATCCAACAAGATTTCATGAGCAACAAGATTCAAGTCGTTGTAGCTACTATTGCCTTTGGCATGGGTATAGATAAATCTGATATCCGCTTTGTTATTCATTACGATCTACCTAAATCTATTGAAAACTACAGCCAAGAAATCGGCAGAGGTGGGCGCGATGGCGAAGCGGCAAATTGCACCGTATTAGCGAACCTCGACGGATTAGTCACCATAGAAAACTTCGTTTACGGCGACACACCCGATAAAAGCGCAATAGAACGGGTTATCGACGACATCAAGCTGCAAGCCCCAGCTGAACAAAATAGAGCCAAGCAAGTTACACCAAAGCAAGATAGAGCACAGCAATATACAACTAATCAAAATGACTCGCTCATCAATGCAGAAAACAAGGTTTACCAATGGGAAACCCAAATAAATAGCTTATCGAGCGCCAGTAATATTCGCCAGCTTCCTCTTAAAACCTTACTTGTTCAGCTTGAACTCGCCAATGTTATTCGCCCGCTATTTGCCTATTTTGCAGAATACAAATTCCGCTTTCTTTCAGACAAAGCCACCATACTCGGCTTGTTTTCAGAAGAGCGAGCGCGCTTTTTAGATGCGGTATTCACTCATTCAAACATGAAGAAAGTATGGGGTGTTGTCGATTTCGACAGTATTTATCAGCACTATGGCGCAGAACGCTCTAGAGTAGTGGCAGCCTTAGAATACTTGCACGAGCACAATCATATAGAGCTTGCATCACGTTTAATTACCGATGTATACCGTGTTAACAACGAATTACTGCAAGACGGCGATTTGGCAAACAAGCTAGCGCACTATTTTTCTGAAAACGAGCGTAAAGAAGTCGAGCGCATCGCCGCACTTGTCAGCTTTTTCGAACAAGACACTTGCTTAAGCCACAACTTGTCAGCGTATTTTGATGATACTCAAGCACCGAAAGCGTGTGGGCATTGCAGTGTGTGCCAAGGTAAAGTGGCCAAGCTTAACTATTCATCACCAATCCCAATACCGGATAGAGAGCAGATATCTGAAGCTATGACAGCGCTAGAAGCGCATTTAAGCGGTAAGTTTGAAGGCCCAATCACCCCTTCTATTTATTGTCGCTTCCTAACTGGCATGACTATGCCTTTGTTTAGTCGCTTAAAAATAAGACAAGTTAAAGGGTTTGGTAGCTTGGAACACTGCCGATATGCAGATGTTTTACAAGAAGTGAACGCAGTTTTATGCCAATGACTGGCAGGACTGACTGTTGACTGGTCGATAACGAGCCAGTATTGAATTGAGCTAGCGCCTTTTTGTTAAAAGAGGTCAGATTGCGCTAGCTATCTGGCTTACTGTCTGCCGGTTGTATGAACTATGTTTATCGCCCGTTTAGCAAACTGTTTCATAAGCCTAACGCCTGATCACGCCAAATTGTCAATTTGCTTTAAGATACTGCCAAAAGCACGGCTTCCTACGCTCTGAATCTGCTTATCGAAGTAAAGGCTTCCCAAAAGAAAAATGGTAATGTGCCCTTGCGAGCGCCAGGTAACGTGTGTTTTCCCATCTTTGTCTTTAAGCGTAATCTCACCTAATTGATGGTTGTATGGTAATGGCTTGGACTTCACGACTTTATAGCCTAGTTTATAAGGCGGCTCGTAAGCAACGATTTCTTCGTGAAGGTTCGAGCCCCCTGAAATAATCTCACGTACCGCCCCCAGTCCATTGGTTTCATGTTTACCTTTAATCAGTAAATTTGACTGCTCAATAGCTTTGAACTGTGCATAGTTAGCATGATCACTCAAAATGGCAAAAACCTCTTCGATAGGTTTGTTTATGGTTCGTTCTACATGAATTGAAAACACACGCTATGAGGTGGTTTAATTGAGTTGACCAGTCCAGTTAAGGATATA
>NZ_CACSIG010000076.1:0-48784 GCF_902705815.1 Alteromonas infernus
CAGTAATGGTGTGGAGGGTAAAACCAAGCCGACTATCAGCATTGTGTTTGATAGGATCCATTTTAGCCAAAAGCTTAAATGGATTGCGAAGGGGGGAAGCAGACTTAAGACTCTGATGAGTTGTGAGTTTTTTTATCATTGATACACAAGCCGCCTGATCAGCGGGACAAGTCGAATCGGTGCGCTAGGAATAGTGATGTCTGGTGAGACAGGCCGTATATGGGAAGTAATTGTAGTCAAATTTGGTAGATTGCCTCAGTGCTAGAACGCCAAACCCTGCAATGAAAGTTACCACAATGTTAGAAAATGAACGATGTCCATAGGGCGCACGATACTAGATTGCAAATTAGCATTGTGTCACTTAGCAAGTGATATGAAGTATGCAGGAGCCGTATACGAGGCCCGTACGTACGGTTCTGTGAGAGGGATGAGGCGCAAGCCTCACCCTACTCGATATGTAAATATTGAAGGTGAGGCTGTTGCTATCTGTTGCAGTGATATAGATCTGTTATTATCTTTCTCTTTTTCTATCGGGATAACCATGACATTCAGCAACACCAATGACCTTGTTCAAGCAGTGAGCAATTCTCCTCAAGCTATCGAGTTTAACGACGTTATCGCGCTCGTTGATAGCGCCTTTGCCTTCACGCCAACCGCTTTCACCAATGGCGATGTGTCAAACGATGCAAATCAGAACAACGGCTCATGCAAACTACTCGCACTCGGTCAGTATTTAAACCTTAGTCAAGCACAAACACTGGCCTTGTTCGGGCGATTTTATCGTGAAGACGTACTCAATAACCCCGAAGGTGACGATCACGCCAATATCCGCAATTTTATGGAAACAGGCCATGAAGGCGTGGTATTTGAGGTGTTTCCGTTAGTTGAAGTTAGCAAATAAACGACTTTTCAGTGTGGTTTAAATAGGTGTACTTTGATGAAAGTACACCGTTTGGTTAAACTTAATTTCTCTCACTTAAAATCAATTCATTCGTCTTTGGCAGTATGGCGAAGTCGAACTCACCCAACACATTCATGCCCAACAGGCCATCGGTATCGGGAAGGGCGTCTTCGGGTAAAACAATGGCGGAAACATCATTGAACTCGTATCCCGCAAAGTAAAAGCGCGGTATTTGAACAAGTGGAGCTTCTATCGTTCCCGACGCGGTTCTCACGTTGAAGTTACCAATAAACGTGAGGTTACGCATACGCCCTAATCGAGCAAATAGCCGTGAGGATATTGCGGTGGTACTGGCACCGGTATCTAAAATCATCGTGGCTTTTTGGTTAAGGGCCTTTGTCTCAAGGCGGTATTGATCGCCAATGCGTTCCAAGGTCACGCGGGTTTGATATCGAGCAGTTCCCGGGCTTGTGGGTTCAATTTCGCTATCGTTCGGCGTGGTGTCTGCGCTAGCCATATCACGTATTTCATAGGCTTTATCGCGAATGATATTGGCGTCTCTGTCGTTTAATGGCAGAGCGGCGAGTACATCCTCCATTAGCGTAAGTTTTTGCTGGTAGGCGTACGCTTCGGCCAAATTAAGGGTGTAATGTTTAGCATCGGGTATTCGCTGGTATAAGGGCTCGTTTAGTCGGGCGACTAATTCCCATTGTTCGTCTTGACTGAGTTGAGTTTGCGCCTGCTGATAAAGGGTGGCAATTTTTGTATCGATAAGCGATAGCGTTTCGTTTGAAAGAGGAAGTTCAGCCACGTCGTAATAATGCACGAGCGCCGTGGGGAGGGGCTTTGTTAACTCAATCAGCTCACCTTCTAGCAACAGCAGCGATTCGTTGAACGGGTCATTTTTTAAAAAGTTCGATAGCTCAGTAGCGAGCAACGCGTACTGTCCGTTGTTGAGCAGGGTAGTCAGTGAATCTACATCGTCTTGGTTAAGTTGTGCTGAAGTTGAGCGCCGATCTTCACCTTCACTTGATAGCGTATTAGCGCCGTTAGCATTCAACAATGAGGTGGGAGAACGTCTTTTATGGAAGGGCTCTGCCTTGCCCTTTAGGTGTGCTTCGCTGTCTAACGCTGATTCGTCTTCTAAAAGGTGTTCATAGCTAGCCTCTATCCCATAAGCTGTATCGTTATGCTGCTTTAAGCTAAGCCATAGGTAAACGTTTATGCCTAACGACACACACAGAAATAATGTAAGCAGAACAGCCAGCCATTTTTTCATTATTTTATACACGCCTTTCCGTAAACATCTATAAATTGCTTCGGCATACGCTTTGGTGCGCCAGTATCAAGGCTAACGCATACGAAGGTTGTCACGGCATCAAAAACCGTTTTGTTTCGCTTGGGGCAGATAAACTGGAACTGGCGTTTCAAGGTCAGTTTGTTATCACAATGCACAATCCAAGTGGCGCATTCTAAGATGTCGCCAAGATGAGTTGGCAGATGATAGTTAAGTTCGTGACGCTTAATCACCATGCCTCGGTTTAGCGCCTGGTAATCTGCAAAGTGTAAGCCCAGCGAATTTGAATGTGCCCAAGCCAGATTTTCTACTTGAGACAGGTACGCTACATTATTCACATGCTGATAGTGGTCAATGTGCGTCTCATCTATGTGCCATTGCTGAACGTAGGGATTCTCTAACACCCAGTTTAGGTTAGTGTGGCTCAAATTTTTTCCTTGTTGCTTAAAATTCTCAGTAGAAAGCGGTATAAGTCAGCGATTAGACTAACTCTGTTACACGTTAGGTAAAGGGTTATCTTCAGGCAGCGCTACGTTTGCATCTAATAGCGCCTGCATTAATGCTTTTTCTCGTACCAGCACGGGTTGAATAAAGCTTTGTACGTCGCCCAGCGCTTTAAACGCATTGAAGCCCCGTTCTAAAAATTCATGAAGCGCAAGCAAGCCCGCAAGTTTAGCGGGGCGGCGAGACAGTGAAATCAACATACCGATACCACGAACTTTTATCACATCGGAAAGTTGATCGCCCAAATGTGAAATGATATCGATTTGATGCTTACGGTCGTCCATTCGGCCAACGGCTCGGTAAGCCAATGCGTAATTATCCCGATTAATAGGCTCATCGGGAAAATGTGTTTGAAGGTACTGGGCCATTTCCATGTCTAAATCAAAAGACAGGGCATTTAGCGCTAACGCGTCATCCATCGCATTCATGGCTTTGTCTGGCAACACTTTGGCTAACTTGGGAATGACCCGAACCAAGTCGGCATCTCGCTGGCTGAAATCTTTGGGTCCGTATAGCTCTTCAACGAAGAACCCCATGGCTTTTTGATAGCGACTTTGCGTCGCTAAGTCGTCGTGGGATACTAACAGGCGCTCACATTGCCAGTGTTGCAGTTGATGAATAACTGACATCACCCCTAACTGATTGGCTAAATCGCGAAGGGCATTTACCCTGTGAATATGTTTTGCTATATCTTGCGCCAAGTGAAGCACTCCGTAGTACGTCGTTTTTTATTCATGTCCGTTGTAAACCTAGATTGACCCATGCAAGCACGGCTTTCAAGTGAGATGACAAAGTTTTACTGATATACTCTTGCGCCATCAACTCAGCTTGCTTGTTAATATTTTTTGGACGTAATGAACACCCAACGTAGTCAAATTTCTCCTGAAGACATTGCTATCAAAGATATCACCATTGAAGAAAAAGGCGGCGCACAAATCGCAAACGCTGAAATAGACAATGATGTTCCCACGTTAATCTCATTATTTAATAGCACCTTTGAAGATTACAACACCCGATTGGTGTTAGGTGACGATGAGCCCATTTATATCCCGGCAGGCGACGATACGGGTTACCACCAGATAGTTTTTGCACACGGCTTCTTCTCGAGTGCGTTACACGAAATCGCGCATTGGTGTATTGCCGGTGAGAAGCGCCGACAGCTCGAGGACTACGGCTATTGGTATTGCCCCGATGGGCGAGACGAGGCCCAACAAGCAGACTTTGAAAAAGTGGAAATTAAGCCGCAAGCCATTGAGTGGGCTTTTACAGAAGCCGCCGGCAGAAAGTTTCAGGTAAGTACCGATAATTTGAATGGGGCAGAGCCTGATAGAGAAGGCTTTACGCGAAACGTAGCGGCTCAGCGTGCTCATTACAACGAACACGGCTTTCCCCCACGAGCAAAGCGCTTCATAGAGGCTTTATCGGCAACATTTAACGGTGATAGGCAAGCTAAACCAACAGGAGCAGATGCGGCATGAATGAAACTGGTAGTAGTAGCCCAGCCTTGTTTAAACTTGGGGTTGTGGTAAACCCGTTTGCCGGTATAGGCGGCGCGCTCGCGTTAAAAGGCAGCGATGGTGCTGAAATTCGTGAAAAAGCGCTGGCTATGGGGGCCGAGAAAAAAGCCAATGAAAAAATGGCGAAAGCGCTCAGTATTCTTGAAGCGCTGTCAGGTCAATTTACCGTATTCACAGCGTCCGGTGACATGGGTGAGACGGTGTGTGAATCCTTGGGTGTTTCTTACAAGGTAATCTACGCCTCTGACGCTGAACAAACCGAAGGTGAAGATTCAGAGCGCGCGGCAAAAGCCATGGTAGATGCTCAAGTCGACTTACTGCTATTTGCCGGAGGCGACGGTACCGCGCGCAATATTTGCAGTGTGGTTGGCACTCAAGTACCGGTTTTAGGTGTGCCAGCGGGCTGTAAAATTCACTCAGGCGTTTACTGTGTATCACCAGCGGCAGCGGGGCAGGTAGTAAGCCAAATGATCGCCGGTGAACTAGTAAGCGAAATGGATGCCGAAGTGCGTGATATTGACGAAAACGCGTTTCGCGAAGGGAAAGTTATTGCCAAACACTATGGTGAAATGCGCGTGCCGGCCGAGTTAACTTACGTACAAGCGGTAAAAATGGGCGGCAAAGAAGATGAAGCACTGGTGCTTGATGATATTGCTGCCTATGTAAGCGAGATTATGGATGATGAACCCGATACGTACTTTGTCATGGGGTCAGGCTCCACTGTAGGCGCTGTCATGGAGTTTCTTGGCTTAGACAACACCATGCTAGGTGTGGATGTGGTAAAGCAAGGAGAGTTAATAGCAAGTGACGTTACCGCTGATGAACTTGTTTCATTGACTCAAAACAAACCGACCAAAGTCATTTTAACTGTGATTGGTGGTCAGGGCCATATTTTAGGGCGTGGAAATCAACAGTTAAGCCCGGCTTTTATTCGCCAAATTGGCAAACAAAACATGCTTGTTGTGGCTACAAAGCAAAAGCTACAGGCATTAAACGGCAAACCGCTTCGCTTAGATTCAAGCGACGCCGCGCTTGACGCTGAATTGGCAGGTGCGTTTACGGTTATTACCGGCTACAAAGACAAAGTACTTTGCCAGGCTGTTTAAACGATTGGCGTTTGGTGCGAACCAATTCCATCTCGAATTGAAAATTAAAATATAGAAAACTGATATACAACAACAGGAAGGAGTAAGACGTGTTACCACCTGCTGCAGCCCCTCAAGGGGTAGTGAAAGCTATCGCTGAAATTGAAGCATCACTTGATGACGTGGTGAACCACGGCAGTGACGATGAACTTTTCATTGCAAGTTATTTGCAAGGCCACTTCGCGGTAGAAGCGCGACAGCTAGAAATGCGTGAAGACGCTTCATTGGAATTGTTAAACGAAAAAATGCTATCAAGCCTTGAAAGTGCGTTTAAAAACAATGAACTGGAAAGCGAGGATGCAAAGCAAGTTAAAGCGCTTTGGGCACGACTAGTCGCAATATAATTGCGACCTCTAGCCTTGAGCCTAGACATTTAAATCTCCACGCTCGATATTTTTTCTCTTTTTACAATCCGTTACAGTTTTCAACGTCATAATCCTTTATTAACTGCCAGATTGATTTATCTTTAAGGCAGGCATAGCGCCGCTTTGTGGTATTTAGCACAATTAAAAAGATTAAGGATGACGAAATGAGTGTACTTAAACACCTCACCAAGCGCTTAAAAGTAAGCGTAGGTGTATTGGCAGTAAGTAGCACGCTGGTAAGCTCAGCGTTTGCTAAAAACGACATAAATATCGACTACGAAAAGTTTACTGCCGATAATGGGTTAACCGTAATTGTCCATGAAGACCGCAAGGCGCCAGTGGTAGCTGTGGCGGTATGGTACAAAGTAGGCTCCAAAGATGAGCCTGAGGGTAAATCTGGGTTTGCGCATTTATTTGAACACTTAATGTTCAATGGCACCGAAAATTATGACGACGAATGGTTCGGTCCGCTTCAAGAAGCCGGTGCTACTGGCTTAAACGGCACCACAAATTTTGACCGCACAAATTACTTCCAAACCGTTCCTACTCCAGCCCTTGACCGCATATTGTGGATGGAATCAGATCGCATGGGGCATCTTTTAGGTGCGGTAACACAAGAGAAGTTAGACGAACAGCGTGGCGTTGTACAAAATGAAAAGCGCCAAGGTGAAGATCAGCCTTATGGAAGCGTGTTTACCCACATCTTTGAAGGCTTATTTCCTGTAGGGCATCCTTATCACCACACGGTGATTGGTTCAATGGAAGACCTTAACTCAGCGTCTTTAGACGACGTAAAGGGCTGGTTTAATAAATATTATGGCCCCAATAACGCAATTTTAGTGTTAAGCGGTGATATTAACGCCGAAGAAGCGAAGCCGCTGGTAAACAAGTACTTTGGGGATATTGAGCCGGGTCCTGCGCTATCTAAATGGCAAGCATGGGTGCCGAAACGCAGCGTAAATACCCGTGAAATTATTCAAGACAAAGTGCCTCAATCACGTATTTATCGCCTTTGGGTGTCGCCTGAGAATACATCTTCAACCGCAACTGATTTGTTTATTGCTGCAAGCGCGTTAGGTGACGGCAAAAATTCTCGTCTTTATAAAGAACTGGTTTACGACCAACAAATCGCAACCAATGCTTCAGTGTTCAATTACGAGCTGCAAATGGCATCAATTTTTGGCGTTACGGTTGACGTGAAAGACGGCGTTGACGTGGCTAAAGTGGAAAAAGAAATCGACAAAGTCATTAGTGAGTTTTTGCGTAAAGGTCCAAGTAAAGATGAAGTCAAATTGGTGTCGACTAAACGTCGAGCTTCAATTATTCGTGGTCTTGAAGAAGTGGGTGGTTTCGGCGGTAAAGCCGATACGCTTGCTACTGGTGAATTTATTGCTGGCGATCCTAATTACTTTAAAACCGAATTAGATGAGCTGGGACAGGCAACACCTAAAGGCGTTAAAGCGGCAGCGAATAAATGGCTAAAAGAAGGGTGGCACCAAATTACGGTTGTACCTTTCATTGAGCATGCAGCCGTTGCTGAAGGTGTTGATCGCAGTTCAGGTTTGCCATCAATTGATAGAGAAACACAGTTAAGCTTCCCTGACGTTACGGAAACTACGCTTTCTAACGGCGTTAATGTGGTGTTTGCAAAACGCTCGACGGTTCCACTGGTGAATGTAGCGGTGCAATTTGACGCAGGCTACGCCGCTGACGCAGGTGGCAAGCTGGGCCTTGCAAGCTTTACCACGCAGATGCTCGACGAAGGCGCGGGTAAATACGATGCCTTAGAACTAGCAGCAGAGCTTGAACAGTTAGGAACCAATTTAAACGCTGGCTCAAATTTAGATACCACGACAGTTGGCATGTCGATGCTAACGGAAAATATGGAACTTTCTTTGGAACTTCTCGGTGATATCTTAAAATCACCTACGTTTAAAGAAGAAGAGATTGAACGTCAACGTGCGCTTATTTTGAGTAATATAGCACAGCAAAAAACTCGCCCTGTAAGTATTGCCCTTACTTTGCTTCCACCGCTTATCTATGGTGATGACCATGCCTATGGTATTCCATTTACCGGTACCGGAACCGAGCAAGACGTGAAGGCAATTACGCGAAGCGACTTGGTTAACTTTAAGAATACATGGCTTCGCCCTGATAACGCGACTATATTTGTTGTTGGCGACACCACATTAGACGCGATTAAGCCAATGCTCGAAAAAGAGTTTGGCAAATGGAAAGTTGCAGGTGACAAGGGCACCAAGCAAATTGCCCAAGCATCAATGCCTGATCAAGGCCAAGCAATTATTATCGACCGTCCTGGAGCACAGCAGTCTCTTATACTTGCTGCGCATTTAGCACCACCGACTGGTGCTGAAAACAATATTGCCATCAAGGCCATGAATTTAACCTTAGGTGGCGCTTTTACTGCTCGCATTAATATGAACTTACGTGAAGATAAAAGCTGGTCTTATGGTGCGTACACTTTCTTACAAGATGCTCGAGGTCGACGTCCATTTATGGTTTATGCTCCGGTTCAAACCGATAAAACAGGCCCGTCGTTGCTAGAACTTAAGAAAGAGCTTAATGCCTACATAGGTGATAAGCCGCCAATGGCACAGGAACTTGAACGAGCACGACTTGATGAAGTTCGCTCACTGCCAGGTCAGTTTGAGACAGCCAATGCGGTGCTGTACAGCCTATTGTCGAGTGAAAGGTTCAACAGACAATACAACTACCCAGAGTCTTTGGTCGAAAAGTACAACAGCTTGTCTTTAGGTGACCTCAGTAAAGCGGCTGAAGAAGTATTGCACCCAGATAAACTAACGTGGATCATCATCGGCGATGCTGAAAAAATCAAAGCAGAAGTTGAAGCTGCAGAGCTTGGTCCTGTCAGTGTACAAAGTATGAATTCACTGTAACGACCTAAACCTTAAATTGAATTTTAGGGCCGAAAATAATCGGCCCTTTTTTCTTACTCACTTTCACTAAATTCATCGAAAGCACGCAGAGCGTCTGCCGCGTACATGAACGAGGGGCCGCCACCCATGTATACAGACATACCGCAGACTTCTTCAATTTCAGCTCTTGTTGCACCTAAATGAACCAGCGCTTTAGCGTGAAAACCAATACAGCCATCGCACCTTGTCGCTATACCAATAGCAAGAGCAAGGAGCTCTTTTGTTTTTTTATCCAGTGCGCCGTCGGCAGTCGCTGCTTTAGCCATAGCCGAAAAGCCTTTCATTACTTCAGGTACACCTTTTTTCACCTCTGCAAGATAAGGATTAAGGCCTTCTGTGATTTCTTTGTAGGATTTAGACATGATGACTCCTTTTTGTTGTCGGTATGGTTATTTACCGTGTTATCAGATAAACAGCAATTATTGTGCAAACCGAAGAATAGATTACATGATTCAAATCAATAAAAACGGTAAGCTAGGTCAATATATGCACCTTTGGTAGAATGGATAAGCTAAAAGGGATCATCTAATATTGCGAACGTATATCTTCGTCTTTTCTTTTTCTAGTAAGAGCATGTTTCTTTGCAAAATATAACGCGTTATCGGCTCCTGTTTCGCCACTTTCTACTATGTGCATTCGTTTATTTGGTGAGTGCCCCACACGCTTATTCCTCGAATTCCGACAAGCTTATGAACGAATACTCCGTCGAGCTGCTTACCGCTGACGATGGTTTTGTTTCTTCTGAGATATATTCCATTATTCAGGACCGCCAAGGCTTTTTGTGGTTCGGTACAGCTGAAAACGGCGTAATGCGCTACGACGGTCGGCAGGTCAAGCTTTTCGAGTCTAACGCAGAGCAAATAAACACTTTATCTCATGATGACGCTGGCAACCTGATGTTAGACAAAGACGGTAACATATGGGTAGGAACTTGGGGAGGCGGCGTTAATAAGTACAACCCAAAGACCGGTATATTTCAGCGCTTTTTACACGTTCCAGGCGACAAAACAACACTCTCTTCTAATCGAATTCAATCGTTACTTCACGATACAAATGGCGACATTTGGCTTGGTACTTACGATCAGGGTTTGAATAAGTATCTTGGCGAGAACGCATTTCAGCGGGTTAAAAAAACAGAGGGTAATTCAGCGGGTTTATCGCATAATCGTATTTGGGATATGCTTGATAATGACGAAAATAGCTTGTGGGTAGCAACCAGTTTCGGCTTGAACTTACTGAACAAAGAAACCTTAACAGCAACCCACTTCTTCCCGGATAAAGACAACAATACCGCCACGGGCGCCAATGAAATACGAAGCCTGCTTTTAACCACATCAAACCAATTTTTTGTTGCTACACAAGATGGGCCTTTTCTTTTTCTTCCACAAGGCGGGGAGTTTATTCCGCAAACCACGAGCGATGGAAAAGAGATAGGCCAAGTGAACTCTATGCTTGAAGACAGTGAAGGGAGTGTGTGGTTTGTAACGACAAACGGTTTATATCGCCATACAGACACTGGCAACGTGGTCGAGAAAATGGATTTTGGCTACACAAATGGCCTGAGGATCATATTTGAAGACCACACCGGTACGAAATGGATAACGAGTGAAGTTCACGGCATTTTTAAGTTGTCTCCACGACGCACAGTGAAGCTTATTAATAGCGATGCGCTTGTTGCCCCTAATGGGATTGAGCTCGATGAAAATGGCGATGTACTCATTGTTACTGCCAAAGCAGAGATTTACACATGGCGTGTAAACGAGCAGCGCTTAGAAAAAAACGCTTCTTCGATTTTTGCTTCCTTTGATGGGTATGCTGAAAGTGGGGTGATAGAACGACCTATAGTCGTCCAAGACGATAACGATACCCTGTGGGTTGCGCAGGACAACTACCTAGCGAGATTAAATCGTCAAACAGGCGAAGTAACACGTATAGAGTACCCTAAATCAGACAATAGTTATCGTCGGTTTCAGGAGTTTAGAGCATTGGCAGTAGATGATAATGGCGATTTGTGGGTAGGTACCTACAAAAATGGCGTGTATATCTATCGCATCAGTGACAATAGTTTTGAGCACTTAACGCAAGCACAAGGTTTATCTCACCCTGAAATTCATATTCTTTTTAAAGATAGTGCTGGCAAAATGTGGGTTGGCACGGGCAAAGGCGTCAGCGTGTGGCCTCGTAATGGCAACAAGTTTGTTACTTATTCTGCCGATGTGGCGCGAGAAAACAGCCTATTAGGTAACATAATTGAAGATATACACGAAAGCCAAAGTGGGCAGATATGGATCGCTACACAAAAAGGGTTAAATCTTTATTTACCGAGTACCAATACGTTTCAGCAATTCAATGAACAGCACGGGCTACCGACACCGCTTATTCGCGGGCTAGCGGACGGTGAAAATGGCACCTTGTGGCTTACGACTAACAAGGGAATATTTCTCTATGATCCCGAAACTCAAAAAGCGACCAACTATAATAGTAAAACCGAGTTAGCAGGAAAAAATTACTACTCAAACAGCTTGCTTAACGCGGCTCAAAATACCTATTTTACCAGCAGCCAGCGGGGAATAGAGTATTTTAACTATCAGAAGGGGCAGCGGGAAGTTCGCGATTCAAATATAGTGCTGACAGGTTTTAATAAAATGGGCCAAGAAATACGGCTTAGTAAACCGCTATCCTATGTCACCGATATCTACCTTTCATATACAGACTATTTCTTCTCCTTAGAGTTTGCTTTACTGGATTTTTCAGCGTCGCAAAAACCGCACTTTGCCTACAAACTGGAAGGTTATGACGAGCAGTGGATAGATACGGGAGACCACAATAAGGTTTCCTTTACCAATTTAAACGGTGGTACCTACACATTGTTAGTAAGAGCAATGAAGCCAAATGGAGAGTGGGGCGAAAATCATCTGTACGTGAACTTACACGTAGCTACGGTTCCTTGGAAAACGTGGTGGGCATACACACTATATTGCGCCTTACTTATTGGCGTAATAATACTGGTAGTGTATTTGCGCACCCGGTTACACCAAACGGAAATAACCAAACAGAAGCGCTTTGTTCATGCGCTTGAACAACAGGTTTCAGAAAAAACTGCATCCCTCGAAGCACAGGCCCACAACCTTAAAAACGCGCTGGAAAAAGCTGAAGAAGCAACCAAGCTAAAATCAGAATTTCTTGCCAATATGAGTCACGAGATAAGAACACCGATGAACGGTGTTATTGGTATGCTCGACTTGCTTAAGAAAAGTGACTTAACCGTTGAACAAGGGCAACGGGTTAACATAGCGAGTTCAAGCGCCAGCTCTCTGCTAGTACTTATCAATGACATTTTAGACTTTTCAAAAATAGAAGCTAACAAGCTTGAAATTGAATCGGTTGATTTTGATTTGCGAAGTTTAATCGAGACCTTGGCGCAATCTATTGCGCACACGGCTCAGTTAAAAGGTTTAGCGGTTATTGTTGATGTTTCTAAAGTCGACGCATCAAAAGTTAACTCCGACCCCACACGAATTCAGCAAATTCTCACTAACTTATTAAGCAACGCAGTGAAGTTTACCGAGCAAGGCGAATTGAGTATTACCGCAGCACTATTACCTTCAAAAAATGAAGGGCAATATGTACTGCGCTGCGCTGTCAAAGACACGGGTATAGGCATAGAGCCGCGTAAGCTAGCACAGTTGTTCGAAGCGTTTACGCAAGTCGATGCATCGACGACAAGGCGCTATGGCGGAACTGGACTTGGTTTATCAATTACCAAAAAGCTTTGTGAACTGTTAGGTGGTGATGTAAAGGCCTCTAGCGAAGTAGGAAAGGGAAGCTGCTTTGAAGTTATTTTTGAAGTGAACAAGGTTAATGACGCTAAAAGCGTGGCGCCTTCAGATGTTGCCCCGCATACACACTGCCTAATAGTTGACAGCAACGTTTCAAATAGAGAAGTCCTGAAACGCCAGTTAAATGTTTGGGGTGTAGAAACTTCAGTGGCAGATTCATCCAAAGGTGCGCTTGCACACTGTAAGGCCAGTTTGAAGTCTTCATCGCCAATCACTTTAGTTATTATCGACAATAAAATGCCAGATATGTGCGGTAAAGACTTTGCTATGGCGCTTTTTGAAGAACCAAGATTTGCCGATATTCGGATAGTGGTAATGACTGAACTTCAAGATATCGAAAGTGCGCAGCACTTTAGAACACGAGGGATCGCATCAATTTTCCCGAAACCCCTCACCACCGAGAATCTTAGACACATCTTGGCCAAGGTCCCCAACGAAATAGAACATAAGGCTGATGATTTTGGGCGCAGTGCGCCTGTAGAGGAGGCCAGCCATAACGCTACACCTCACAATTCGCCTGAGGGTTTGCGGGTACTGTTAGTTGAGGATAACGCGATAAATCAGCTAGTAGCAACAACGATACTCGAAGGTGAAGGGCTCACAGTAGATGTGGCAAACAACGGTAAAGAGGCCTTAGCGTTTTTACAGCAGCCGCAACAGGCAAAGCCTTATTCACTCGTGGTTATGGACTGCCAAATGCCTGAAATGGATGGTTTTGAAACAACAAAGCATATAAGAAGTGGGGCAGCCGGTGCGCACTATCAAAGCATACCTATTGTGGCTATTACTGCTAACGCTATGCAAAGTGATAAAGATAAGTGCCTTCAGTCGGGCATGAACGACTTTCTTACTAAACCTATTGACCAAGAGAAAGTAATCCTCACGTTACAAAAGTGGCTAGCTTAAAATAATAAGAACACTCCTCAAATCATAAAAATACGTTAATATGCAACATGTATTTAACAAGTTGTGAGAGCGTTAATGCTAAATCGTGCATCAAAACCCTTTGTAAAACTCGTCGAAAGATATCTTCCCGACCCCTATATTTTCGTTTTATTGTTAACGCTCATAACGCTTGTCTTTGCGGTGGTCATTCAAGATCAATCTCCACTTGCCACAGTTCAACAGTGGGGAGATGGATTCTGGGGGCTGCTAACCTTTTCAATGCAAATGCTCTTAGTGTTAGTAACCGGATTTATGCTGGCATGCACGCCGCTAGTCAAGACACTGCTGGAAAACCTCGCCCGTTTAGCTAAAAGCCCAGGAAGCGCTATTGTACTGGTTACTTTAGTGTCGCTTACAGCCAGTTGGATAAACTGGGGCTTCGGGCTAGTGGTAGGCGCGTTGTTCGCCAAAGCACTTGCAAGAAAAGTGTCGGTAGATTATCGACTATTGGTGGCGAGCGCATATTCAGGTTTTATCGTATGGCATGGCGGCTTGGCGGGCTCTGTACCGTTAACTATTGCAACACCGGGCCATTTTTCAGAGGCACAAATAGGCGTAATTGGTACCAGCGAGACTATTTTTAGTGGCTTCAACTTACTGTTGTTGGTAATTATGTTTGTAGTTATTCCCCTTGTGAATCGTTTAATGCTACCTCCTAAATCTGAAAGCGTGATTGTTGATAGCACAAAGCTACAAGACGATGTTTTACCTTCATCAGCAAACGAAAGACCCGCTGATAGACTCGAAAACAGCAAAGCTCTTGGTTTACTTGTCGGTTTCGCTGGGCTTGCTTATCTTACGAACTATTTTATTTCTGGCGGCGGGTTAAACCTAAACATCGTTAATACGCTATTTCTTTTTCTTGCTATTGTCCTTCATGGTACGCCACGTAATGTATTACATAGCTTGCAGCAAGCCGTTCAGGGCGGCAGCGGGATTGTAATACAGTTTCCGTTTTACGCGGGGATCATGGCGGTTATGGTGCAATCTGGATTAGCTCAGAGCATGTCAGAATGGCTAATTAGTTTTGCATCTGCAGAGTCGTTGCCCGTGTGGAGTTTTATAAGTGCAGGCATTGTAAATATTTTCGTACCCTCGGGAGGAGGACAGTGGGCGGTGCAAGCCCCTGTAATCCTACCCGCTGCTGCTGAACTGGGTGCGCAAGTTAATAGGGTAGCAATGGCGGTGGCATGGGGCGATGCCTGGACGAACTTAATTCAGCCGTTTTGGGCATTACCCGTACTTGCCATAGCGGGCTTAAAAGCCAAAGATATAATGGGTTTTTGCTTAGTTCAGCTTATCGTAACTGGCGTTATTATTTCCTTGGTTTTACGATTTGTGTGAAGAAGCTTTGCGTTAGCCGTTGTAGTGTTATATGAAAAAGGGCATGTTTAGTAACTAATGCACTACCACCGTTGATTTAAGTGCCTTGTGCGGTGGTGCTTATACTATCTCAAACATTATAGTCTTTCATATTTAACGTGTTGCGAATGCTGGGAATGCACTCTTCTGGATTGTGATTAACATACAAGAGAGTACTGGTGCCAGCCTTAGCCAATTTATCAATAAGCTTAAGCGCTTTTTGCCGATTGAAGTCGTCTAAACCGTTGCAGGGTTCATCTAATATAAGCAGTGCAGGGTGTTTTACCATAGACCTCGCTATAAGCACTAATCGCTGATCGCCAAACGATAGCGACTGAAACGGTGTGTTCTTCTTCTGTTGTAAACCCAGAACAGCAAGCCATTGTCCTGCTACGTTTCGCTCAGCAACGTTGGGCGGGTGTATAGACCAATGCTGTCGTGAAAGCCTGATATGATTACATGTTCAACACTTGCGTTTACTTTGTATTGCATGTGCAGCGAATTCGACATAATGCCAATGTGCTTCTTAATATCCCATATGCTTTCGCCAGTTCCCCGTTTTATGCCAAACATTGTTAAGTCATTGGTATAACAATGGGAATTATCACCAGTAAACATTTGAAGCAAACAGGTTTTACCTGACCCGTTCGGGCCCGTTATCTGCCAATGGTCATTTTTATTAAGCGTAAAGTTAAGCTTTTCAAATACAGTGCGTTCATCGAAACGCACAAAGCCGTCATTCAGCTGAATTAAGGTATGGGGTAGTGCATCAAGCTCACTGTTCTGCTTATTGTGATTTTGGTCCTTGCGGTTTGTGTCATTAGCGTTAAGCGCTGCAGGTACATCGATATCATCAGACTCTAGCGCAAACCACGTACTTAATTCTGAGCGCAAGTCATCATAATTAAGTGCGCCGTCAGATTTCCACGTAATAGCAAGATCATCCATAACAATGAGTTGTGCATGAAGGCCCTCAGGAATGTCTGCAAGCTTGTTGGCGGTCAACGCCAGTGCGGCTTGTTGTTGAGAAACAAGAAAGCGACTAAATGCGTTAATCGCTTCAACATCTAAGCCTTCGAAAGGTTCATCAAGCAAAATAATTGCGGCATCGCTCAACCACGCCAGCATGATAATTACCTTGCGGGTTTCACCTGTTGAAAGTGAAAGAAACGCATTATCTAGCAAATGCTCAATTCTAAGAGCGGAGGTTAGCTCGTTGTAATAAAGGTGATTTTGATAATCCTCATTGGTGCGTAAGAATAACTCTCGAACTTTTGTTGGCTCAGCGATTACGTCTAAAATATCCGCACTGTCTTTTTGTTTTTCTTCTTCAATTAACGCTTGTTGTTTAACAACCGATATTTCTGCAACAACCGAACTACTCTCGCGAACACCGCTTTCTACTTTACCGTTACCCGCAAGCGCAGAAATTAGAAGCGACTTCCCGCTACTATTTCTACCTGCAATAAGGTAGTGCGAGGGTGGTTTTTCATTATTTAGTGTTAACGAAAATGCAGGGGTAATATATTGGTTAGAAAGCTTTGTTTGAAATTCAGAAAGATACAGCATTAATGATCGCGAGTGGATAAGAAGTAGAACTATTGTGAAGTTTTCTGTTTATGTGTCAATGTTGAATAAGGCTTCAGCACCTCGCTTTGCTACCGAATTCCACAACGATAACTATCTAACCGCAAGGCGGCTTAAACACAAATTGTAAAATTTACGGCTATTTTCTAACCTTTTCCCGTAAGAATCTTACTGAAAAGCTGAATTACCTACACATAATAATTCTGTTATCTAAACCTTGTCATTTCCTGTTCGTTAGAATAATTAATGTATTTCAATGGTTTGTGTCTTCTCTTATTGCTTGGCACTTGTTTTGCGACCTTATGTATGTGTGTATTTTCAAGGAAAGGAACAATGGAAACCGAACAACGAGCCATCAAGCATACTGTTCAATTGCGCAATAGTAATCAATTGGGAGCGAATTCTTCAGGTCGCGTCTCAGCGCCTAAAAAGCGAACTTCTAGCATAACGAAAAGACTCATTATCGCTGCTGCTTCTTTCTGGTTACCCTTGGTAGGTGTTGCCTCGACCGTTTCCACTTCAACGCCTAGAGCATTGGAAGAGGCTAGTACTGCTTCTGCCTTACAAGCACAGTTAAAGCAAATGAAAAGTGCCTATGCTTTTTATTCCTCTATCGCCCAGCAAGGTGGCTGGAAAGCCTTAAATGAAGACTTACTTCTTAAAAATGGCGCGTTAAGAAAAGCTGCTGCTGATGAAACGCCCATTTACAGTGAAGAGCGGGCTCAAGCAATAACTGCATTGGTCTCTCGTTTGGGCAGAGAATACCCCTCAATAAATACAAACTGTACTCATGCATTAACAGCAGTTAACTCCGCGCCATGCGTTTTCAATAAAGACGTTGAAAACGCTGTGAAAGATTTTCAACGCCGTCACGGCCTTCTAGTAGATGGTGTAGTTGGAAGAAAAACCCTTGCAGCGCTAAATGTGACAGCAAAAAAGAAAGCGCAGCAACTAGCGCTAAACATTACGCGCTTGGAAATGTTTGAAGAAAAAGACAGTGACGCTTATGTGTTAGTTAATATTCCCGAGTTCCGTCTTCGATATATTAGTAACGGTAAAGTAAAAGCCACTAAAGACGTGGTAGTAGGTAAGCCAAGCTGGGCGACGCCTTCATTTAGCGATCACATAGAAAAATTTGTAGTTAACCCAGAATGGCGTATCCCGATTTCTATTGCCACGAAAGAAATAGCACCAAAAGTGGCGGATAACCCAAACTACTTAGAAGAAAACAACATTGTTATTCGCAAAGACAGTTTTGTTGATGATGAGTTGGTTGACCCCAATACGATTGATTGGGAAGACATGAAGCCTTATCAGTTCGACCATTTTTTAGTAAAGCTCCCCAACGAAAAAAATCCGTTAGGCAAGGTTAAATACCTTTTTCCAAACCGACACGCTGTATACGTGCACGATACCCCTTATCAGCAATGGTTCAAAGAAACGAACAGAGCCGCCTCTCACGGTTGCATTCGATTAGAAGACCCTTTTTCTTTAGCCCAACTTATAGCGGAAGAGCAGGGCGTAGATAGCTTAATGGATAATGTTATTTCGGCTCGCGAGCTAAGTCAGTCTAAAACCTTTCACCTTGAAGAGCCTTTGCCTATTCATTTGGTGTACTGGACCGCGTGGGCCGATGAAAACGGTAAGGCTAACTTTAGAAACGATATTTATCAGCGCGATAGACGCGATGCCGAAGCGCTAACGCAGGTAGCGTCTTTGTGAAAATAGGGTAAGTGATGATGGTAACAAAAGATATGAAGATGATAGTGAGCACCTTAAAAGCTTCGGTAGTGGCCCTAGTAATGCTCTCGACCGCGCAAAACGTAAATGCGAAATCCGTCGAAATGGTTCAGGGTAAAGCTTCTCAAACGGCCGCTCGTGCTGCGCCACATGAGCCAGTTGTAGTTGAAAACAAAGCTCACTTAGAAGACGCGGAGTTTAGTTTAAAAATTGATAATATTGTGGTGCCTTACAACGCTTTCTCGCTATTTGTATTGCCTGAAGAGGTTACCGAGCTAGAAATTATTTATCCACAACCGGACAAAACCTATCAGTTGTTTGAAAACGGTGTAATGGTTGAAAAATCCGAGTCTATGACATGGCATTGGCAGGCGAAAGATGTCCCTGGTGAGCAGCGCCTAGAAATAAGAAGCGAAGACGGACAGGTCAATATGTCGTTAAATGTGTTTGTTATGGTTCCTGCCGAGGAAGTCCAAGGCGGACGATTAAAGTATTATCATATCGGGCCTTATCCAGATGAAAGTGAAATTAAAAACAAAGATGTTTATGTTGAACCTGAAGGGTTTATTGAAGTAACAGAAGAAAACCAAGAGCTACTTTTATCTCCTCATTTCAAGTTAAAGGAGTTCACCAGTAAACAGCGCTCTGGCTACCCTAAGTTTGTATATCTTCGCCCGTCTCTGCTGTTAAAGCTGGAAATGCTTAGAAGAGAGATGAACATGAACAGTATCAATGTATCGAACATGGTGATCATGAGCGGTTACAGGACTCCCCAGTACAACAAAGCTATCGGCAACGTTAAATTTAGCCGACATGTCTATGGCGATGCCGCCGACGTTTTTGTAGATAATGACGGTAACTACAGAATGGACGACCTAAACAAAGACGGCGCGGTAAGTATCAAAGATGCTGACGTTATGGCTAGAATGATAGCCGAGCTTAATAAACGTAGTGAATATAAAGGCTTAATTGGCGGTCTAGGGGTATACGGCCCAAAACCTCACCGGGGGCCGTTTATTCACGTTGATACCCGAGGGATCAAAGCGCGATGGAGAAAGCCTTAAGCTCAGCAAATCTAAGGGACTGTTCAACCGTTTAAATATAAAGCTGAATAGCGTAGCTACTTTGCATGAGCGACAGGCATACGTTATTTTAGCGTACTAATTGTTATTAATTCTAAACTTAAGAGAGATTATGAGTATTACTAGCTTGCTTGGCGACAAGCAAAGATTCGATGTAAAACCTGATGATACGACTATGAAGGCTGTGGTGACCATGGCGAACGGTGGTTATGAGCAGTTAAATTACACCGATGTCCCCATGCCAAAACCACTTGCTGGCGAGGTGCTAGTTCAGGTTTTAGCAGCTGGTGTCAATAATACAGAAATTAATACTCGATTAGGTTGGTATTCTTCTAAAGTCACTCAAGGCACTGACGCGTTGGACGAGAATGACGAAGAGAAATCAAGCGCAGCAGAAGAGTTAGACGGTGGATGGAATGAACAAACCCCGTTTCCGTTTATTCAAGGGACTGACTGTTGTGGTCGAATCGTGGCGGTTGGGGAAGGCGTGGACCCTACACGTATCGGAGAGCGAATTTTAATACGTTCTTGCATCCGTAAAGATTCTTGGGACTCACTAGAAAATATTTGGATGGCGTCAGACTTCGATGGTGCTTTCGCCCAGTACGTAAAAATAACGGCGAGTGAAGCCTTCGCTGTAGAGTGCGATTGGTCGGATGCCGAACTCGGAACCATACCTTGTGCTTATGGTACTGCTGAAAATATGGTTCATCGAGCCGGCGTTTCTAAAGGGGAGCATGTTTTGGTGACTGGGGCTTCAGGTGGTGTAGGTTCTGCTGTTGTGCAGTTAGCTAAACGCCGTGGTGCGACAGTTACCGCCGTTGTTGGTAAAAATAAAATGGATGTGCTTAAGGAAATAGGTGCAGACCGCGTTATCGAACGCAACAGCGACCTAGTTGAAGTGTTAGGAGAAAAGTCCGTAGATGTAGTTGTCGATAACGTTGCAGGTGAAGGATTCACTCAAATGTCCGTGGTTATGAAACGCGGTGGTCGCTACGCTTCTTCCGGCGCCATCGCAGGGCCAATAGTCACGCTTGATATGCGCAACTTTTACTTGAAAGATCTTACCTTTATTGGTTGTACTGCGTGGGACGAGCCGGTTTTCCCGAATCTTATTTCATATATCGAGCGCGGTGAAATAAAACCTATGTTAGCTAGAACTTACCCGCTGGAAGATATCGTAACAGCACAAAAAGATTTCTCTGAGAAAAAGCACATGGGTAAAATTGTGTTGTTGCCACCCGAGCAGACTACAGCGCAACAAACGTATATTGATAAGTTGAATCGCTAGCTCAGTACTGGAAGAAAACGTGCGCGAATGGCAAATGCATAGCATATGGCGATGCTAACCGCATTTGCCTTGCACCCCATAATTCACCTAATTAACCAAAATGTTTTGTACTAAATCTTCAGTATTCACAATAGGGTCTTTGCCAAACCATATGGACCACAAGGCATCGGCTAACGCTTGATTTTCAGTTTTGACAACTAAGGTATTGTTGAAAAATACATTAAGCTCCTTTTGAGACAATCGAGACAACGTTAGGGTGGAATGCTTTTCTACTTCATCCTGAAAGCCAGAGGATAACCTTTCGATATCTTCTTTAATCTTACTCAGGTCAGAATCAGCGTTATTTTGCTCAATACCTTGCATGAGGGCTTCTTCTATTTGCTCTCGGGGTACATCTCTCAGGAACTCTAGTTCGATGCGCTGTTGTGTGTTTGCATTCAAGATGAACGTGATAAGCGAATCTTTTGTAGGGAAATCACTTTTAGGCTTTTCCATAAAGTGGCTCAGTCTGTAGACGTTAAAGAAAAAGCGCTTTTTAATTGTTGTACCACTCAACGAAAGGGAACTGTGGATGTTTATTACAGTGTTTTCACTAGAATCGTTATGGGTATATGACGAATCAGTCGCGGCAACTACCGACAAAGAAAAGCAAGACATGACTAAAAAACTATAAACGCGGCTAAAAATTACTTGCGACAAAACTGTTCCTTTGAAAAAGCTGTTGAAATAGGTAACAAGGGTAATACTGATATCGTTAATTACAGTTAACGACTACTTACGATCAATTTCGATACTTTCTCAGTACGAAGATAAATGACAAAAAATAGAGACTATCTTGAAGTTTATACGCTTTCTTCTTTTCGTTCCCCTTATTATTACTTTGAGTAAACAAAGCCATGCAGATTACCTACAAGGCTGCGATGATTCCGAGTACCTAGCGTATATCGAGCAGCGTTTTGCGTATCTTGAATCAAGGAATCGTCGATTGCTTAGTGATACATTGCAAGATTATCAACTGAGTTTATCTAACAACAGTAATTCATATAAGGTCCTTAATAACTTAAGCCGGCACATAAAATATAGTGCGCAGTTTGAGCCTATTGAGGTAGCTGAATTGAAGATAGAGCGCGCATTCGACAATGCAAATAAAATGAGCATTGAACAACAAATTGCGGGCGACGTTTACGATGGCTTTAGCAGTGAAAACCACTACGTAGATATCGCGAGAGCGTGGATTGCCTACCGAAAAGGTAACGTTGAGAAGGCATTTAGCGCCCTTCAAAATTCAATAAATGATATAGATTCTGCGTTAATAGGCGCTTTTGGCCCAGACTTTGATTTGGTGCGTCAACTTTATAATGATGGTTATGTTGAACCGGTGGTCGCATATATTAAAAAGACCGAATCGTTCTGGACTGGAAAGCGACCGGATGCATTGCGTGGTGCGTGGCTTGGTATGATAAACGCTGGCTGTAAAATACAGTTTGACTCCATTGATACGATAAAAGCTGAACAGTTAGGGGTTAGTGCGATTAACGTTCAAAAAGCGCTTGGTCTCGATTAACAGGGATGTTTTGTTTCAGTCATAAACGCTAAGCGTATTTATCCAACCCACCAAAAGCATATAGTGTGATCGCAAACTCTACCTATATTCATCAAAAAATTTACAGAGCACTATTAGACACAAGCTCGAATATTTAACTAGAACCATTTAGAAACTTTTAAGTGCTTAAGTTCAGACGAAGGGGAGGGCGGTCACTTCAAAACGGCATTTTATTTAACACAAGCGGCAACAAGTTACCGTCTTTTTCTTTATTTAGTCATTTAACACTAAACATGGTGTGCGGGCTATCGATTTGTTTGTGACCTTTCGGGACGCACTAAAACAGGCATTTAGCTTAAAAATCGACATATGGCGCTTTGTAGAGCCCGTCCGCATCTTCATAGTGCCGGTGTTTGGTGCGATTATTGCAGTTTGCGTTTAAAAAGATTTATTAAAATGTCAGCCTTAAAAGCTGCGCAACGGTTCACATCGGCTTTTGCGTTTTTAGGCGGTGATAATTTGACGTTTTTTAACGGACATATCTAATGAATAGTATGATAAAAAATGACGCTTACGCTTTTTTGAAAAACAGCGGTAGTCGGTTAGCAAAGGTGATGTCATGTGCAACACTGTGCGTTGGTTTGCTCGTGGGCTGTTCAACACTTGAAGAACCAAAAGGGCAGTTTTCGCAAATCGATACCAGTGAGGTAACTGCCTTAGGCAATGTGGAATATCACACATACATGTTGGCCAACGAGCTTTTTGCTGATGTGGGTCCGGCACGTCAGTCACGCTACGCGGTAGTCGGCTTTGTACCTGCCGATACCATGAAATACAGTGCCGACCATCAACATCCGTTAATGTTGTTGGGCCATCAACTTGAACAGGGAATAATTACTGAGGCGACGAAAAGAGGCTTTTCTACTCAAGAATTTAAGCTTTCGAACGATATAATTGTTAGTAACGAAAGCGACAGAGTGTTAACGCGCAATATCGACCAGCTTTCCAACATTGAGCGCGTCGATTTTTATATTACCGGCACTATGGTGTACCAAGAGTCTGGTGCGGTGGTTAACGCTCGAATTATCAACGCTAGAAATAAAAACATTGTCGCTGCGGCAACACGCTTTTTCCCTGCCGAACTGTTTTGGCGAGAAGGGCAAGTAACAACCCGAAACGGCAAGTTATACAGAACTGAAGGTACGAGGTAACCCCATGAAAAGACGAAATCAATACGCGGCGCTTTCGCTCTGTGCCTCACTGCTAAGCGTTAGCGGGTGCTCTATGATGATGGGGGAGGAAGAGGTAGCAGAACAAGCGCCTCAGCGCCCGGCCATGAATGTTATCGATATTACAGCCGCTGACCGTGCTCCCTCAAAGCCAGTCGAAAGTACCAATGATACCCAATCTCAGGGTATGGACGCGTATGGCGCCATTGGTCAACCTCCTTTGTATTCGAGCGTACAGGGCGCGTATAAAGGTCGACCTCTAACCAAGCACATTGGCGACTATGTGAAGAACATGGCGCAAGACTTAATTGCGAATATGGAATATGTGAATAACAAGACACCTATCGGTGTAACCCATTTCGCATTGTTAGACACTGACTTGCAGAAAACGGATTTGCTAGGCCGTCAGATGGCGGAATCTTTTGTTCACGAACTGCATAAATTCCGCGTGCCGGTTATCGACTTCAAAGCCACCGAGTATATTCGCATTACTGACGATGGCGATTTTGTATTAAGCCGAGACTATTTGGAATTGAGCAGCAGCCTTCCTATTGAATATGTGCTAACCGGAACCATGACCAAGCATCAAGGTGGCGTTTTGGTTAACGCGCGTATTTTAGGCATGGAGTCACGTGCCGTCGTAGCAACCGCACAAATGTTAGTGCCGTTCTACGTGGTAGATGCACTTATTCCAAGTGACGGTAGTCAGCAAAACGGCATGCGCGATGGCGTAAAGTTAAGTCGAGGCTAGGAGCAGCAACATGATGTTTAGCCGTAACCTCAATGTAGCGCTTAAAAAGCGACTGACCTGCGCGCTGGTGTTTTGTGGTTTGTCGCTTAGCGGTTGTACAAGCACCAAATCCATAGGTTCTTTTTGGCTAGGTGAAGATGGCGAAATTACCCATCATGAAGAGCCGGTCCCTGTGCCCAGCCGTTCAGGCTTACAATACACACCAGACTCGCGAGATAGAGAATATCAGCAGCATGTTGCGGTAGAGCCCGGCTATAAAGACCCGCTACATAATGGGTACTCACCGTCCCAAACCCACAAGCGGCTGAACGATTACGCCTCGCAGCTGGCCATGGAGTTAATGGAAAATACAACCCGGTTAACTCAACAAGACATGGTAGGTGTGGCGAGTTTTGTTCGGCTTAATCAGTCGCTCAACAACAGCACAGTGCTTGGGAATCAACTTTCTGAATATTTAATTGCCGAACTTCAAGATTTTGGATTAGCGATTGTCGATTTTAAACTGGCAGGTGGGATTACCGTTACACCTGTAGGCGATTTCGTTTTAACTCGTGATGGGGCAGCCCTTGCTAAACAGGTTGAAATGGACCATGTGGTAACCGGCACTATTATCGAGGATGACCGCGGTGTGCGTGTTAATGCGCGTATTGTGTCGCTAAAGAACAAGCAAGTTGTGGCAAGCGCAAACGTGTATATTCCTGCGTTTATCGTAATGGACTTAAACAAAATGGCGAGGGCCGTCTCGCCATAATCCTATCGAGTAACGCCCACCTAATAGCGTTACTCATTTCTTTAGCATAACCGCTATCTATCTACGTTCAACTAAGTACGCTATACAGTGCGTAACATATTCTCTAGCCTAGCTCTGGCTTCTTATCATCTCTCTTGTCATAAAGCGGCTTGTGTTCACCGCATTGAGAAGGTCATTGCTTAGTGGCAATGGCTCCTTGCATAAACTGCTTACTAGTACCTCAGCCATCAATGGCGCCGTAGTTAAACCACGTGAGCCTAAACAGGTTAGGGTACTGACCACGCTGTTAGGCAGCAACGGCGCGCTTGTCAGTGGTTTACCTACGCTTAACATGGCGAACTGGCTTTTGATCACGTCAAAGTTATGCAGAGCACCAACCACAGGCTGATGGTCAGGCGAGCCCAAACGCGTAGCCGCCCTTGCTTTGCCGTCGTGTTGTAATGCCTGAACTATGCTGGTGTTTGCCAGTGCCTGTTCATGTGTGGCAAGGTTCGTTTCAGTTTCTTCGTTTCGAACCTCCGTAGTTAAGTCGTTTTTCACGTAGGTTGAACCTAGCGCATGCCTACCCTCTAATGCCGGAGTCATATAGCCCTTGTGACATAAAACCGTATTAAGACCGTCGATAGGAGGTTGCGTAGGAATGGCTTCTACTTGGCCGCGAACAGGGCGAAGAGAGAGACTGTTAAAATCTTCTGAATTTATTGCCCCTGCGCCCAACGCAAGGATAAGGTGATCGGCAATAACGTTTTTTTCATTACCGCTGAGTGCCGGCTTCTCTTGGGGTAAACCGGCATTGGCAGTAGCGCACGCCGTTTCATTTCCACCATATTTTTCAGGCTCACTAACATTAAAACGAATTTGTACTTGCTGTCTTACTGCCCCGTTAACGGCCTCGCCTGAAGCTATTTCCACATCATCCGCATCAAGAACGCCGGGTGAAGCGCCACCTTCTTGATTGTGTGGCGTTCCCTCAATCACTTTATGCGATACATAGGTGTGATTGGGTTTCAGCGTGAGTTTGCCGCTTTGAAGTGCTTCTTCAATCATGGCATTAACTAGCTGTGGAGGAGAAAGCCATCCGCCCAAGCCAATGTACAAGCCAGAGTAAGGAAAGGCTAGGTTAGCGATATCGCTCACTTCTTTACTGTCCACGGGCTTAATCAAAGCTTCAGGCCATACATCGGCTGTCGCAAGTTTATTTTGGCGCTCTGCTACTTTGTCGTTAAAGCTTAGTTGAATTACGCCACAGAAATCATGGGCAACGTCGGCTAGACCATTGTCTTTTACATGTTTAATAATATGGTCGTAGGCTTGGCGCGCATATAAAAAACCTGTGTGCCTGAATGCGGCTAGCAATGCTTGCTTCACTGTGAAGCTGGGGGTAAAACCCACCTTGCGGGTTGCCAGACGCACCACTTGCAAGGGTGTCACCATCAAAATATAGCGTGGTGTTAATGCCGCGCTTCACTAACGCAAGGCACGCCGTGGCTGCCGCAAGGCCTGAACCAACCACTGCAACTTTGCTCGCCTCGGTAACTGCACTATTAACGTAGCGGTAGTATGGACCATTTGGCAGGCGAAGCTTATGTTGTACACTGTCGTTAGCGGTGTTAAAAACGCCGGTCAGCATGTCGCGCTTACGGCCAAACCCCTTACGCTTTTTGATGTCAAATCCTACGCCAGCAAGCCCACGCTTTACGATGCCCGCAGCGGTAAATGTGCCAAAGGTTGTGCCGGTTTTTGACAAGCGAGCCATTTGGCTAAACAGAGCATCGGTCCACATATCAGGGTTTTTGCTTGGAGCAAAACCATCTAAAAACCAAGCATCGATGAGGCCATTTACAGGAGAATGCCATTGAGGTAGAAGTTCGTGAACATCACCAATCCACAGGTCGAGCGTTGTAGAGTGGCTATCGAAATGTAAGCGATGACAACCTTCAAGTCCCATAGGGTAAAGCGAAGCGAGTGCTTGCGCTTCGTCTTTAAGGGTAGGAAAAGCTTCTAGCGCACGCTGCATATCCTGTTGAGGCAAAGGAAACTTTTCCGTAGTAATAAAGTAAAGGTGCTTAAGCGGATGATTCGGGTTCGTTGCTTTAAATTCATTAAAAGCACGCATGGCAACTAAGAAATTAAGCCCAGTCCCGAAGCCTGTTTCAGCGATGACAAAAGTAGGGGCGCGCCACTGTTGCCAGCGTTCAATAAGGTCGTTGCCTGCTACAAAAACGTGTTGGGTTTCATCTATACCGCTGTCGTTAGAAAAATAAACGTCGTCAAAATGGTCGGCGACAGGCGTACCGCTCTCATTAAAATGAACCTGTGCATGCTTTGATTTCACGGTTTATTTTTCTCCGTTTATGTCGTTGTTGTGTTGGCACTTTGAATTGGAGGCAGTTTTCACTACTTCAACAGCTTGCCCATCCGATGCTTGTTTTGAAACGCCAGAGCTAGCCTGGCTTTTAGATGGACAGGACACTTCTACAGGTGTTGAAAAGTGCGATGTTACTTTACTGGTCACGAGCTGCGCGTCAAGCATACCGCCAACGGTGTACCAAGAACCGTTAACGTTAATCAACCCGCGATGATCCATCGTAGGCGCTTCAGCTTCTGTTTTTGAAATAACCCAGGTTTCTTCTGCAATATCAAAGGTCCAAATTGCGCTATCCGCATTTGAAGGCTCGCCGTTATAGCCAATGCCATTGTAGTTGTAGGGGTTAGTCGAGCCACCCACAAAATAGATTTTGTTCGTTGCCTTGTCGCCAGCTGCCGCCATTCGATAGCGCGCAGTACCCGTTGGATGCTTAAGTGTACGCCAATCAATTTTCAAAGGGTTTTTATTATCAATTACACCTTTAAAGCAGGCGGTTTCAGCAGCAAAGCTGCGGCGTTTATCGCTGTGCGGTGTTACCGATACGCCGTCACAAATTACCATAGTGTTATTAACGATGCCGCCAGCTTGTCCGAATACCGGATTACCTAAGAATGGGCTCGCCTGTTGCCATTGGCCGGTTTGCGTATCGTAGGCCTGCACAAGATTTACGTTGCCATCGTTGTGCCAGCCAGAAACTAAGTACACGTAACGGTCTTGGTAAACCAGTGCAGTTGCATCATCAACAGGGACGGGCATAGGCGCCAATAGCGTATATTCCCCAGTTGTGGGCGAATATTTATAAACATCTGGCGTACTAATTTCATTGTGATGTTCATCCACCGTGTAGCCGCCAAAAATATAAACGCTGTCTTTAACACCCACGGCTACGGATGCCAAGCGGCCTTTTAGCGCAAGGCTGGATGGAACTGGGGGAAGGGCTTGCCACTGCAAAGGTTTATCTTTGTTGTTGATAACAAGCTGCCAAGCACGGTTGTGAACATCGTTATGGGTTTTACCTTTGCCCAGTCCCATAAAACTAAATACATATTGTGTGTCGTTTATAGTGACAGAAGCTACGGCATTGTTTGAAACTGGCTCTGGTAGCGCGGGGAGGGCGATAGGCGCAGCTGTTGCTGAGACAGTCGCTGCAGAAGCAATGATAAAGGCAGCCACCACGAAAGAAAGTCGGGGCACCGCACTTAGGAAAATGCGTAGAGCAATGTTTCTTGGCTTTTTTAATAACACAGCAATCTTCAGTTTTATTTAAATTTCGAACGTTTAGCCGCGTATTCTACCTGTCACCTTTTTGTTTTTCCGCAAAAGTTTGTACCTGCTTAAAACTCTTCTTTTCTTATTGCTTCTGTAAATAACAATCTATCAGTAAAAACAATACGTTTATTGAATTGCTGTTGTAAGTAATTTATTAAATTTAACTGTGAGTCTATTGAAGGCAGTTCAGGGAGAAGGTATGGCGGGCGTGTTTCACCAATGTGGTCAAAGCATTTGCAAACGCACTAGAGACGAAATGGATGCTCGTGCACGTATCATTGCACATGCACTTGCTGAGCAATGTTGCAAATACACGATACTCTGCCAAGAGAAGATACGGGCAAAATATTTAAGAACAAACTTAGAGCTCAATTTAGTCAATAAAAGAAACCACTAAAGCTATTTTGAAGGTTTTGTGAAGGTATAAATTAACGCTAGTCATGACCCTGTGCATTCGTGCTACATTGGAAATATTAAGAACAAGAAAACTTAGACTAAGACGGCAAAAAACGAAAAAGAAGGGAAGTGGAACCTACCTGTTTATACACATATGCCCAGAATTGAAACAGATACTTCAACGCTGACGTTTGGCTAATTTGAGTATGGCAGATGGCAGAGCAGACCACTTTACCATTCAAAATCGTTACCATAAGCCGCAACAACGCAAAGGGTAAACTATGAGAAGAGCAGTTATCACCGGTCTTGGTATCGTATCAAGCATCGGCGTAAATAAAGAAGACGTACTTGCTTCACTAAAAGCGGGTAAGTCTGGAATTACATTTTCAGAACAGTTCGCCGAAATGGGCCTTCGCAGCCAAGTTTGGGGCGACATCGATATCGATTTAAAAGAGCACATCGACCGTAAAGCAATGCGTTTTATGGGCGATGCAGCAGGCTACGCATACGTGGCAATGCAGCAAGCTATTGCAGACTCTGGGTTAGAAGAAAGTGACATTTCAAACGAGCGCACAGGTATAATCGCAGGCTCAGGTGGCGCGTCTTCTGAAAACCAAGTGCTTTCTGCGGATATTCTTCGCGAAAAAGGCGTTAAGCGTGTGGGCCCCTACATGGTGCCTCGCTGTATGGCGTCGACGGTATCAGCTTGCTTAGCGACACCGTTTAAAATTCGCGGCGTGAACTATTCAATTGCCTCTGCGTGTGCCACCAGTGCCCACTGTATAGGTAACGCACTAGAGCTTATTCAACTTGGTAAGCAAGACGTAGTATTCGCCGGTGGCGGTGAAGAGCTACATTGGTCACTATCAAGCCAATTCGACGCGATGGGCGCGCTAAGCTCGAAATATAATGACAACCCAGCGGTTGCATCACGTACTTATGACGCAGCACGCGATGGCTTTGTAAGCTCTGGCGGCGGCGGTATGGTTGTTGTTGAAGAACTTGAGCACGCGCTTGCACGCGGCGCAAAAATCTACGGCGAAGTAGTAGGTTACGGCGCTACATCAGACGGTTTCGACATGGTTGCACCGTCGGGTGAAGGCGCAATTCGCTGTATGAAAATGGCAATGCAAAATATCGATGCTCCAATCGATTACTTGAACACCCACGGCACGTCTACGCCTGTAGGCGATGTGAAAGAACTTGCGGCGATTCAAGAAGTGTTTGGCCAAGCGGGCGTACCTATTAGTGCAACAAAGTCACTGACAGGTCACGCATTAGGTGCAGCGGGTGTAAACGAAGCTATCTATAGCTTGTTGATGATGGAAAATAACTTTATCGCGCCATCAATTAACATCGACACGCTGGACGACGCGGCACAAGGCTTAGATATTGTTACCGAAGCACGTGAAGCAACGCTAAACACAGTGATGTCAAATAGCTTTGGCTTTGGCGGCACTAACGCAACGCTGGTTATGCAGCGTTATAATGGTTAAACAAAACCGTTAGAACCAATAAGTTTTTAGCTTCATTTAAGAAGCTTGAAAACAAAAAGGGCGTAAACCTGAACACCACGAGTGTTTGTGTTTATGCCCTTTTTTATTGGTGTTATCTATAGCTTTCTAAAGTAAAGATTGCGAACACGACCGTTAGATATCCTAAAGCCATTCACCTTGCCGTGAACATCACGCTCAAATAGGATATCGCCAACGTGAGAGCTAAAAAAGTCATCTTTGACTGGCGCAATATAATGGTCGCTTAGACGGTGATGAGAAATTTTCAGCTGTTTATTTTCTGGTGAAAAGTGATAAGTGGAAGAAAGTTCAGGGCTGAAGTAACTGCCGGCGAATTGCGATAACCAGGTTTTGGTTATTTTGACTGGTGTATAGGCAACCGACACATACGTATCGACATTGTCTACTTTCACTGTCATTAAGCTTTTCTCGTCATTTTTAGTAAATTTAACATAAATCTCTCCCTCTACATTCAGCATCTTGAATGTGTTTTTGCTGATAGGAGCGAGGGCGCTTACGTCGTCTTGGCCCCTTGAATACATTAATTTACCGTTTTCTAAATATATCTCTCGTGAGTACGTTTCTGGTTCATACCAATAGTGACCCACAAAGGCATTTAGTATGTCTTCACTTAACTCAAGAGAATCAGATATTTGTTTAGGTGAGATTGACTCCAGAAATGCGTCAGCAATCGCGTTCTGAGGGGGAGGGTTTGTTTTTCTTTATAAGCCTGTCAGCAATTTGCAGAGCCAATTCCCAAGGTCTTGCATCTGCGCCATTATTCAATATTGCTATTGCTAAATTTTGTTTAGGAAATCGAGCCAAATACGAACGAAATCCTGCGTCTCCGCCGCTATGCTGAATATATTTGGTACCTTTGTAGTAGCTAATAAATTGCCCATATGCACCACCAAATGTTTCTCCGTTGTTTAAGGACGCAAGGGTATTCATTTGCTCGATTACGGCAGGGCTACCCACAGTCGGTTCGGTGAAATTAGCCGACCATTTCAGCAGATCTTCTGCTGTCGTAAACAAACTTGTTGCACCTACATTTGAAAAGTTCAGCACACTTTTTTTGTAACCATTGCCGCTGCGTTCGTATGAGTAGGCCCTATTGCTAACGATCTTTTGATGGTCGTCGTAAAACAAGCTGTTACTCATATTCAATGGCGTGAACAGCCTTTCCTGTGTGAATTGAGCAAAAGATTTACCACTAACACGTGCAACAACCTCTGCTAATAGTGTGAACCCGGTATTTGAGTACAGAAACTCTTCTCCCGGTTTGAAGTTTAGCTCTTTCTGTTTTGCTACCA
The DNA here is from genome assembly GCF_902705815.1 of Alteromonas infernus. Lineage (NCBI taxonomy): Bacteria > Pseudomonadati > Pseudomonadota > Gammaproteobacteria > Alteromonadales > Alteromonadaceae > Alteromonas > Alteromonas infernus. Next base: position 31,667 of record NZ_CACSIG010000076.1, read on the forward strand.
TTTTTAGTACGTGTTCGGTAGTGATTACGTCATCTAATCGCCAACCAGCCATACGCAACAAATTCCATTGATCACGCATGCCGCTTGTATGTGATGCTAAGTGTCGTAAGGTTATAGTGTGACCAAAATCCGGTACTTCTGGAATGTATTGTCGTATGTCATCATCGAAATTTAACTTACCTTCTTCAGCAAGTAGAAGAATGGCGAATACGGTAAATTGCTTCGATACAGATGCAACGTGAAACATAGTTTCTGGCGTAACAGGTATATCGTATTCTAGGTTTGCGCTGCCATAACCTTTTGAAAATATAATCTCTCCATCCTGCATTACTGCAACTGAGGCCCCTGGCTTATTAATATCATCGAATTGGGTAAATAGCCGGTCAAACTCGAGTGTTTGTTGTGAAGGGCCATTAAGAGGCTTTTCAGGTTTTGAAGATGGTTGGCAGGCGCTTAAACCAATCAATAGTAGTAAACTAATGACTAGACGCGCTGCAAGATTAGGCATTTTAACGATTCCTTGTTATCACTTATTTTCAATTTTTTCCGACGAAGAGCAAACGTCAATACGCTGTAGAAAAACGCAAAAGCTATTAAACCGCATAATAAGGCAGTGACTCAAATATAACACACGATTTTTGTTCGACAGCTGCTTTTACGCAATCCTTGCGCTACTTGCTACTTCTCAAACAACATAAGATTGCTCGATACCGGTCATGGCTGATTTGAGTGTTAGGCCACTTTTTGTCTTTTGAAGCCAGTGATTTTGAGGGGCCGACGTGTACGTGAAGCAGAAGGTCGGATTTTGATTAAGTGCAGTGTTTCGAGTGGCGCTAAACTAGTCGTTTAACGAAGTGCTCTGGAGCCACCTGTTAAGCCAAACTTTTATCACTTCATTGGCAGTCTTTGCCAATATCTGCCATAATTTACCAATGGTGAATATTCGGATATAGACAATGGCAACTTTAAATGTATCACTTCCTGACGAAATGCGTACGTGGATTGATGAACAAGTAAAAACTGGCAAATTTGCTAATGCTAGTGATTATATTCGCGATTTAGTACGTCGCAATCAGAGTGAGCGAGAGGCAATTAGCTTAGCTCTGATAGAAGGTGAATTGAGCGGGAAAAGTCATAAGAATGTTTTGGATATTATTCAAGCTAAGAAAACTCGAGCTTTAAAATGAATAAATACACCCTCTCTAACAAAGCAGAGGAAGATATCTCCGGGATTTACGATTATTCAGCCAATATTCATGGCGTAACTCAAGCTGAAGCCTATCTTGTTGCCCTACATGAAGCTCTCGTTATTTTGGCGGAAAACCCTAGTATCGGTACTTCAGCGGAGGATATTAGAAAGAATTACCTCCAACTCCCAATTCATAGGCACATAGTCTTCTATAAAAAAGTCGATGACGGCATTTTCGTCATTAGGGTGCTTCATCAACAAATGAAATACTCTATGCATCTATCTGATTGAAACTCTCAGGAAAGACCTAGTAATGCGGCGAAAGTGCCAAGTCAAATAGAGAAACAAATTACTCATTAAATGTCTGCTCATTTATTTCGAGCAACAATCACTACAGTAAATGAGCGATTCCGCTAATTATTTCGGTCAAATAAACTGGTAACGACCAAACAAAGTATCTGGCTCGGGAATGGTGATTTTCCCGTAATGCCGTTTCAGTAAACCTTCATTTTCTAGTTCACCTAAAAGCTGATTAACCGTTTGCCTGCTGCTGTTTATCATTTGCGCTAAAGACTCTTGCGAAAGGGTGAGGGTAATCGCATTGTTTCTTGGTAAGTGCTGACCGTAGCTGGTGGTAAGCATTAAAAGCCGCTTTACCAGTTGGTGCTTAAGGCTAAGCCCTGCGCTCGAGTCAATAAACTGAAAAGCACTGCGCACCCGTGTGCATAAAAGGCGAGTAAAATGTGGGTAGAGTTCAGGGTACTGCTCGAGCAGTGCTTTAAACGCGTTTTTTTGGATAATAGCCACGGTGCAGTTTGTCTCGCAGAAGTTGTCGTGAGTTCGAGGAAGGTCGTCAAACATCGATATCTCACCAAACCAGGTGCCGGGGCCCAATAACGCAAATAGCATTTCGCGACCATTTACACCCACAGTAACAACCCTTAAACGCCCTTCGCACACACCGTAAAAACCTACGCCATCTTCACCTTTGGCATGCAGTTGCTGCCCTGCTTTTAGGTGTTTTAGGCGCATCTTGTCGAACATAGCGTCCTGTAAATAGGAAGGAAGCGCGCTAAACCACGTAGAGCTCGCCAAAATCGGCTTAAATTTTTCCATTTAACAAATATCTTACAATGTCGTATATCCGACAGTGTATAGCAATTACTGCGCGTAATGTAGGCGGTAAGAAAAAGTAAATGGAAGTTTCATTGAAGCGCATATGGTGTCGGGCCTAAAGCAGACGGCTGACACACCTCAATGAAATCACTTTAGACATAAAAAGAGTAAAGCTATGACAGATTCAGTAAAGTCGAAAGTAAGCAGTGAAGAATGGCAAACACGTGTTGATCTCGCCGCATGTTACCGCGCAGTTGCCATGTATGGTTGGGACGATCTCATTTTTACTCACATTTCTGCCCGCGTTCCTGGGCCTGACCACCATTTTTTGATAAACCCTTACGGTTTGATGTTTGATGAAGTTACTGCGTCTAGTTTGGTTAAAGTAGATCTTCACGGTAATAAAGTAATGGAAAGTGAATACGACATAAACCCAGCAGGTTTTACTATTCATAGCGCCGTTCATGAGGCTCGAGACGACGCCAAATGCGTGTTGCATTTGCACACAGCAGAAGGTGTGGCGGTATCTATCTTAGAAGAAGGGTTACAGCCATACTCGCAGCAATCGCTTTTTCCGCTGGCATCACTTTCTTACCATGCTTACGAAGGCGTGGCGTTAAATCCTGACGAAAAGGCACGGTTGGTGCGCGACCTGGGTGATACGCAATTCATGATTTTGCGCAATCACGGGCTTTTAACCTGTGCAGACAATATTCCCGATGCGTTTTTGTTCATGTTTATCATGCAGCGTGCCTGTGAAATTCAGTTAAAAGCGCAGGCAACAGGTAAACCGCTTATTCCAATTCACTCGGCTATTCTTGATGGCATTCGTACACAGGCCGATCAAGTCACCCGGCAGGCAGGTGGTTCATTGGCGTGGCCGGGTATCAAACGTCGCGTTGAGCGTCGCTTCCCTGGGTACGATAAGTAACGGTTTGAAGTTGAACGTTATCTAACGCGGTGCTCGCAAAAAAGGAGGTGAATAAAAAGAACGAGCTTAAGAGCGCTTGTCTTGAAAGCTCCCGTCTTAAAAGGTTGTGTGTATTTCGGCCGTAACTTACATGTAGCGGCCTAACGTGTATCAAAATGACGTAAATAAGAGCCAATTACTGACAAGATAAATTAAGGTCGCTGGGTTACTAAAAGCCTGACTTGAGGTACACTTAGCGCCATGAAAATACTTCTTGAAGATACCATTCCGTTTGGCACCGATTACCTTAACAGCGTAGGTGAGGTTGAAACCTATGCTTGGCAATCTCTTGTGCCTGAAATGCTGCGCGATGTAGATATTCTTGCGCTACGTTCTACTACTAAGGTTACCCCTGAACTGCTGACTAAGGCTAACAAGCTCAAGTTTGTTACTACGGCAACGGCGGGAACCAATCATCTAGATAAAATACATTTGGACAAGGTCGGTATTGCACATAGCAGCGCAGCAGGCTGTAATGCCGTTGCAGTTGCCGAGTATGTGTTAAGTGTTTTGCTGCACGCGCAAAAAGCCCAAAAGCTTGATTTATATAATGCGACAGTGGGAATAGTAGGCGCTGGTAATGTGGGGACTGCACTATCACGTATTTTAACGGCAGTTGGCATTGAACACTGCTTGTACGACCCTCCGCTACAGCAAGCGTTAGCCGGTACTGGTAAAACACAGCACAACGGTCAGTCGTTTGTAGATTTAGCACAAATAGCACAGTGCGACGTTGTCTCGCTTCATGTGCCTTTTATTAAAGGCGGCGACTATCCCACTTATCAGATGATCGACCAAACTTTTCTTGAAGCATTAACACCTGACCAGCTGCTTATCAATGCATGCCGGGGCGAGGTTATAGATGAAGAAGCGTTACTTAACCTGCTTCAACAAGAACAGACGCCAACAGTAGTGCTTGATGTATTTGATAATGAGCCTGCCATAAACACAGCACTATTTGACCACGTTTGGTTTGTTACGCCACATATCGCGGGTCATTCTGTAGAAGGAAAAGTTCGCGGTACGCAAATGATTTACGAACAAATTTGTGAGGTAGTGGGTACAGCACCAAACAAAGCGCTTAGCGACTTTTTAGAGAAGACCAACCCGATCAAAGCTGCGTTAAATTCGCCCGAGGCAACGCGGTTGTCGGTTGATGATCTCATTGCCGTATTCCACAATGTGTATGACATTGCCATAGACGATGAGATAACGCGAAACGCATTTGCGTTAACGTCAGGCCATGATGAAACGCCAGACGCACACATTGCGAATACGTTCTCGGCACTGCGCAAGCAATACAGAGTGCGTCGCGAGTGCAGCGCCTATGCGTTACACTTGCCACAGAACACCAGTAAGCAAATTCAAAACACATTCACCGAGCTTGGCTTTCAGGTAAGCTTGGTTTAGTTATATATAAATTAGGAGCATAAAGCATTATGTCGCAAGCGTTTGACGTCGCGGTACTTGGCGCCACAGGTTTAGTGGGCCAAACCATGATTGAACTATTAGAAGAGCGAGACTTTCCGGTAAACCGTTTGTATCCGCTTGCCAGTAGACGTTCAGCTGGTAGTACCGTATCGTTTAAAGGCGAAGACATTGAAGTGTTAGATGCTGATGACTTCGATTGGTCATTAGTGCAGTTCGGCTTTTTCTCAGCGGGTGGCAGCATTTCTGCAAAATTTGCCCCGCTAGCCGCAGAGGAAGGCTGTATTGTTATCGACAATACTTCAGAGTTTCGTTACGAGCCAGATATCCCTCTTGTAGTGCCAGAAGTTAACGCACATGCACTGGCAGAATTTCGCAATAGAAACATTATTGCCAACCCTAACTGCTCGACCATTCAAATGATGGTTGCGTTAAAGCCTATTCAAGATGCTGTAGGTATCGACCGCATTAACGTCTGTACCTATCAATCAGTATCGGGTGCTGGCAAAGAAGCAATGGAAGAACTGGCTAAACAAACCGCTGGCTTGCTAAACGCTCGAGAAGTTAAAAATGAAGCGTTCAGCCGTCAGATTGCGTTTAACGTTATCCCTCAAATCGATGTCTTCCAAGACAACGACTACACCAAAGAAGAAATGAAAATGGTGTGGGAAACGCAGAAGATAATGGGCGATCAAAGTATTTTGGTGAACGCGACAGCGGTACGTGTACCCGTGTTTTATGGGCACGCTGAGGCAATCCATTTAGAAACTAGCTCACCCATTGATGCGCAGCATGTCAAAGAGCTATTAGCTGATGCTCCCGGCGTTACTGTTTATGACGGAAACGAGCAGTTTCCTACTCAGGTAAGCAGCGCGAGCGGCAATGATATCGTGCACGTTGGAAGAATTCGCAACGATATTAGCCATCCATGTGGTTTAAACCTATGGGTTGTTTCTGACAACATCCGTAAAGGCGCAGCGACAAACAGCATTCAAATCGCAGAGACCTTGATTCGCGACTATCTATAGTTAGTAAAAGCGGTTAATTTTTTAGCCGCTTGTTCGGCTAAGCACAGGAAAAGGTAAATATTTTTCTGTGCTTGCCGATACGCAATGAAAGGGCTGTTATTGAAGTAACATAGACGGTTAACTTAAGGGGCATAGTAAGGCAATACTGTCGTCAAACTAGATCACCCTTGATAACTGGTTTATAGTTTGTAAAGTTAGGAACAAAACAACGTTAAAAAACAATAGACAGTCAGACACTTAGGCAAAGTGTAAGAACACTTAAAAGCGCAAAAAAATCTTACTGCCAAGGTCATAACAACTGTTAAACGCCAACTTGATGAGAAACACGACAAGGTGGCTTCAGAATAAAAATAAAAGCCAATATTTTCTTCAGTACTGATTGGCTAAAAAATCCGCCCACAGGTCACGGGTGGTAAAGACGCTTGAGGGCATATAGGACTGCTATGAAATTGCATTTGACGGGCTTACTTTTACTCACACTATGTTTGTCTGGCCCTATTATTACTGTAGATGCACAGGAACGTGTTACCTTTCTAAAAGGTCCTAAGGACGCTACCGACCAATTTTCAGGGTTGGAATATGGCCCTATAGATGCCAACGACACTCTGTGGCGAATTGCCGAGCGTTACCGCCAGAATAATAACCTGAGTGTTTATCAGGTGATGGCTGCCATTTATGAACTTAACCCCAACGCTTTTGAAAACGGCAATTTAAACCTATTGGTTGATGGTGCTGTTTTGAAGCTGCCATCAGAACGCTACATAGCTCGTATTGATAAGCAAAAAGCCCAAATGCGCGCTGAACAGGACGATAGGGCATTTGCAGAAATGCTTAACCAGCCTGGCAGCAGTGTCAAAAACATTAAACCGGCGTCTCCTTTAGTTAATCAGCAAGACCTTACCCAAACACAAACTGACATTGAGCAGAAGATAACCCGTTTAGATGCAGAGCAAACACGTCAATTCGATGAGTTGCGTATGCAATTTGCTGCTTCATTGGAAAACGTAGAAGCCATTCTTAACGAAAACAGACGGCTGTACGAGCGCGTTGAAGCAGTGAATGGGGAGCTAGAATCACTACGAGGGCAAGTTGAAGGCGACGTAAAATCACAGCTTGATATGCAGGTAGCGCTGCAGCAAGAGTTGCTGGATATGATTAAGGCCGAGCAAGCACAGCGCGAAGCAGAGAAGCAGTCATCTTTTCTTTCAGCACTAACTAGCCCAATTAGTTTAATAACCGGTTCGGCGCTGCTCTCGCTATTGCTCGTGGGTGGCTTAATCATGTGGCTATTGAAACGCAATAGCAAACCGGAAGAAGAACCTTCGCCCGGCCCTACGATTACTTCCGAAAGTGATGATGTACCTGTGCCTGACGCGGATATCGGCGATCTTTCAAGTGCTCTTGCGCCAGATTTAGACGATAACGCAGAGTTGTCAGACGATGATTTATTTAACGACGATGATTTACTTGATGACGTACTGACATCTGATTTAGAGGAAAGCTTGGATGACGAACTTGAAACGTTTGCAGACCTTGAAGACGACATGTTGGTGCCAGATGATGGCGGCGACGATCTATTTGAGGCCGGTGACGACGAGTTGGACCAAAGTGAGTTAGACAGCCTGTTCGATGACGATGACTTATCAGATAAAGTCTTAAATGATAACGATGATGATGACCTAGAAGGTTTCGACTTATCAGGCGATGACGATGTTTTCGAAGAGAGCGGCGACGACAGTAGCGAGCAGGAATCAAGCGAATCTGACGATGAATTAGCAAGCGATGACGTTGAAGACTTCGATATCGATGACTTACTCGACGATGTGCAGAGCCAAGAAGCGAATGAGCCAGATACCGACGAACTGGCGGATGTCGATGATATAGACCCTGATGAGATTTTAAATGAGGTCAATGAAGCATCTGAATCAGGTAACGTCGATGAAGATGATATTGACGCGTTACTAGCAAGCTCTGTGGAAGAGGTTGAAAACGACGTTGATGATAAAGAAGAAAGCGAAAGCCTAACCTCGCTTCCGAGTGTGGAAGATGAGGATGATAAGCCCGAGATAAGTATTGACGACTTGCTAGAAGAGCATGGCGTTGACGCGGGGCTTACCGATGAATTAGATAGCAATGATGACCTCATTAACGAGGATATGCTGAGTAAGCTTGATGACGAGATTAATCAGCAGAACAAAGAAATAGACAAAATAACCGACGATTTGCTTAATGAAATTGAGCAGATAGAGATGATGGGCGGTCTCGGTGACGATGATGAAGATGACGATTTTGATGAAGAAATAACGACAACGTCTCCTTCGCCGCAGTCTATTCAAAGCCTTGACGCTATCACTGATGATTTAGATGAATTTGATAGCGATGAGATAATTGATAGTGACGAGATAGAGTTGGATGCTGATTTTAGCGACCCACTATCCGACGATCTTATTGCAGAGCTACAGGCCGAGGATGAAGCTGCTGAACCGGATGGTGAAGAGCCTTCAGCGGAAAAACAGCCTCTTTCTTCTGACGCCCCGTCAGAAGAAAGCGCCCCTTCGGATGTGTCGGAACCAATGTCTGAAAGCGATGATGGTGAATTCGAAGACCCATTTACCGATGAATTACTTGCTGAACTTGAAGCTGAATTAGAAGAAGAGCCTGAGGTTAGTCCTGAGTCTGATGACGAAAGTATAGACATTTCAGACGGTGTAGATACGGACAATGCCGAAAGTACCGAAAGTACCGAAAGTGAAGACAATGAAGGCAGCGAAGATAATGAAGCAGACTTTAGCGACCCATTAACTGACGAACTACTCGCGGAACTGGAAGCGGAAGAGTCGAAAAGTAGCGAAGATGTAGACCTACTAACCGACGAATTATTGGCGGAACTCGAATCAGACGCAGTACAGGACAGCGACGAAGCCGCCGAGGATGAAGCAGAGTTAGAGCCTGCGCTCGAAGAAGACGAATCAGCAGGCGAGGCCGCAGATGAAGCAGCAGAGTTAGAGCCTGCGCTCGAAGAAGACGAATCAGCAGGCGAGGCCGCAGATGAAGAAGCAGAGTTAGAGCCAGCGCTCGAAGAAGACGAATCAGCAGGCGAGGCCGCAGATGAAGCAGCAGAGTTAGAGCCTGCGCTCGAAGAAGACGAATCAGCAGGCGAGGCCGCAGATGAAGAAGCAGAGTTAGAGCCAGCGCTCGAAGAAGACGAATCAGTAGGCGGAGTCGCAGGTGATGAAGTAGAGCTAGAGCCAGCGCCGGAAGAAGACGAATCAGCAGGCGAGGCCGCAGATGAAGCAGCAGAGTTAGAGCCAGCGCCCGAGGAAGACGAATCAGCAGGCGAAGTCGCAGGTGATGAAGTAGAGCTAGAGCCAGCGCCCGAGGAAGACGAATCAGCAGGCGAGGCCGCAGATGAAGAAGCAGAGTTAGAGCCAGCGCAGGAACAAGGTGAAACATCTGGCGATCCACTAGATGATGCTATTGAAGCGTTTGAAAGAGAAATGATGGATGATATTCCATCGTTTAGTCAGATGGATACTGATGCTGTTGACGAAGAAGATACTAGCTCAGCGCAAGAGAGTACCTCACAACAAGATACGCCTATCGAAGATGAGCCGTCTTCCGATAAGGATGAATATGACGATAGTTTGTTAGATGCGGCGTTTGATGACATAGACAGTTTTGAACTTGAACAGGAGGTTGATGGTGTTGTTGACGATGAAGCGCCACAAGCAGAAGAAAGTGTCGAAGATGATGCGCTTTCAATAGATGAAGAAACTCCTGCTGCTGCAAGTTCAGACGAAGAAAACCCAATTGATGAAAATAGCGTTCAGGATAGTAAACAAAGCGAGTTTAACGAGCTTGACGATGTACCAGGCCTTGATGATTGGTTAACTGGTTCAGACGATGAAGATTCGGTGGACGACAATGAAATACTGGACGATTTAGATAGTGCAGAGTTTGATGAACTACTTCAAAGTCTTGAGTCGGACGGTTTAGCTGAACCTGCTGATATTGATGATGAAGATGAATCCACGGATTCTGAGCCAAAGCAAGATAACGAGGCTGAAGATACCTTCGAGCTTGAGCAAGATGATGAGGCCGAAGATACCTTCGCGCTAGAGCAAGATGACGAAGCCGAAGACACCTTTGAGCTTGAGCAAGATGATGAGGCCGAAGATACCTTCGCGCTAGAGCATGATGACGAGGCTGAAGATACCTTCGAGCTAGAGCAAAACGACGAAGAAGAAAGCACCTTCGAGCTTGAGAACGACACAGACGAGTTAGATGATCTTGCCATTCCAGATGACGTTGATTTAGATATCGCCACGCCATCTGAGGTCGAGCCCGATGGGCCGCTGTCAGAAGAAGCACAAAGCTCTGAAACGCAAGAGAACGACCTGAAGCTTGATAACCCGGACTTAGACCTAGCGGCATTATTAAGTGACGGAGAAAGTGAAGGTGATTCGCAAACGCCACCTGAAGATTTTCTAGACGTAGAATCGTTAATGGATGACGGTGATGATGGAAATACAATAGACCCAGACAGCCAAATGCTAGACCTTGACGTGAGTTTATCTGATTTCACAGGCGTATCTGATGAGGATACTGTTATTGATATTGATAAAGACGCAGGTCAGAACGCTAACCTTGATTTGGCGCGAGCTTATATAGAAATGGAAGATGTGGAAGCGGCAAAAGAGTTACTTGACGAAGTAATAAAAGAGGGTAGCGAAGAGCAAAAGCAGGAAGCGGAGTCCATACTGGCTAAAATCGTATAGCGGACAATAGTTTTTAAAAAATTAATGAATATCGGCCTGTTTACTTTTACGGTATACAGGTCTTTTTATATGGGGCTTTTAGGTAGTCACGTCGTTGCAAGTTGCTAATGAGATGACTACACTTAGCGCCTTTTTAGCGAAGGGGTAACACAGACATGGGGCGAATTGCCTTAGGGATTGAATACGATGGGGCTGCTGTTTACGGTTGGCAACGCCAGCGGGAGGTACCCAGTGTTCAAGAGCATCTTGAGAAAGCATTATCAACGGTGGCCAATGAGCCTATTGAGGTGCAATGCGCTGGACGCACTGATGCAGGTGTTCACGCCACTGGCCAAGTTGTTCACTTTAACTGTGACGCACCACGGTCAGAGCGTGCATGGACGTTAGGTGTAAATGCTAATTTACCAAACTCTGTTGCCGTTACATGGGCAAAAAATGTGGCTGATGATTTCCATGCACGTTTTTCAGCTACCCATCGCCGCTATCGCTATGTTATCCACAACGCCAAAATGCGCCCCGCCATACTCAGTTCGGGCGTTACCCACATTCATCGCGAATTAGACGCAAAAAAAATGCACCTTGCTGCTCAAGCACTATTGGGTGAGCAGGATTTTACGTCGTTTCGTGCCGCGCTATGCCAAAGTAAAACGCCGTTTCGCAACGTTACCAATGTAAGCGTGTACCGCCAAGGTCGCTATGTGATTATAGATATCCGTGCCAATGCTTTCCTGCATCACATGGTTCGCAATATCACTGGCGCGCTTGTTGAAATTGGGGCAGGGGAGCAAAATGTAAACTGGATTGCTCACCTGTTAAGTTTAAAAGATAGAAGCAAATCAGCAGCCACGGCGAAGCCAAACGGCTTGTATTTAGTCGATGTAACCTACCCAGAAGAGCACGGCTTACCTAAGCCGCCACTAGGGCCGCTGTTTCTTCCAGAGACCTAAACGTAAGGCTCTTCACGGCTAAGTTAGCTGCTTTACAGGTAGCAGCTAACTTTGATAGCGCTAAAGCTAACCCTCTCATACCACCTCTTACCAACTTCTTAGACCAGTTTTGTTTTTTCCATTTCGTTGTATTGTGGTCTAATAGCGCGCTATATTAGGTAGCTGTTCTATTGTGTTACGCATTTTTTCTTTGTAATACAGTATGAAACTTAAAAATTTAATGTGTTGTTGACCACAAGTATGAACAAATATTAATCGTCACGGTCGGCAAACAAAAACAAAGGATTCAATTTCCATGAGCTGGATTCAAAAAATTTCTTCCTCGCACGCAAACATCGCACAAAGGTAATGTACCTGAGGGTATTTGGACAAAGTGTGGTTCGTGCCAAGCTGTGTTGTATAAAAGCGAACTGGAGAAACTTCAGGAAGTTTGCCCTAAGTGTGATCATCACATGCGAATTACAGCACGCCGCCGCATTGATGCGTTCCTAGACGACGGCGATCGCGTAGAACTCGGTGCCGAGCACGAACCTCAAGACGTACTTAAATTTAAAGACTCAAAGCGCTACAAAGACCGTATAGTAGCTGCGCAAAAATCCACTAACGAGAAAGACGCACTAGTGGTCATGCAGGGTAAGCTTAAAGGTATGCCAGTTGTAGTTGCCTGCTTCGAGTTCGCCTTTATGGGTGGCTCAATGGCCTCGGTTGTCGGTGCGCGTTTTGTTGCCGCAGTGAATGCGTGTTTAGAAAACGACATGCCGCTTATTTGTTTTAGTGCAAGTGGTGGCGCGCGTATGCAAGAAGCCCTCATGTCACTAATGCAAATGGCAAAAACCTCAGCAGCCTTGGCCAAAATGAGTAAAAAAGGTCTGCCTTACATCTCAGTTTTAACAGACCCTACAATGGGTGGTGTTTCTGCAAGCTTAGCTATGCTTGGTGATATCAACGTGGCAGAGCCAAAAGCGCTTATTGGTTTTGCTGGCCCTCGCGTAATTGAACAAACGGTAAGAGAAAAACTGCCTGAAGGTTTCCAGCGCAGTGAATTCCTTGTTGAGAAGGGCGCAATTGATATGATTGTTGACCGCAGAGATATGCGTGATAGATTACACAGCCTGTTGGTTAAGTTGCATTATAAGAATTAGTGAATAACGAAAACAATCTAAAAGCTGGCTCGGCGCCAAACGCAAAAGAGGGCACATTGTCTTCAAATACGCAAAAAAGCCTGGGCCAGTGGCTATCCTACCTCGAATCTATTCATCCTAGTGCCATTGATATGGGGCTAGACAGAGTTAAAGCTGTAGCGCGGTCTATGGCGCTTTCTTTATCGCAATCGCTTGTTATTACGGTAGCTGGTACTAACGGTAAAGGCACCACGTGTCGTTTGCTCGAGCAAGCTATGCTGTCGCAAGGAAAAAGTGTTGCGGTATACAGTTCGCCTCATTTAACCGATTATCGAGAACGGGTTCGTTATAATGGTGAGTTACCGCCAGCGAATGAGTTCGTTAAAGCTTTCGAGTTTGTTGAAAAGTCGCGAAAGGAAACGGAAGGCGACCCCATCACCTTAACCTATTTTGAATTCGGCACCTTAGCGGCAATGAAAATGATGCAGTCGTGGGAAGTGGATGTGGTTATTCTAGAAGTAGGACTTGGCGGGCGACTCGATGCGACCAACATTATCCACCCAGATCTGGCCATCATCACTACTATCGACCTTGACCATCAAGATTGGCTAGGCAATACCCGTGAAAAGATTGCCCGAGAAAAAGCAGGCATTATGCGTAAAAACGGTAATGCGGTGGTGGGCGATTTATTCCCGCCATCTTCGCTTTACGATGTGGTAAACGAGCTCCAGGCGAATGTGCGCTGGGCAACACAAGACTTCGTTACAGTAGTAGCAAGTGATTATAGCGAGTGGAGCTGGAAAGGAAAAAACAGCAGCTATGCATCGTTACCTTATCCAAAGATCCCACTTCAAAATGCAAGTACTGCGCTTGCCGCATTAGAATTCCTAGAGTTATTGCCTGAAGAGCAAGTGGTTCGAGATATTATTAAAAACACCACTATGCCAGGGCGACAGGAAACCATTAGCGAGTCGCCATTAGTGGTTGTAGATGTGGCGCATAATCCACAAGCAACGTCTGAGATGCAAAACTGGCTAAACCGATACGATGTAAGCAAGATGCGTATTGTGGTAGGCATGCTTAAAGATAAGTCTATAGCGGAAACATTGGCCCCTTTAGCAGCGCTGAATGCTGATTGGTATGTAGCATCCACAAGTGGCCCGAGAGGGTGTGAGGCAGAAGTACTTGAAAATGCACTTGTTAATGCCGGCACAACCATAGAGAATATAGAGACGTTTCAAACCGTGGCCTCGGCATATCAACGCGCGCTTGCAGATTATCAAACCGGTGAACTTATTCTCGTTTTTGGTTCTTTTGTTACCGTAGCAGACGTGCTTGCTGAGCAAAGCTAACACGGTCTTAGTAGAGTAAAAATACGTGTATTCAAGCAGGAGAGCACAGTGACATCGGCATTAAAGAATAGACTGGTAGGAACGATTATCGTCGTTGCTTTAGCGGTCATTTTTTTACCAGACTTTCTTGATGGCAAAAAGCAAACTAACAGAGAACCTTTCGCCTCTGTCCCTGCTAACCCTCCCAAGAAACCAATTGTAGATCCTGAACCTTTTCCTTCTGAGCGGGTGGCAAAAGCGGCGGTTCCTGCTGTAAAACTAGAAGACGAAATGGCGATTGACGATGAGCCCGCACAGGCTCAGTTGTCTGAAAGCTCGAAGGCAAACGTAGCGAAATCGCCACAAACGAAAGTTATTGAAGAAGATAAGCTTGCTAGTCAAACCGTTGTCGATACGAAAAGTGCTACGGCCGACGACGATGCGGGTTGGGTAATTCAACTTGGAAGTTTCCGCCACGAAAAAAAATGTTAAGGCGCTACTAGCTAAGCTGGAAAAAGCAGGCTATCGCGCGTTTAGCCGTAAAATCCAAACAAACTCGGGGCCACTTAATAAGGTTTTTGTTGGCCCTGACCTAGATAAAAAGAAGCTTGAATCAGCGTTGCCACATTTAAAAGAACTCACGAGTCTTAAAGGTAAAGTCACCACGTTTAAAGTGGAGTAGCTCCTTAGCTTTAGTGTGACGATTAGCATTACAGACTAGTAATATTTCTATCTTCTGTTAGAATGCGCGCCATCTCGCCAAAGGCTCGTTGCTTCACAACTGACAGCAACATCAACGCAATAAAGAGACGATGAACTGGGTAGACTCTTCCATACTGGGTATCATTGCGGTATCTACCTTAATAAGCCTTATTAGAGGGTTTGTTAAAGAAGCCATCTCATTAGTGGTATGGTTTGCTGCACTCTTTATTTCAAGCAATTTCTACGCTGACCTCGCGGTGTACTTCACGGCCATTGACGATCCCTATCTAAAAAATGGCGCTGCCATTGCCGCGCTATTTGTCGCAACGCTCATTTTGGGCGGTATGATCAATTATGTAATTAGCCAGCTTGTACTGGCCACCGGGCTGTCTGGTACAGACAGAGCCTTAGGTATAGTTTTTGGCGCATTGCGTGGCGTGCTTATTGTTAGCGCATTGCTCTTTTTCATGGATACCTTTACTAGTGCAGCCACTGCAGCGTGGTGGCAAGCGTCGGTACTCATCCCAGAGTTTGGTGTCATTATTGAGTGGTTTTTCAGTTATGTGAAAGACTCCTCCAGTTTTTTAAATCCCGCTTGAAATAGGTAACGCACATGTGTGGTATAGTCGGAATAGTTGGTAAAACGCCCGTAGCTCAGTCACTGTACGACGGTCTAACGGTTATTCAGCACCGTGGACAGGATGCCGCAGGCATAATGACTATCGACCAAAATATGTTTAATTTGCGTAAGGCAAATGGCTTGGTTCGGGATGGTTTTTCATACGCGTCATATGAAAAGGCTATCGGGCAATATGGGAATTGGTCATGTACGCTACCCAACTGCCGGTACATCAAGTTCAGCTGAAGCCCAGCCGTTTTATGTGAACTCGCCGTTTGGTATTGCCTTTGCGCATAACGGTAACCTTACTAACGCCCATGAGCTTCAAGAAGAAGTTTTCCGCATTGCTCGTCGCCATATCAATACCACCTCAGATTCAGAGCTTCTACTAAACATTCTTGCTCATGAGCTTCAGCAGGTAGCGGGTTTAAGCGTAAGTGCTGAACACATATTTGAAGTGGTAACTAAAGTTCACAAGAAAATACGTGGTGCCTATGCCGTAGTGGCTGCCATTATTGGTCAAGGTATTGTGGCGTTTCGCGACCCGCACGGTATTCGCCCATTAGCGCTGGGCAAGCGTATGAGCGAACTGGGTGAAGAATGGATGGTCGCCTCTGAAAGCGTTGCACTTGATGCGGTAGGCTTTCAGTTTGTACGTGACGTTATGCCGGGTGAAGCGGTATTTATTACCGAAGAAGGTCAGCTACACACCAGACAGTGTGCTGAAAACCCAGTCACTTCACCTTGTATCTTTGAGTTTGTTTACTTTGCACGTCCAGATAGCTTTATTGACGGTATCTCAGTTTATGCGTCACGTGTAAACATGGGTCGTAAACTTGGTGAGAAAATAAAACGTGAGTGGGCTGACCTCGATATCGACGTGGTTATTCCTATTCCTGAAACATCCATGGACGTCGCGCTTCAAATTGCGAATACACTAGAGCTGCCGTATCGCCAAGGCTTTGTTAAAAACCGCTATATAGGGCGTACATTTATTATGCCTGGCCAAACCATGCGTAAGAAATCAGTACGCCGTAAGCTCAACGCCATTTCATCTGAATTTAAAGGCAAAAGCGTATTACTTGTCGATGACTCTATCGTTCGTGGCACAACATCAGGGCAAATTATTGAAATGGCCCGAGAGTCTGGCGCGAAGAAAGTGTACTTCGCATCAGCTGCACCAGAAATTCGCTTCCCGAACGTATACGGTATCGATATGCCTTCGGCTAACGAACTTATTGCCTACGGCCGTGAAATCGATCAAATTGCCGAGCTTATTCAGGCGGATGGGCTCATTTTCCAAGACATTTCTGACTTGGTTGAAGCAGTTCGTGAAGAAAACGAATCAATACAACGATTTGAAACGTCTGTTTTTGATGGCAACTACATCACTGCCGACATTGACCAAGAGTACCTTGAGCGCATCGACATGTCGCGCGGGGAGCAGTCGCGAAATGCGCCTGTTGTTCAGGCTGAGCTAAGTAATCTTGATGTACACAACATTGACGCAGCAGACTAATTACAGTTGATATGCCTAATAAAGAAAAGCCGCTTTAAGAAGCGGCTTTTTTGTTTGCCCAGCGAAGCTGGCAAACCCGTCAGGTTGAAAGAAACCTGAATCACCCTGACTGAGGGGAAGATAATCCGAATGGCAAGGGCGCTGTTGGCCAACGATAGGGTCTGAAGGAAGCCATAGGAAGTTAGAGGTACACAACGAAAGTGAACCTGATTCGGCAAGGCAGGTGGGTAAGCGTGCAAAATAGCGCGAAGCCCGATACTCAGTCAGACCTGTTTTGTGTTTGAGGGTTGGAATTTCTAACAGGGAGCCAGTGCAGTAACTGGGGAAGCCTGGCATTGGATCCAATCAAATGGTTGGACGTATCGTTCAA
>NZ_CACSIG010000077.1:0-647 GCF_902705815.1 Alteromonas infernus
ATTACATCTGCACGTTGGAATGTTTTTAAACCTTCATTTCTTTCAAAACTAACATTGTCGAACTTTTCTGCCAGCTTTTGGTATTTGTTTATTATCGAATGATCAGTGATTTTGGGATGAAAGGTTATTATCCATTCCCAATCTCTACGTTCAGCAATCTGATGTATTGTGTCATATAAGGCCTCTACCGAAGTTATACCCCGACTAAATGTAGGCGAATATAATATTGTAGTTTTACCTTCGTTCTGCAGAGTAGGTTCTGTAAAAAACTGGATCAACCTTACACCAACCTGTTTCATAACATTTAAAGAAACCAAGCTTTTCTTCCAATTGCTTGAATACAGGTGTGCTGCTAGGACCTTGTGTACAATACAAGTCAAACCAATTTCGAATTGTAAAATGGTCATCCAGTACATTTCCCTTCTCACCACGTTTCCCTACTGCATACCCATGAAATACTGCGACCTTTATTCCAGGAAGAAAACTGATAAACTAAAGTTACCGCACGCAAAAACTTGCAAGTGGTCATAACTTTTTTACGTCATCAATTGTTTGCAAGCAAGACTTCAGTGTCATCAAGTAAACTTTTCACACGTAGACTCTAGGTACCACGCAACGTCATCACCTCTCGCTCTTATCTCAGCTAA
>NZ_CACSIG010000078.1:0-549 GCF_902705815.1 Alteromonas infernus
GCGTGGATGTCGTGACTTGAAAAATTGGACTGTGCTATCGTAAAAAGAAAAAAACGTTTACAAGCTAAAACCTATAGTGCTATTAGGTATGCGCGCTTTCAAGTATAAATAGCGNGTTTAAAAGGCAGAGGCGTTGCTCTGCCTTTTACATTAACGCTCGCTGCCCTTTGGTTAGGTCAACGATGTCATTGCTTCTTTTCCACTCTTCTCTCGGTAAGTCTCGTAGTCGTTGTAGCCTTCCTCGCCACCACCATACCATGTCGATGGGTCGTCAAATGAGGTAAGAGGGTAGTCGTGCTTGAAACGGGTAGGCAAATCCGGGTTGGTGATCCAAGGTCTACCAAAGGCAATCATGTCCGCATCGCCGTCAGCCAGTCGCTTCTCAGCGTCTTCTTTCGTGTAGCCACAGTTACCCATTAACATGCCATCGTACAGCGCTCTGAACTCGGCTAACGTCATGGCTTCACCGCGTTCATGAAAGCCAAATGCTAAGCCGTCCATAACGTGAAGATAGCCCACTTTCAACTTATTTAACTGTTGTGCGACATA
>NZ_CACSIG010000079.1:0-558 GCF_902705815.1 Alteromonas infernus
GTGAATGTAANNGTTACCTTGCATGTAGGCGCGGGCACGTTTCAGCCCGTTCGTGTTGATAATATTCAAGAGCATAAAATGCACGCTGAATTTGCCGAAGTGCCTCAAGATGTGGTTGATGCCGTGTTAAACACAAAAGCAAATGGCAAAAGGGTAATTGCAGTAGGGACCACTTCGGTACGCTCACTAGAATCGGCGGCGAAAGCAAGTGCAGAGCGGGGCGATGAACAGATTATCGCGCCCTTTAATGAAGATACCGAAATCTTTATTTACCCTGGTTTTAGAATTTAAAGTTGTGGACGCTATGTTTACTAACTTCCATTTGCCGGAATCTACGTTAATGATGTTGATTAGCGCATTTGCAGGTAAAGAAAACGTGATGAATGCCTATCAAGAAGCGATAGCGAAAGAATACCGATTCTTAGCTATGGCGATGCTATGTTTATGAGCGCGCTTAAAAACGGTGCGGTTTAGCTAAAAAACGCCTCGTCATGTGTTTACGCTACGACGTTAAAAAACCGTTGCGTATTTCGGTTAACTCGTTTACGAAACTCGCAA
>NZ_CACSIG010000080.1:0-13359 GCF_902705815.1 Alteromonas infernus
GTAGATTGCCTCAGTGCTAGAACGCCAAACCCTGCAATGAAAGTTACCACAATGTTAGAAAATGAACGATGTCCATAGGGCGCACGATACTAGATTGCAAATTAGCATTGTGTCACTTAGCAAGTGATATGAAGTATGCAGGAGCCGTATACGAGGCCCGTACGTACGGTTCTGTGAGAGGGATGAGGCGCAAGCCTCACCCTACTCGATATGGGCGATATATTATTCGGTTTTGTTACCCACTCTGTTTACGCAGTGAATAAACTAACGACTATTCGCTTTTAAGCAAGGCTTCTATATCTGCAATAAACGCTGCATCTGTGGGCTTAGTTGAACTAGGGTAGTGGATAATTTGTTTCCCTGAACTATCAATAAGGTACTTGTTGAAATTCCAAGATGGGGCTTTGCCTGTCGCGTTTTTAAGCATACGGTACATAGGGTCGGCATCGTCACCTTTAACAGAAATCGGCTCAAACATCGGGAACTTAACGCCATAGGTTAGTTCACACAATTCAGCAGTTTTACCTTCGTCGCTATCTTCTTGATTAAAATCGTGAGAAGGAAAACCCAACACGGCAAAATCTTTGTCTTTGTAGTTGCGGTAAAGTGCTTCTAAACCTTCAAACTGGGGCGTGTAACCACAATAACTCGCAGTGTTAACGACCAACAAGGTTTTTCCTGCGTACTCGTCACACAAGTTTACGGTTTCTTGAGAATTGAGTTTACGCTTCATAAATTTAAGTACGCTAGGGCACTCGTTCGCGTAGCTCAAAGATGTGAATAAACTAAGTGAAAGTAGGGCAGCCGCATAACCTTTAATCTTCATAGGGTTTTACCTCTCATATCAATGTTTGTTATTTTAGTCGTTGTTATTTGTCCAAACCATTAACGGGATTGGTTTACGTTTGGTTCACTACCACTAACGATGAACGTTAGAGCAATCAAGGTTACTCTGCGTATAATGTTAACGCTTTTTACATAACAACGACTTAAAATAATGAAAAAATATTCTTCTTTAGTCATCGCAGCCAGCGTGGCTTTCGCGCTAGGCGGATGCGCCAGCACAACTAACGATATAGCAGCTAAGGCGGCTTTCCCTTCACTTCCAGCCGCTACGGTACAGCAAACAGTCACCCCTGATGTTGCATCGCAAAGTGACGCGGAAACCGGTGAAATCACGCTTAAACAGATAATGTCAGATCCGCAGTGGATTGGTGCATTGCCGACATCAATGGGCTGGTCGGTAGATGGCGGTAAAATAGTTTTTGAAAGAGAAAAGCAAAACAGCGCATTAAAAGATGTTTATATTGCAGAGCTTTCAAATCCAGCACGTGCGGTTAAAGCGCCTTTATCAGATTTACATAAGTACCGTTTTGACGAACGAGTAGTGCGAGATGATGGGGTTATTGCGTACTCGTTTGAAGATAGTGTGTATGTTCAGTTCACTAACGGTGAAACGGTGCATCTGGCACGAGGAGGGAACGCACTCTCTACGCTTTCGTTTATGACCGATGGTCGGTTGATGGCCCTGAGTGGCAACAAGTTCATAGCTATCGACCTGTCTAATGGCACACGTGAAGAGTTACTAAGTTGGGCGTTTAAAGATGCGCCTGAAGCCGTTGAACCAGCGAAGGACTATATCGCCAAGCAGCAGCAATCGCTGGTGGAATATATAAAACTACAGCGTAAAAATAGACAAGATAAAGATAAGGCCCACAAAGCGCTTGCCAACGAAAACAAGAGCGTAGCGCCAACGCCTTTTTACTTTGACAAGTCTCATAGGCTAGCTGGGATCAGCGTATCTCCTGCGGGAAATTATGCGGTGGTTGCAACAACTGAAAGCAAGCCTAGCCGCGATGATACCGACATCATGCCGCACTACATTCAGGAAGACAGTCGTATTGCTGCTAAGCCAGTACGCCAGCGGGTTGCCGATGCTGAGCCGGTGAATCACGTATTATGGCTTCTCAATTTAAAAACAGGTGAGAAAAACGAACTTAAATACTTCAACTTGCCGGGCTATAACGATGATGTTCTGGCTAATGTAAAAGCGGAAAATGCCGAAGCAAAGGGCGAATCGTATGAAGTGAATCGCTTACCACGGGACATTACGCTGCTACAGAGTTGGTACTGGACCAAGCCTTCAATTCGCTGGCACAAAAACGGAAACGCTGTCGCGGTAATGCTTGAAGCGTGGGACAACAAAGACCGCTGGATAGCCACCATCGATTTGGCGAATAAAACGCTAGAAAACCAACATAGGCTACATGACGATGCATGGATCAACTATCGTTTTAATGCATTTGGTTGGATGAATAATAGCGAGACATTGTACTACCAGTCTGAACATACAGGCTTCTCGCATTTATACATACAAAAGCCTGACGAAGCGCCAATTGCGCTAACAAGTGGGCGCTTTATTGTGGATGACTTAACACTTTCTCATGACGACAACTACATTTACTTCAAAGCGAATATGGAGCACCCAGGGCTTTACGAAGTCTATCGCGCTGACTTAACCGACAACACTATCGATACCATGACCGATTTAAATGGTATGACGGATTACTCGCTTAGTCCTGATGGTAAAAACTTGCTATTGAGTCACAGTAAAGTAAATAAGCCACAAGAGCTTTATATCAAGCCGGCTAATGAAACTTCTGCGGCAAAACAAATTACACAAAGCACTAGCGCCGATTTTAACGCGCTACCATGGGCAGTGCCTAACATCGTCGCTATTGAGTCATCGCATACCGAGGCACCTATTTACGCTCGTGTTTATTTACCAGAAAACTACGACACGTCAGCACCTAACAAAGCGGTGGTGTTTAACCACGGTGCAGGCTATTTGCAGAACGCCCACATGGGGTGGTCGGGTTACTTCAGGGAATACATGTTCCATAGCATGCTTGTTCAACAAGGCTATGTGGTACTTGATATGGATTATCGCGCCAGTGCTGGTTACGGGCGAGATTGGCGCACGGCTATTTATCGCCAAATGGGGACGCCAGAAGTGCAAGATTTGCGTGACGGTGTTAACTGGCTTGTAGAGAATGCAAATGTAGATCGTGAGCGTATTGGCACATACGGCGGTTCATACGGCGGCTTCTTGACCTTTATGTCTATGTTTACCGCACCAGATCTGTTTGCGGCAGGCGCGGCGCTTCGCCCGGTAACCGACTGGGCGCATTACAATACGCCTTATACAGCAAATATTCTAAATACGCCTGACATCGACCCCATTGCTTATGAGCGCAGCTCACCCATCTATTTCGCAGAGGGGTTAGAAAAACCGCTGCTTATCAATGCGCCTATGGTGGATGATAATGTATTCTTTTTGGATACCGTGCGACTTGTGCAGCGTCTTATAGAGCTTGAAAAAGAAGATTTTGAAACCGCTATTTACCCAGTTGAACCCCACGGCTTTGTACAGCCAAGTTCATGGTTAGACGAATATCGCCGTATCTATAAACTTTTCGAAGAAAACTTATAAACAGCGCTTAACGAGCGATTTCCCCCGTGTTTAAAAGCACGGGGTTTGTTATCGCACAATCAATATAAAAAGGCCCAAATTCAAAAGAGTTCGGGCCTTTTTCTTTTGTGATATTTTTCTTTGTCTGCTTATAGCATGTTATTGAAGTCAGCAGCGCGTATGAATAGCGCTACTATGCAAAACGACCTATATACGCTTTGCCGTAATAAACATCAGCAAAAAGATAGTGATACCCGTAAGGGCTCCGAATAAATGCGCATCGACAGCAACTTTAGCATCAATAAGGTTAGCGACTTGTTCGCTACTACCGTCTATTTGTTCGTATCCCACTTTAATCGCTAACCCAATAAGTAGTAACCAACCCGACTTCATCTTTTCCTTAATATCAACACAAGCGCCCCATGCAAAAATGCCGTGAAGTGCGCCAGAAAGCCCCGCATACCAAATAAGGTCTGGTGAAAAAAAGTAAAGCCCAACACTGGTGCCTAAGCAGCACCACACAAAGACTTTCAAGAACAAACCAACGCGATAATGTTCGCCGTGTAACGCCCACAAAAGTGCTAGACCCGCTATATTTAAAAGCAGGTGGTAGCCATTAGTGTGAACGATGTTGCCACTCACTATTCGCCACGTTTCTAAACCCTGAATGGCGAAGCGGTCGTAAGCTAAATAATTGCCCGATAAGGGTTCAAAGAAAAACGCGATAAGAGAACATAGCGCAATAAGTAAGGGGCCAGCACTATACTTAAGCGAAAACGGCAGTGAATTCATCAGTGTTAGTTATTTTTGAATTTCGAATTTGCTGGCTATGATACAGAAATTGCCCACAGGGTGAAAACTGAAGTACGCCTAAAAATAACGAAGACGACAGTAAAGGAGTAATTATGTCTTACATCATTACCGAAATAAAACAGCAGTGCCTCACCATAACCCTCAATCGACCAGAAAAGAAAAATGCACTAACCCGCGATATGTACCAAGACATGGCGAACGCCATTTTAGGAATAAAAAACGACGGTATTACTAAAGTTGTTGTTATTAAGGGGGCGGGGGATTGTTTTACCGCCGGCAACGACATCAGCGACTTTGCACAGCAGCAGGATCACGCTCAAGTACCAGAAACCGCTGCTTTTATGCGTGCGCTCACAGCATGTAATTTACCTGTTATTGCGCAAGTTCATGGGTTAGCCGTGGGAATAGGTACAACCCTTTTACTTCATTGTGATTTTGTATACGCCACCCCAGATACCCGATTTGTTCTACCGTTCATCAACTTAGGGCTTGTTCCTGAGTATGCATCAAGTTATCTTTTGCCTAAGGTTGCAGGTCATATCAAAGCGGCAGAGTGGCTTATGCTGGGCGAACCCTTTACCACTGCCGATGCCTATCAATTTGGTATTCTGACTAAGATTGTCGACGCGCAGGAAATAGATCAAGCGGTTCAAACCACGGTAGAAAAACTCGTTGCCAAGCCTTCATTTTCGCTTAAACAAACAAAAGCGCTGTTAAAAGGTGACGGGGAGCGAACAAACCAACAAATGAACGAAGAGTTTGATATATTTTTAGAAGCGTTGGGTACTACCGCAGCCCAAGAAGCGTTTGATGCGTTTCTTAAAAAACGCCCCATTAACCCCGAAAAGTTTAAATAAGAGGAAGTATTATTTTGAGACGCAGTGCTTTGTTCAGAGCTTCAGTAGTAACCCTAGCATTATCTAGTTGTTTTATTTTTGGTGCGAACGCTAAACAAGCTCGCGAAGTGGGTGAGCCAGAAGCGGCAACGGGATACGTCGAGAAACAGGCGTTTGAAGCCAAAGACTATATGGTGGTGGCGGCAAATCCCTATGCGTCTTGGGCGGGAAAGAATATTTTAGAAAAAGCGGGAAGCGCCATTGACGCGGCCGTGGCCGTTCAATCTATGCTTTCTTTAGTTGAGCCGCAATCATCGGGTATTGGCGGTGGTGCGTTTATCCTCTATTGGGATAACAAGAACAAAGTACTTCATACCTTTGACGGGCGTGAAACGGCACCAAAAGCAGTAAATTCTCATTGGTTTATCGAAGGGAACAAACCAATGCGCTGGATAGACGCTGTAGTAGGCGGCAAGTCAGTAGGCGTGCCTGGTGCAGTTAAAGCGCTAGAAATGGCACAAAAAGAGTTCGGCAAGCTGCCTTGGAATACGCTGTTTGACGATACAATCAAAACAGCAGAAGACGGCTTTAAGGTTTCGCCTCGCTTAGCCAAACTGGTTGCGCTAGATTATCACCCAGGGCTAAAGACCTTTCCAGCGAGTTCGACCTATTTCTTTCCAGCAGGCCTTCCTTTAAAAGAAGGCACAGTAAAGAAAAATAAGAAACTCGCTAAAACCCTTAAAGGCATTGCTGAAAAGGGAAGCGATTACTTGTTGAAAGGCGAAGTGGCTGAAAAAATTGTTAAAGCGGTCAATAACGCTGAGATTAACCCGGGTCAAATGACACGAGATGATTTAGCAAATTATGAGCCGGTAAAACGTGAACCTGTTTGTGGCCTTTATCACGAAAAACGTATCTGCGGGATGGCACCGCCGAGTTCGGGCGGCGTGAACGTGTATCAAATTTTGAAAATGTTAGAAGGCTTTGATCTTAGCCAGTATGCGCCCGATTCAGTCGAATTTGCGAATTTGTACACGCAGGCAAGCGCGCTTTCGTATGCCGACCGTGAAAAGTTTATAGCGGATAGCGATTTTACTAACCTGCCGTTCGCGGCCATGATCAATACGGCCTATCTTGAGCGCCGTGCAGAAAGCATTAGTGTTGATAAAGAATGGCGTCGCAAGCGCGCCGGTAATCCATACGCTGACGCAAACGTAGCGCTTGGCACCTCAATGGAGTTGCCTAACACCTCGCACGTTTCAATCGTAGATAAAGAAGGCAATGCAGTATCCATGACCACAAGCATTGAATTCATGTTTGGCTCTGGGATTATGGTAGAAGGCTTTTTGCTAAACAATCAGCTCACCGACTTCTCGTTCTCTCCAACGAAAAATAGATTCCCTGTCCCTAACCGCGTAGAGCCTGGTAAGAGACCTAGAAGTGCTATGAGCCCCACAATGGTGTTCGACAAAGAAGGTAACTTAGAAGTGGTTGTAGGCTCACCGGGTGGCTCGAGAATTGTAAGCTATGTCGCGCAAACGCTAATTGGTGTTTTGGACTTCGGTTTAGACATTCAGCAAGCGATAAACCTGCCTAAAATCACCAATAGAAACGATTATACGGCGTTAGAGAAGGGCACACCTATAGCTGAGCTTGAAGCGCCATTAAAGGCACTTGGTCATAACGTAAAAGTGGTGGATTTAAACAGCGGCCTACATGGGATCCAATTTAAATCGGGTAAGCTCATCGGTGGTGCTGACCCTCGTAGGGAAGGTATTGCAGTAGGGCGCTAATGACCCGCTACTATAAAAAAGTAGTGCGGCAATTTGTCGCAATAGTGGAAAAACGGAAGGTTTTAAACCTTCCGTTTTGTATTCATTCTTTCCATAGTAAACATCAATCATTAAATTGTGATGTAACCTTCAAGATAAGCCACTGCTTGACCAGAAATAAGCACGCGGTCGTTTGTCACTTCACATTTGACTGTACCACCTCGTTTAGAAGCTTGGTAAGCCATTAGCTTGGACGTTCCTAACTTTTTAGCCCAATACGGCGCGAGACCGGTGTGGATAGAGCCTGTGACAGGGTCTTCATCACCACCATTTGCAGGCCAGAAATAACGCGACACAAAATCAAATTGTGAGCCAGGCGCTGTTACTACCACATCATAAGGCGCGAGTGTTTTTAGTTGTTCGCTGTCTTGAATTACGCTTAAAACATCGTCTTCGTCTGAATAAACCGCAAAATAAGCTTGGTTATTTTTTAAAACGCTTTTGGGCTTGATAGAAAGCCCTTGCAGTAACGCTTCAGGTACTTCGCTAACAGGGCTAGGCATTCTGTTAGGAAAGTCCATCTGAATGAATCCATCGTCTTTCTTTACGATTTTCATCATTCCTACTGACTCTGCGAAAAGTGAAATATGTGATAGCTGATAATTTTCGCTAAAAATCACATAGGCAGAAGCCAACGTTGCGTGCCCACAAAAGTCGATTTCTGTCATGGGTGAAAACCAGCGGATAGTAAATACGCCGGTATCGTCTTCAACCAAGAATGCGGTTTC
Organism: Alteromonas infernus; assembly: GCF_902705815.1. Lineage (NCBI taxonomy): Bacteria > Pseudomonadati > Pseudomonadota > Gammaproteobacteria > Alteromonadales > Alteromonadaceae > Alteromonas > Alteromonas infernus. Next base: position 7,682 of record NZ_CACSIG010000080.1, read on the forward strand.
AGACAGGTTATTCTCGGCAGCAATTTCCTGCATTTTTTCATTACTGAGCCATTTGCCAGTGATAACAACAGCGGCAGGGTTACCTTTGAATCTTACACTGGTAAATGCATCAACAACGTTAATTTTAATTTTCATACAAACGCGCTTTTTCTATTATTTTTAAAGCTTTGAATTGGCATTAAGTAAAATGGGCTGCTATTCGTATCGCCCGTGTTTCCAGTCAGTGCAAGGTCATAAAAGTTTTCGTTGCAGCGCCTGCAATTGTAAGTACTTGGCCAAAACCTGCGTGTCCATTGTCATGCTAGTTTTTCTTACCGTCAACGATTATTGGCTTATAAACAAAGCACCTTTAAGGCGTAACTCTACATCGCAATCTAAAACTCGTTTCCCAGATTCTTGCGTGTAATACAGCTTTCCTGTTGTGGAAGCTGACAGTAAAAAGAGCATAGCGTATATTAATGAAAGCTTATGAAATAAAAATTTTCCTTGTTAGACGCCGCTGTCGCGACGGTGCTTTTTGATTGACTCTGAAATAGCATTTGTCTTTTCTTGCGAACGACTCTTACACTTCTTCCTATCTTCAATATGTCCCGTCGAGCAGTTACTGTTCTCACCTTTTATCACTGCCGAAGTGGTGTTGTAGATTGCATCGACACCGTCATTAGGCGTATTGATTGTGCCACAGCCAACAATGGAAAGTGAAAAAAGAGATAATATGAGGTACTTCACTTAGTCAAATCCTTTTAGGTATGTAGACTTTTAAATAAGGGGCGCAGGCATGTGGGCCAAAAGTCGAACGAAGTGAGCCAGCCTACATGTTTGCGTTCCAGGCCGCGTAGCGTGCGAGCTTAATTTTTGTTATGTGCCAGCGTACTTTCTACTGCCGCCATAACTTTACTGTGCCCAATAAATAAAAAATACCATAAATACAGCATATAATTGAGCTTACTAACCAAAAGGTTATTGAATTCTGATGTACCACAGGGTCTGAAGTCAGAAAGGGGCCAATTAAGCCTGCGATACCACGCAAAAAAATAGATGGCTGTGATTAGAGCTAAACAGGTTTTTAGTAGAGGTAATTTGATGATGATGCCTGCACCAGAAAACGCATATAAGCCCCAGCCCGTAAGAATTGAGGCAATTACTAAAGTTGCAATTGTGGGGTACGGGTCACCCTGAGCTGCGAGTTGAGCCATGCGTTGACCAGCACCAAAAAAGAGATACCAATCAGGACCGCCGATAATACAACTTATATGAAGTAGTGCAGCCAAGATGCTTAAACTGCCAGCGATTATTAGTTGATTATTCTTGTGCATTCAAATTCCTTTTGGCACATACATGCAGCTATAATGGCGCAAGCCGCTGCATGTATGTGTCCCACTTGAGCGCGTTGTTAGCCGTTTTTATCAATCCTACTGTTTCGTTAGCATTAACCGACGCAAATCTCGCTCCGCACGCATAACAAAAAGAATACGAACCTTTTCATCATCATACTTGTAGAAAACATTACACGGATTTACAACGACTTCACGACAATTGAGGTGTTCCAGTTCTGGTGGGACGCGTCCAGGCTCTGGAAAATCAACCAAACGTTCAACTTTTGTAAAAACGGTTTGCACCAGTTGTTTAGCAGCCACGACATTTTCAAGCGCGATGTATTCAGCAATGTCATTCAGATCGGATAGAGCCGGCTCCGTCCAAATTATTTCAACCATTTTGACATTCTGTCCTTAGCATCTTGATGGCTGACCACTTTGCCATCCGCTAGAGCTCGCTCGCCACGAGCAATGCCTTCGAGGATCGCTAAACGATTTTGCATAAATTCATAATCTTCTACATCAATAAGGTAAGCTGACGGCTTTCCGTGCTCAGTTATTAATACTGGCTCTTTCGTATCATGAAGATCGGCAAGGATCTTAGTAGCCTGCCGTTTTAGTGACGTCACAAGTTCTACTTTCATTTGAGCTGCTCCAAAGTAACATTAAAGTGATACTATTCTATCACTCTGAGCATGGCAAGTTTTCAAACGGCTAGACACAATGACTCCCTGAGAAATGCTAGCCTCCGCATTTTCGTGGGTTAGCTAACAGCAAAACTGCTCACCAGAGCCATAATTAGTTTGTTCAATACTAAATCAATTTGGAGGCTAGTATGAACAAACATAGCATGATTTTTATCGGGTTGGATACGCATAAAGAGTTTCATGAGGTTGCTTATTGTGAAGAGCAGCGTGGAGCGACGCCTGTTCATTATGGGCGTATTCCCTCATCTAAGGTTAGTGTCAAAAAGCTGCTTCGTCAGTTTGAATCTAAATATCCTGGTGCAACACTTCACGTTGTTTACTAAGCAGGGCCATGTGGCTACTGGATATATCGTCTCATTACCAGTCTTGGGCATTGTTGCTATGTCGTGGCTCCGTCTCTTATTCCCAAAAAGCCAAGGGAGCGAATTAAAACTGACCGCCGAGATGCGCTTAAGCTCGTTAGGTCATTAAAGTCTGAAGATCTCACGCCCATATATGTTCCCGAGCCTGAGGACGAAGCCTTTCGCGACTTATACCGTACTCGTGAAGCGGCAATGAAGGATTTAAAAGAAGCAAAGTATCAACTCAAAGCCTTATTACTTCTCAACAACATACGTAATGAAGGCACTGCCAACTGGTCGAAGAAGCACCTTCGCTGGCTCACCGAACTGATTTTGCCTCATCCAGCCAGCAAATTGTCTTGCAGGAACAACTGCAAACCATTGAGGAGCGTATCCGGCGACTGGAAAGGATGAGCGGTCACCGGGCTACGGCGGAGTGAGTAAGGTAGGCGCTGTTCATTGAGAAATGAATAATCCACGAATACCAGCATTAGAACCGACGACATTACTGCCTCCGCTCAGGGTTGACAAAGGGAGTCATACCAACACCCCCATAAGGGGCAGTAACCCGTGGGTTAAAATCCGCGCGAAGCGACAGAACCCCCATAAGGGGCAGTAACCCGTGGGTTAAAATCCGCGCGAAGCGACAGAGCCCACGTGTTACTGTCCCAGCGAACGCAGCGAGTGTTAATGCTTTTGTTATACGCCATTTGCTACATCTGTAGCGCATTGCTACAATGTAGCGGCTAACTATTGGGAGACATATTATGGCAACCGCGAGCGTAAGACTAGACCAAGATCTAGTTGAGAAAGCTACCATTATGGGCAAAGCACTAAATCGAACTATGCCAAAACAGATTGAGCATTGGGCAAAGATAGGTGAAATGATGGAAGATAATCCCGATTTGTCATACGAATTTGTGAAACAGGCAATTATTTCTAAAGCTGAAAAAGAGGCTGGAAAATTGGAGCCTTACGATTTTGGCTAAGATTACCAATGTTTTACAGACAGCTAATTTTAAGAGAGCAGTAAAGAAGTTACATCAGAATCAGAAAAAAGACTTGGATAAAGCCGTTAAGGAACTAATGGCCGATCCTCTTCTAGGTGAGCAAAAAAAAGGCGACCTAGCCTTTCTTCGCGTGTACAAATTCAAGATGGTCAAGCAGTTAACCTTACTAGGTTACAGCTACGAGGATGGCACTGTAATACTTGAATTGATAGCTCTTGGTTCTCATGAAAACTTTTACCGTGATGTTAAAAAGTTATTATGACCAATTGCGTATAACATTACGCTAAGCGGCACAGTTGCGTGGGGCATTATGGCGAAGCCGCCCCGCGTGTATGCGTCCCAGCGAACGAAGTGAGTGTGTTTATTTGAATTAGTGTTTATTGATTTGTTATCTTCTTTCCTTGATTGCCCAAAAGTAGACCATTAACGCTTAAGTCCTCGTCCAATTGAGGCCAATGAATACCTTCGCCATCACCCAGTATCTCCCAATCTTTAAGCTGATCTGCAGTCGCAGATGAAAGCGATGGGAACCAAGCTAAAGGAACGGAAAGAGTGCGGCCATCAATTAGACTGATAATAAGTGAGTCTGAGTCAAAACTAACTGAGTGAGCAAGAGGGTGATGTTCAACTGCTAAAATAGCCATTCCAAGCCTCCAAAAATGTTTCTTTATTTTCGACCACCAATTGCTCGAGTTTTCTTAACGTTTTAGGTGGAAAACGAGTAGAGCTAGCTAAAGCAACGGGCTTTAACCAGAATTTAGCAAGCATCTTCTCTCGCTGAATATGAATGTATGCGTCCCAGCGAACGTAGTGAGTGTGTTGATTGGTTTTTTAGCCCAGCGCACGCAAAACTGCCTTTGGCTCTTTGGCGACCACATTTAACAGCGCTAATGCTGGACCATGAGGAGTTCGGTCGCCTCTCTCCCAATGCCTAAGAGTTGACACACTAATACAAAATTTGGAAGCAAACTCCATTTGTGTTAATCCCAAGCCGTGCCTAATCTTGGCTACATCAACGTGAGGTGGGCGATGTACTTTAGCAGCCACCTTTTTGCCGTCATTAAGATCGATTGCCTCTTGAAGCCCTTGGGCAATACTTTCATATGCATTATTCATAAGCTTTCTCCAATGCTTTCTTTGCTAGAATTTCAACGAGTTTAGCCAATTCATTCCTATCAGCCTTGGACAAATTCGCGCGCTCACTTTTCCCAAACATGGTAAGAAGATATAAAGGAATACGCTCATCGTGATAGTAATAGATAACTCTTACACCACCGCTTTTACCTTTATTGCCTCTACTCCAGCGTAACTTACGAATACCGCCAGTACCTTCCATGATATCTCCCGCTTTTGGGTGCTCAGAAAGACAATCAATTAAGGCTTTACGCTCAGATTCGTAAAGTAATGAATCTGCTCGTTTAATGTATTCAGGTAATTCAGTTATTGTGGTAAGCATAACGCTGATTGTAATCCATTGGATTACTTTGGTCAAAGAGAGAAATAAGGGCTAACACCCGCATACGGGAAAAATACGTAGGCTACAATACTAAGCGAAGCGCAAGGAGCCTACGTGTTTTTGTCACAAGGAGCGCCAGCGACAGAGTTAATGCGTTTGTTAGTTGCCGTAAATTCAATAGGTGTGCTAACATTTGTGTGTACATTTCATAAGGAGTTTACCATGGATACCCGTATTCAGTTTAGAGTAGATGAAGAAACTAAACGGCTAGCTCAGATAATGGCCGAAAGCCAAGGACGCACTTTAAGTGACGCTTGTAGAGAGCTTACGGAAGAACTCGCTGAACAGCAACGAAAAATAATTACTCATGATCAGTGGCTTACTGAAGAGGTTAATGCTGCGTTCAGTAAATTAGAGAGTGGGCAAAGCAAGTTTGTCAGTCATGAAGAAGCGAACTTGGACATGGAAGCTCGAAAAATGAAAATTAGGAATAAAGCCAAAAAATGATCTTATGGGAAAAAAGTTCGTTGGACGATCGTGAGGCTATTTTCGAGTTTTTATACGAATTTAACCCATTAGCAGCAGAAAAAACTGATGCAATAATTGAGAAGAAAGTTGAAAACTTGAACCAGCAACCTTTTATGGGAGTGGAGAGAGAGGATATACCGGGAAGACTGTTAATAATTCCAGAGGTTTCAATGATTGTTTCATATTTCATAAAAGACGACATTATTCACATTCTTCGAGTTTTACACCAAAAGCAAAAATTTCCTGTAGGCAACTAGACACAATGACTCCCCGAGAAATGCTAGCCTCCGCATTTTCGTGGGTTAGCTCAAAAAGCCAGT